>JAGQOU010000129.1:9104-11241 GCA_020427145.1 Planctomycetales bacterium | reverse complement strand
AGCAGGTTCTGCACCGTCTCTTTGCCGAGGTAGTGGTCGATGCGATAGACCTGGTGCTCGGCAAAGGACTTGTGGACCGCCTCGTTGAGCGCCACCGCGGAGGCGAGGTCGGTGCCGAACGGCTTTTCGATGACGACCCGCCGCTTGCAGTCGTCGTCTTCGCAAGCGAGCCCCGCGTCGCCGAGTTGCCCGATCGCCTGTTCGTAAAACCGCGGCGCCGTCGACAGATAGTAAACCCGCGTCGCCTCGCCGCCCCCTTCGATTTCCTCCAGAAAGCCCTTCAGCTTGGCAAAGTCGTCCGCCACGCCGATGTCGCCGGGGTGGTAGAAGATCTGCTGCGAAAACTCGTTCCACAACTCGGCGTCGAAGTTCTCGCCAACGAACTTGGCCGTCGATTCGGCAAGCTCCTTGCGCCAGTCTTCGTGCGAGTAGGCCGTCCGCGAGAACCCGACCACGCGCGTGTCGTCCGGCAGCCGCTTCTTGCGTCGCAGGTTGTATAGCGCGGGAATGAGCTTACGGCTGGTGAGATCGCCGGAGGCGCCGAAGATGACAAAAGTGTGAGGCATGATGCCAAAGGGGGAGGGCGGAGTGGGGAAGGGGACGACAATCGATTTTGGTCGTCAAGTCGCGTGATAGGCGTCGAGAAACTCGTCTCTCGGGATCCCCGCCTGACTGCAAATCATACGGAGCGTGGATCCTTTGATTGTCCGGTGATTAGGGATCGTCATCGGGGTCACGCTTCCGTCAGCATTCTCGCGGCGCAGGGCAATGTGCTGGGCTTCGCGGACAATGACGAAACCCAGTGATTCAAACGCCTTCAGCACGCGACGTTTCGGGGCGTCAACGGGAAATGCAGCCATCAGCCGTCGACCAGTTCAGCGTCGATGAGCTGCGAGTCGTCGCCGATCGCTTCGGCCCCGAAGGTCTCTTGGTGAAACTTCGCGGCCGATTGCGCGTCGGCCAGCGCGGCGTCGCGGGTGTCACCCTGTCCCACGACCACTCCGCGCAACCCGAGCGGGTAGGCCACGAACCCGTCGCTATGTTGCTCGATCACATATTTCATGCGAGAGCCTCCTGGTGCTTGAGGAATGGGTTGGTCAAGTCGCTTGTTGGTTCGTGCCGCCGGAGGCGCCGAAGATGACAAACGTGTGAGGCATAGTTATTTAGCTTTCACCACAGAGAGCGCAGAGGACACAGAGTAAAAGGCCAAGCGAGCATGTCCTCCGCGCTCTCCGTGTACTCTGTAGTGAATACCAGCCGGAATGATTATGAAGGCTCCCGCCGCAACTCCAGCCATTCCGCGTGGAACATCTCCCCGCGCGGTTTGTCGGTGCGCTCGAAGGTGTGGGCGCCGAAGTAGTCGCGTTGGGCTTGCAGCAGGTTGGCCGGCAGGTTGGCGCGGCGGTAGCCGTCGTAGTAGGCCAACGCGGTGCTGAACGCCGGGGTGGGGATCCCCAGCGTGGCGGCGGTCGCCACCACGTGGCGCCAGGCGTCCTGGGCCTTGTCAACCGCGTCGGTGAAGTACGGCGCCAGCAGCAGATTCTCCAGCGTCCCGTCGGCGTCAAACGCCTCCTTGATGCGGTCGAGGAAAACGGCGCGGATAATGCACCCGCCGCGCCACAGCATCGCGCAGTCGCCGAAGTTCAGCGGCCAGTCGTGCTCGGCGGCGGCCGCCTGCAACTGCACGAAACCCTGGGCGTAGCTGATGATCTTCGAGGCGTACAGTGCGTGGCGAATATCATCGACAAACTTCTTCTTGTCGCCCTCGTACTTCGTGCCGTGGCAATGGTCGCCGTGCGGGCCCTTGAGGACCTTGCACGCGCGCTCGCGTTCGTCCTTTACCGCCGACAGGCTGCGGGCGTACACGGCCTCGGTGACCAGCGTGCTGGGCACCCCCAGGTCGAGCGCCAGTTGGCTCATCCATTTGCCGGTGCCCTTCGCGCCGGCGCGGTCCAGCACCTTGTCGACCAGGTAGCCGTCGCCGACGTCGTCCTTCACGCTGAAGATGTCGCGAGTGATTTCGATGAGGTAGCTGTCGAGTTCCCCGGTGTTCCACTCGGCGAACACGTCGTACAGCTCGTCGTTGGTCAGCCCGAGCGCTTCCTTCATGAGGAAGTAGGCTTCGCAGATCAGCTGC
>JAGQOU010000129.1:0-9088 GCA_020427145.1 Planctomycetales bacterium | reverse complement strand
GCCGTTGTGCACCATCTTCACGTAGTGCCCGGCGCCGCGGGGGCCGACCCACTCGCAGCAGGGGATGTCGTCGTTGGGGCCGACCTTCGCGGCGATCGCCTGGAAGATCGGCTTCACCAGCGGCCACGCGTCGGGGCTGCCGCCCGGCATCATGCTGGGGCCCTTGAGGGCGCCCTCCTCGCCGCCGCTCACGCCGCAGCCGCAGTACAGCAGGCCCTGCTCTTCGACGTACTTGGTCCGCCGCTCGGTGTCGGCGTAGTAGGTGTTGCCGCCATCGATGATGACGTCGCCGGGCGAGCAGAGCGGGATGAGCGAGTCGATGATCGCGTCGACGGCGGGCCCGGCTTTGACCATCAGCATGATCTTGCGCGGCGTGGCGACCGAGGCGACCAGTTTTTCGAGCGATTCGCAGCCGATGAAGTTCTTTCCCGCGGCCCGGCCCGCGATGAATTTCTCCATCACGCTGGTGGTGCGGTTGTACACGGCGACGCGAAAGCCGCGGCTTTCGACGTTGAGCGCCAGGTTTTCGCCCATCACGGCGAGGCCAATCAGGCCAAAGTCAGCAAGTTCAGACATGGCGGAAGTGCGGGTAGGGAGGCAATTTCAAAAAGCCGCGACCGGCGGTCGCGAAGTCAGTTCGGCAAGGCGGGGGCGACGTGCGCTGCGGGCAGGCGGGCGCTCGGCGCGGGCGGCCGAGCCTGAAGCCGTTGGCAGCAAGGAGTTTATCGCCTGCAACGAAGGGCGACAATCAGGTCCCGAGGACCGCAGGACCCGCGGGCGTCTCGGTTTGTCGGGGATACGGCGCAAATGCGGGGGCCGAACTGCGCGAATCAAGGACCGGATTGCAGACGCTCCGTCGGTCGCTGGCGCCCTCGCCGACGCCCCGATCGCTATCTGCTCCTCCCCAGGCGGCGACATCGACTGATAAACGCGACCGCCATGGCAGGCTTTTTCCGAGCTTTATTACCTTTGTTTGACAACTCGCCGGCAATCGCCAAGAATGCGGTCGCCGGGTAGCAATTAGCCGCCGCTTTTCTCTTGGTTTTCCCGCATTCGGCGTGATCTTCCGTCCAGGGAACGTCACGCCAGACCAATCGCACTGGTCCGGCTTGCACGGAATCGGCAGAGGGGGTTTGCCGTTCGCACTGTGTTCGCGCAGCGCGAGTCACTCTGTTCCGTTTTAATGCGATCAACGTGGGAGATGAACAATGATGAGGTTCTTAGGGAAAATATGCGCGCACAGTCTACTGTGCGCCGCGGCGCTGGGGCTGGCGGCGGCCGCGGCCCACGCCGGCGACTACTACACCACCGTTCCGCATTTGGCGACGGTGAAGATTGGCACGGACGGCACGGGCGCCACGCCCGTGGAAACGGTGTTCGGCAAGGAGTACTCGCACACCAACTGGACGATTGCCCCCGACCCGACGATCGACAACAACTCCGATCACGATGCGTTCGGCGTGCCGATTCCGCTGCAGGTTGTTTCGTGGGACGGAATCCCCGACCCTCGCGGGGCCGGCAACAGCGGTTCGACCAACGGATTCAACTATGGCGTGCCGGGGTTCAACTACCGTGAGGGGCAAGTCGACGCGCTGGCGAATCACCAGGACTTTCTGTTCCGGCAAATCACGCGCAATGAAGCGACGCTGCTGTTTTCGCTGACCAGCGACAGTGCGGGCGCCGCCGTGGGGGGCATCGTCCCGAAAGCGCATGTCCACTGGGAGGCGCCTGTAGGGACCGACGGAATCTGGGCGCCGATCGAAACGCCGGCTGGCCCCGGCGCCGGCGTCAACCATCACACGCCCGTGTTCGACGTCGACGCCTTAGAAGTCTGGGGCCCCGAACCGCCCACGCACAACAACGCCGACGATCCCGGGGACCATGGCTACGTCGGCGGCGTCAACACAGCCGACGCCGACCGCTTCTCCCTTGACGGCGACGCGCTGTCCGGCGTCTCGGTGTGGGACTACGACATCACGACCAAGAGCGTGACCGTGTGGATCTCGCATGCCACGATCGTCGACGCGGTCGAGGATTTGTTCCTTGGCGTCGGCCTCGACTATCCCGTGGACATTCGCGATCGCATCGACGTCGACGCCACCATGGCCCACGACGTCGGCGTCGTCGGCCGCTGGGACGACGGCGACGAGCTGCTGTTCTCGATCGACCCGATCACGCCCGCGGGCATCGACGGCGGCGAGATCATGCACCTAGTGAACGTGGGCGGAACCGGCGTGAACTCGTTCCTGGTGCACGGCGGGCATAAGTGGGACACTGCCTTCGACGTTGCCGGCACGTTCGGCTATGCCTTCGAAGACATCGACGCGCTGGAGGCGGTCGGCACGCTCGACGGCGGCGGCGGCGACGTCAATACGCCCGAGCCGACCACCGTCGCGCTGATACTGCTGGGCCTGCCGCTGGCGGCCGCATGGCGGCGACGAGTTTAGTTTGGCCGCTGATTGCCAAGACGCCTTGACCCTAGGCCGCCGCGCTCGTTGCGCGGCGGCCTTCTCCTGGTAGCGAGCGGGGCGACGCGACGGCTGCGTTCGAGCCAATGACGCTCGACATCAGAATTGCCAACGACGCCGTCGTCCGCGATGGGGGCGCCGGCCCCTGCAGGTTACTGCAAGCGTTGCGGACGCCAGGACTGCCAACAGGGCGGAACCTGGTTCTGGTATGGCGCCGATGCTCGAAACAATCACGGCACTGCTGCCGTCCGTGAATCGGACGGTGAAGGAGACTTCGCCCCGATTGTTGAAGGAAATCGGGCGACCGTCGTCGCCACCCGATGCGAGGCCGACGGGGCCGTCGTCGACGTGCCAAGGAGCGATGCTCGAAAGCGTTCGCAGGTCCGTTCCCGGGCCCGGATTGACGTCAATCTCGTCGCCTGTTTGAGCCGCCAATCGCAACCGCCCTGCGCGGTCCTGGACCCAGATGCCGTAGTCGACGTTGGGCGTGTTCTGCTTCTGTCGTTGAACGCCGAAAGCCATACGCCCTAAATCATTCAGAACGGGCCCCATCAATTGTTGCGAGTATTGGTCGAGCTCCTGAATTGACAGCGCGTTCCAGCCTGGCAAGCCGTCCGTGAGGTTCACTTCCAATTGCGGCTCGGCGACGCCAGACTTTCTAAAGATGCCTTGCTGAACTGGGCTAGAGTTGTTCAGGCGATAATAAGCGTCGAAGACCAAGTCGCCTTGTTCGCTAAGAAGCGGAGTACCTGTTGCCGTAAAGGATGCGTTCGCGCCGACGCTGGTTGCCGCGCCGTCGGATATGGCGACAAGCGAGAGGCCGCCTGATCCATCGTCCAACCAGATGCCTCCTTTTCGACCGGCAGTTGTTGCAAAGGCGATAGCGCCGGAGGAATTGAAGGCCAAATTGTTGTTGCGCAATACGGAGCCAAAGCGGGAGTTCGTGCCGGGAGCAATTTCCCCTTCGCGCACGATCAGTTCAAGATCACCCGATCGGTTCGTCCAAATCGCGCGGTCATCTTGGCTGGTGACCGTCCCGCCGGCTAGACCGCTTCCAAAGGCAACTCGGCCGAGTGAATTGACGACGGGGTCGTTCCACGTCTGGTCGAACGTTGTCCCGGGCGGCAGGCCCGGCGCCGGCATGCCGTCCTGCGCCACCAGCCGAAACTCTCGAATTGGATCGTACTGCCAGATCCCGTCCATGCCGTTGACGCGCGCCTGGATCACGGCGACTCCGTCTTGTGCCAACTCCGGTCGAAGATAGTGGTCGACGATTTCGTTTGGGTTGCGCCCCGGCAGCGGCGCTCCCCGCCGGATCAGCAATTGCGGCGCCGCGGCGCCAAGTTTCAACCAGTAGGAGTCTTCCGAATCGGGGGAAGAAGAGACGCCCGGTCCCGCGAGGTCCGCCTCAAATCCGATCGTTCCGTCGGAGGTCACATGGACGGAATCAAAACCGCCAAAAACGACGTCGGTCGACATGCCAGGAGCCGAGTCGCCTTCAGCAACCAACGTTGTCACGGGGCTCGTATAGGGATCGGCAACTTCGATCCGCGAACGATTCGTCGGCGTCGTTGCGAGAGATGTTCTTCGCACGGGGTAGGCGACTCGCTGCAAATCATCGATTGTTGGCTGCGACGGTCCAGCCGTTAGCGCGCGCCGATACGCGAATATGAACCCGGCGTCCGGTTCGGCGAAAGCAACGACGTGGGTCGTGTTGGCTGCCTTGGCGCTACCAGCAGCCAGCAGCGCGACGGCGATCATCGCTCGCGGGATTGCGACAGAAAATGGCCAAGGGCCGCGGCGTCGAGGAGGGGTAGAATTCATCTGATGACAATTAACCTATGGGATTCTCGGTAAAGGGCGCTTCATTGCCTGCGACAACGCAGTCGGTGACAACAAAAAAACGCAATCCTCGCCACCTGGGGCAAAGATTGCGTCAACGTCAGCGACAATTAGCGAAACCGAGTGCTAGGGTCAAAATGTGACCGCGCGAAACGCCTGCTTTCGAGGAAATCTCAGCGTCACCAGCATCGTAAACGCATCTTTTTCGCCTGTCAAATTGAGAGACAGTGTGCGAGCAACGTCAGTGCGGGGCGGCTCAAAGGGCCCTTCTCGGTTGCGAGCGTCTTCGCCGTGGTGCAGAAAACGATGTGCAACTCCTACGGGTTTGAGGCGCGGGTTGGAGAATCTACACGATAGCAGGGCAGCGCACCGACTCGCAGTTCAATCTTGGAGAGTTCGCCCTGCAGTCGTGCATCGGTCAGGCCGCCGAAGTTTTCGGCGAACTCGGGCGCCTGCATGTCTTCCTGCAGATCCTCCAGCGTCGGCAGCACGGCGTCGACGGTGAACTCGCGCGCGATGCGGTCCAGCGGCAGTTGGCCGTTCAGCACGGCGTGGGCGAATACGATTCCCGCGCGGTTGGCGGTCATGTCGACGAAGCTAAAGCCGCTGCCGCCGTGCGAGTCGGCCATTTCCTTCAGCAGCCCGGCAGCCCGGGCTTTCTGGCTGCCCAGAATGGGCACGAGGTGGGCCGAGACAAAGAAGTGCTTGGCGAGGTCGGCTCGTCCGCGCATGGTGGGCGTGCCGAGCGCGGCGAGGCGACGCTGGCGCTCCGCGGCGCCCTCCAACCGACGCTCGATATTCGACACCATCGGCAACCGGGCGAGTTGCCCCGTGTCGTCGAGCGCCGCGCCCACGGCCAGCAAGAACGCCTGGGGCGCTGTTTCCTGGTTGACGCGCGCCGCGGCTGCCGCGGCCTGACGCACGTACCACTCCAGCAGCAAGTCGCTTCGCTCGGGGCTCTGCTGTGCGGCGTCTCCGGGCGCTCCCGCGGACGACGCATGCAATGTCTCCAGCGGCGCCTTGTCTTTGAGTTCGGCGACATGCACGACGTGGGCCATGATCTTGCGCGCGTCGGCAATGATCGCTGTCCCCGCGGCTGAGCCGACCAACTGCTGGTACATGCCGGCGGCCGGGTCGTCGGGCAGCGTGGGATCGAGCGCCGCGTAGATTTCCTTCAACCGGCGCCGCGTCAGCGACGTCATCTCGCTCATGGTCCGCACGCGCCGCAATCGCATCTCGTCGGTCAACAGCGACATGGCCAGCGTGTTCACCGGGTCGAACTGCACTGACGCGCCGGCCGTGCGCTGCAGGCCGCCGGTGAGCACGGGCCGCATGACGCTGTTGGGTTCGGGGCTGTGCGACGCGCCCAGCAGGTGCCCCAGTTCATGCACCAGCAGTTCCAGCCGTTCCGACTCCAGCACGCCGCGGGTGCGTTCTTTGATGAGGATGTGAGAGTGGAGCGTCTTGCGCGTTCCGCCCAGATGGACTCGGCCTCGCTGGGCCATGTATTGACTCGAAAACCCAATTGCCACGTCCGCCGGACCGGGGGCGACCTCGCGCTCGAACTCGTCGAGCGAGCGCGTGAAATTGAACTCGGCGTCGTCGCTATCCCAGGCGCCGAAGGCGACCAGTTCCAGTCGCAGGCCGCAGTGGGCGTACAGGACTTCCGAGGCGGCGGCGATGCGGGCGCGCAGCTCCGGCTCCCAAACTTCGCGGCGGCGACGTTCGTCGTCGTCCACCAACACCTTGACCCGCAGCGTGGGCGTCGCGTCGAGCAGCAGGTCGTTGTCAGCAATCAGCAGCGGCGGTCCGGGCCGCTCGTTCAGCCCAATCTGCTGCAGCGTCAGCGGCTGTCCCGGCGCCAGGGCGCCAAAAAAGTACGCGCACCCGGGCGTCAGCTTCGTTTCGTGGATTTCGACGCCGTCCGACCAGCCGATCACCAGCGACTTCAACCCGAACACGGGGCGCGAGTCGCCCGGCGCCAGCACCAGGGGCTGCGGCGCGGCGTCGTCGACCGCCGTTGCCACGACCAGCCGTTCCGTGGTGCGATTGCTGAGTACGGCGACCGCGGCGCGGACCGGCCTCGCAACGACCATGGCGGCGGCGACGAGGGCGAAAATGGCTGTTTTGGCGACGAGTGAAGGCACGGCGAACGAGTGCTGGCGGCGAGGGTCCGTGAGCCGCAGGCGATGCTGCGGCCGATTATGTCATTCTAGCCCGCAAGTACATTACGGGCGAACGCCGCCGTGGGTCGCAAGTTCGGCCTGCAATTCCTGCATGGCCAGCAGATCGCGTTGCCGATTGGTCATGGCGAAGCTGGCGCTGAGATTCGCGAGGATGCGGGCGAGCCAACTGGCGGGAGTCGCCCGGGCGAGCGGCGCTGCGGCCTCGCTGATCGGCCGGCCGGTCGCCTGCTCGATGCGGTCCAGCGCCTCGCTGCCAGCCAGCGCGCCGCCGCCGAAGAACGGATCGACGTACATCGACCGACCGCCGTTCACCTCGACTTCCGCCAGGAAATGTCCTGGTGCGTTCACTCCATAAACGGTCAAGCCGCACCGACTCGCCACGCTCTGGTATATCAGCGTGAGCGTGATTGGCAGACCGCGTTTGGTGCGCAGCACTTCGGGCAGATAGCTGTTGGCCGGGGCGTAGTAGTTGTCCTGGTTGCCTGCGAAACCCGCAACCTCGAACAGCACGTCGTGCAGGTGAGCCAGCCGGGCGTCGACGCTGCGCGACCGCACGCGACTGTTGACGGTGTCGGCCAATCGCGCGACGGCCGCCTCTCCGGCGGTGACGTCCGCCTCGGGCAACTCGTGCCGAGCAATCGCCCACGCGGCGCGGAACAATCCCGTTGGCGAGTCGAGTTGCGTCAAGGCGCCGCGCCACGCCCGCATCGCCGCAGGGTGGCAGTACGCTGCGCCGCCGGTCGGGTCGTCGGGAATCTCAGAATCGTCGGCTAGCATATCGGCAGGCGGGCATATCGGCGTGCAGGGCAGGGGGACGCAGGCCTGCGGCTTTCCACGTGCCGCGGGAAGCCCTATCATCAACCCTCGCTCGGTTGTTGGCAATGATCTGACGCAATTTCGCAAAGTCGATCCGGACACTGGTTTCGCGCAGCATGGAAGAATCGCCGCCCGTCGTCAAATCGTTTGCGGCCGAGTCGCTCACCGCGGCCGCGGCCCGGGGGGCGCGCGCCACGCTGCGCGGCATCGCTGCCAGCAGTTTGCTCGCCGCGGTGAAGGTCGTCTCCGGAGTAGTGGGAAACTCCTATGCGCTTATCGCCGACGGCGTGGAGTCGCTGCTCGACATCATCAGTTCGCTGGTCGTGCTGGGCAGTCTCAAGGTGTCCACGCAGCCCGCCAACGATCAACACCCCTACGGCTACGGCAAGGTCGAGCCGCTCGCCGCGCTGGTCGTGGCCACCGCGCTGTTGGCGGCCGCGGTGGGGATTGCCGTGCAAAGCGTGCGGGAAATCGCCCTCCCGCACCACGCCCCCGAGCCGTTTACGCTGCTGGTGCTGGTGGCGGTGGTGGCGATGAAGGAACTGATGTACCGGCGGCTGTATCGCACGGGCCGCGAGATCGGCAGCCAAGCCCTGGTGACCGACGCCTGGCATCACCGCAGCGATTCGCTCACCTCGATCGCCGCGTTCTTGGGCATCTCGATCGCCCTGTACTTTGGCCCCGGTTACGAGGCGGCCGACGACTGGGCCGCGCTGTTCGCCGCCGGGGTGATCGCGTTCAACGGCGTGCGACTGTTCCGCGGGGCTTGGCGCGAGGTGCTCGACGTGGCGCCCCCGCCGGAGGTGCTGGGGCGCGTGCGCGCCACCGCCGCCGCCGTCGAGGGGGTCGTCGGCATCGACAAGTGCCGCGTCCGCAAAAGCGGCCTGGGAATGTTCATCGACATCCACGTGGAAGTCGACGGCGACCTGTCGGTGCGCGACGGCCACGAACTGGGCCACCGCGTGAAGAACGCCCTGGTGGCGTCGCCGGAAAACGTTCACGACGTGTTGGTGCATATCGAACCGAGCGAGAGGTAGCCGCCGGTGGGAAGCGGCGACGGACGCGGGGAGTCGCTTGCGCAACAGCCGGGAATTCGCCGCGAGGGCGAACGTGGCAGGCCGTGTTTTCGGCGCTTCCAGGGGCGCCATGGTAAACACGCTATGTGGCTCAGGTGCAAAAAAACTGAAATCGCAGTGCAAAACTCCGTGTGGCGATGCGGTTGGGTTTGTCCTTAGTGCTTGCTCGCAAGCGACTTGTGCGCGGCGCTGCAGTTCGCCGGGCGGGAGAATTGCTTGCGGAACTCATCTGCGGCGAGCAAAACTCGCCGCGGCTGCCGATGGTGTCTTGTCGTTTTCATGTGCTCCGTCCTCCCGGTGGTCGTTGCCGCGCCGCGCGACAGTTTGACACTGATTTTACGGGATGCGGTGGCCCATTTTCTACCAAAATCTGGTTGTGGTTGGGGGTCTGTGGAGTCTGGGATCGTGAGTCGTTGGGCTTGCCGAGGCGTCTGGGGGATTGAACCACGACGGGCGCGACGGTTGTCGCGGCGTCCCGTCCGCGACTCTCTGCTCCCCTCCCCTCGACGGAGAGGGGTTGGGGGAGGGGTGATGCGGCGGGAGTTGGGCTTGCGCGGTCGTCCGTGATCTGCCGGCCGGTGCAGGAGAAACGCCGCGAAGTTCATTCTCGACAGGATGACTGGGCCATGCTGAAGTGGGCGCCTGCCAGTTTTCCCCCCAGACCATTTGGAGTCACCCGGGAGCGACTGTCTTGAATATC
>JAGQOU010000128.1 GCA_020427145.1 Planctomycetales bacterium | reverse complement strand
CCATTCCCCATTCCCCATTCCCCAATATGAAGATCCTGTTCATCAACAACGACGGGGCCGGCTTTGCCGACCACATCGACGTCGCCGCCGGCCTGACGGTCGCCACGTTGTTCGCCCAGCGCGTCCCCCACGGACGCGCCGACGACTATCTCATTCGCGTCAATCGCCAACCGGCCGCCGCCGACCACGTCCTCCAGGAAGGCGACCGCGTCAGCTTCACCCCTACCAAGATCGAGGGGGCGACGCGCTGACGTCTCTTGTTTCTGTCGGCGGGTCCAGGCGCCCCTGCGCGGCGCCCGGCCCCGCCCCCTTGAACTGCACAAGGAAGGAGGGCAGATGGCCCTGCTGGTGAAAGCGGACGTCCGGCAGCGACTGGCCGTCGCGCGGCGCGTCCACGAGCGCTATTTATCCGCCGCCCGCCCGGCGCCCGCGCCCCTCTGGCCGGAGGCGGCCTGGGACCGGTGCCAGCGTCGGCGGCGACTCAGAGCACGCGCCGTTCGCTGCGGCTGGCGGCACGCCGCCGCGGTACTTCAGCGCCGCTTGGCCAGCGACGTGGACGAACTGCTCCGCGCGCTGAGCGCCTGTCGCGATGACTTGGCGACGCCGGTTGCCGCGCCCGGCGCCGTTTCGTGGGGCGACCTCTATCGCGACGTCTGCGCACTGGATACGGAGTTCGAAGCAGTCGCCCTCGACGCCGCCGGCGACGAGTTGGCCGTGGTCACCGATCCGGTCGTCTTGGAAGGCCGGGAGTTGGGACGCTTTGAGTTGCGGTTGGCGCTGACCGACCGGGCCCGTTCCCAACTCCCGTTGCGCGTGATCGCGCTCGACCCTCAGCCCGCTCGGTCCAACGACGACGTCACCCATCCCCACATCAGCGGCGAGGCGCTGTGCGCCGGCGAGGGGCTTGCCCCGCTCAAGGCCGCCCTCCGCGACGGTCGACTCGGGGACGTCTTTCAGATCGCCGCCCGCGTGCTGGCCACTTACAACCCCGGCAGCGCGTACGTCGCCTTGGAGGACTGGGACGGCGTGCGCTGTCCCGCATGCGACGACACCGTCGAGAAGGATGGTCTCGCAGTCTGCCGCGCCTGCCGCCGCGAACTCTGTTGCGACTGCGCGGGGGTCTGTCACGGCTGCGACGAGTCCCTCTGCGACGACTGCAGCGCCGATTGCGGCGACTGCGGCGCGGAGTGTTGTCCTGAGTGTCTTGAGCCGTGCGTCGGCTGCCAAACCTTTTACTGCCAGGAGTGCCTCGATGAACAATCGCAATGCGCGGCCTGCCGCGAACCAGCGGACGCCGCGGCCGAGCCGTCGCGCGACGCCCGCCCCGACGCGGCTGGCGCGGCAGCGTCTCCGGTTCACGCCCTATGCGTGGGCCAAGCTGACGTATCTGCGTGACCTGGGCGACACGGAGATCGGGGGCTTCGGGATCGCCGCCTCGAACGACCCGCTGCTCATCGAAGACGTGCGGCTGGTCGCCCAACACGCCGATTGGGCCGCCGTCGCCTTCGACGACGCGGCCGTGGCCGCGCTGTTTGACGAACTGGTCGATGCGGGGCGGCGGCCCGCCGAGTTCGCCCGCGTCTGGATCCACACCCACCCCGGCGCCTCGGCCGCCCCCTCCGCCACCGACGAAGCGACCTTCGCCCGCGCGTTTGGCCGCTGCGATTGGGCCGTGATGGCCATCTTGGCCCGCGGCGGCGCCACCTCCGCGCGCCTCCGCCTGACCGCCGGCCCCGGCCTCGCGGCCAACCTGTCGATCGCCGTCGAATTCGGCGTCGAGTTTCCGCCGAGCAACCAGGCGGCTTGGCTGGCGGAGTACCGCGCCTGCGTCGCCGCGACGGCGTCGCTCGCAGACGGCGAATTCGCCGAACCGGCCGCGACGGACGCTGATCCGTGGCGCGCGTACGACGAGTGGCGGTGGACCCCGCTTCTCGCGGAGGAGCAGCCCCATGGCCGGCACGACGAGTGATCGGTTCGCGCGGCAGCGCGACCTCGTCCCGCACGATCGGCTGGCGACCCTCGCCGTGACCGTGATCGGCGTCGGCGCGATCGGCCGGCAGGTCGCCCTGCAACTGGCGGCGATCGGGGTGCGCCGCCTGCAGCTGATCGATTTTGACGAAGTCGACCTGACGAACGTCGCCACCCAAGGGTATCTCTCCAGCCAGGTCGGGCAGCCGAAGGTCGCGGCGCTCGCTGCGACGTTGGCGGACGTCGATGGCGAACTGCAAGTCAGGGCCGTGAACGATCGCTGGCGGCCGCGTTATGCCGCGGGCGACGCCGTGTTCGCGTGCGTCGATTCGATTTCGGCCCGCGCAGCGATCTGGCGCGGCGGCGGACGTGCGACGCGGTTTTGGGCCGACGGCCGGATGCGGGGCGAGACGCTGCGGGTGCTGGCGGCCGGCGACGCCGCCAGTCGCGCGCACTATGCGACGACGCTGTTTCCCCAAGGCGCCGCCCAGGCGGGCGCTTGCACCAGCGCCAGCACCATCTACGCCGCGGCGATCGCCGCCGGGCTGATGGTCCATCAATTCGCCCGCTGGCTGCGCGGGCAAGCCGTCACGCCTGACGTCGCCGGCAATCTGCTGGCCGACGAACTGGTCGCGCTGTAGCGGACGCGTCGCCGCCCGCTCCGCCCTCTTTCTCGAATCCTTTCCTGTGGGGGAGCAATGACGATGAAACCTGCCTGTGTTGACGTCGGAGCGATCGCCGCCCTGTTGTGGCTGCTCGCCGGCAATCCGTGTTTCGCCCTCCGGGCCCGCTACGATTTCACGCCCGACGGCCCGGTCGACACGGATCCGGTCGTCGCGGCCTACAGCGCCGACCGCGTCGCCGGAGCGCCCGATCTGTCGTTGCTGGCGATGGTCAACGGCGCCAGCTTTACAGATGCCAACACGCTGGGTCCGTCGCTCGTCGGCAGTCGGCTAGGAACGGCCGGACTGGTCGCCGAACCGGTGGAGCCGACCGACCAAGACAATCACTACGGTTTTTGGGTCAACAAGGACGTCCTGCCGCCGCACGCCGATTGGACGTTCTTGATGTGGTTCAACCGCCGAGATGCGGAGAATCTTGATTTTCTGTTCTACGTCGGCACGGGCGACGGGTTTGGGGGGACCGGGCCGGAGACCTACGTCTACGCTCACCCCGACGGAACGCTCGTCGCCGAGAATCGCTCGTCGAACTCAGTCATTGACATGCAACTTGCCGGCGGACAGATCATTCCTGGGACGTGGCAGCAACTCGGGCTCGTGCGTCGCGGCGCAGAACTGGAGCTCTACCTCGACGGAGTCCTGCTGGGTTCCGATCCGTCGGTCGCGCTGACGTCGTTCGACGATCCAGGCAACTCGGTGATCGTGCTGGGCGCGGCGAAGTGGCTGCGCCTGCCCAACATGCGGGCCCGCGTCTTCGACGGCCTGCTCGATCAGGTCGAAATCTCTGACGACGCCTTGTCGCCGGCCGCGATCCGCGCCCGTTATCTGGCGTTCGCCGGTCCCGTCGTGCCGGAACCGGCGGCGCTGTCGTTGGCCGCGGGTCTGGCCTGGGCCGGCTGCTGTGTGCGACGCCGGTTCTGAGTGATCGCTCGATCGCTCTCTTGAGTGGCGAGCGACTCGTCGATCGACGCGACTCGCTGCGGGTCGCCCGTGCTGCCGGGAGGCCGGCGCGCGGGCGGCCCGACGGTCGAGGACCCTGGCTTGGCCGGTGGGGGTTTTCTTTAGCTATTGCCGACGCGAATGGCGTTGTGCATGAAATCTGGCCAGATTCGAGGAAAACAGCGTTGGGAGGAGGAAGCGACGTTTGCGTGCATCCAGGGAGGCCGATAGCGGGCCAGAAAAATCATTTGCCGGCATAGCCATCCGGTAGCACTACTCGATCAACAAAGGTGTTTTCCATTCCGCAAAGGCAAAGTCGCGTCCACGATCCCCAATTCCCTCGACAACGAGCGTTAGCACTTCCACTCCTTCGACGTCGAGATTGAATCGCTTTTCCCGACCCTGCTCGTCGAACGGATCCGGTCGCCAGATTGGTCGGCCATCGCAGCGCACTTCAAATCGCACCAAACACGAAACGTAGCGATTTTGCTCATTCGGTTTGATCCAAGCACTTCCAGCAAACCTTCGGAACCGACGATCGAGTCGGAAACTGATCTCTGCCGTCCCCGCCGTTGGGGGAGGCATACTCACAACGTCGTATTGAATCGCCGCCGCCGGAACTCTCACGCCTTGGATTTCAAAAGACGGCACATCCGTGAGAGGCAGTTGTTGAGCGATAACGACTTGATCGTCAATTGCTGATTGTATTGCTGCGATGGCATGCGACTGATCCAGTCCCTGTAGCGATAAAGCGGCAATGCGGTAGTAATCGATCGCGTGCCGACGTGCGGCCTTGCTTTCGATTTGCGGGAGGTCCTCGGACAGAGCGTACCAGAGGTCCGCAATTGCGAGAGGTTCTCCCGGCGCAGCTAACTCGCGGGCCGCCGCTTGTCTAAGTGCTGAATCTGCCCCTCGAGCCAAGCAGGGCAAACCCCGCGACCAATCGCCCTTAACGATCGCGTAAAACTTCCCAACTTCGAGATTCGCGAGGGGGTTCTGCTCGTCGAGATCGAGTACCGCAAGGGCCGGCTCAATTTCGCCGTAGCATTCACGCAGAGTCGTCACGCGTCCGAGGGCCGCTGTTGCCTGTTCAAGCAAGTCCTTTCGATGCGACCTTCTTGCGGCCTCGACGAAGACCTGGGAAATACTCTGGCCCGCTTCGTACAAGTCGCGTTTGATCGCTTCGTCGAGCAGCGGTCGCACTTCTTCGCACAACTGCGTTGAAGCGCGCGAACTTCGTGCTGTCTCACTCAGCCCTATTGCGACCTGCGATCGACAGAAAAGAGGCGGGCCATCGAATTTCTCCTCGACATGACGAGCGATCTCAAATGCGAGAGACGGCTCGGCCGCATCGGTTGCAAGCTGGAGCGCCTCTGTGCAGAGAGCGAACGCGGCCGGCGGGTCGGATTCAGTTTCTTTCGCCTCGTCGAGGAGGCGACGCGCCAATCTCACTTTATCGCTAGTCGATCGGAGTCGCTCGAAATCCTGCAAGTATACCTCAGCGATAATTCGCCTCGCCTCTTGCAGTTCCTCCTCCTCGGGTTGCGGAGCCTTGCCAGAGAGATCGTCAATGCGGGGATGTTCTTGCTCGCTGGGCGAAATGTGATTTGATGGCCGCGTCTCTGTTGCGTCGTCTAGGGCCTCAGGTTGAACATTGAGGCGAGCGGAATGCGGTGCAGGCCTCGCAAGTGGCGGCGGGCGGCGGGGTTGCGGAGTTGTCGTTGGTCGTCTTTTTTCAGCATCACTCTTCGGTACCAGCAACGTAGCGTCGCCCTTCGTAACGCCGGACGCGGCTTGGTGGGCGGGATTGTGAACCTCGACCGTATTCTGCGGCCGCGTCAGGTGGGCGATGACGAGGCTCGCGGCAATCACAACAAAGCCGATGCAGATCGTGTAGAAAGGAAATGTTCGCCGCTTACGTCGCATCCGCACATTGATTTGCCGTTGATTTCGCCGTTCCGCAATCGCGATCTGCGCAAGTTCGGACGATTCTTGTCCAAGCGGCGGAGGCGCCACGTCGAATGCCGGTCGGCTGTTCTCAACTCGCTGAGGACTTTCCCGATTCTCCGCTCCAATCCGCTTGTCGTACACCGCCTTCTTCTGCTCGTTGAGCAGTACGACTCTCGCGCGTGCAAGCTCATTCAGCAATCTTTGCGACTCAGTCGCGTACCTACCGGTCGCAAAAGACTTGACGTGCGCCATTTGCCTATCGGCGGCGGCTCCGATGACTTCCTCGTCGCCCTCCAGCAACGCTATTCCCAATAATCTGTAGTGGTTGGGAGGTTGCTCGGCTGGGGGAATACCAAGCCATTTGTGATAGGCGTCGAATTTGGAGGCGCGCGCGGGCATAATACCAAGCGGTGGACGTGTTGCGCACGTCTCGTCCGTCTGGGGAGGATTAGTTGAAGCGCCTCTTCGCTGGCAGTATACCAGCGACACCCAAACGGTGGCAACGCCCGCAATTACGGAGTCAAACCTTCACGCTGAATAGCCGTATGTCATCACTCGTCCCCATTGGCATCGATCTCGGAACTACGAATTGTGCGGTCGCCTTCCTCGATGCGGAAGGCGCCACAAAGATGCTCCAAGGACCAGGGCAGTCGAGGCTCACGCCCAGCTTGGTGTTTTTCGCGGAAGATCGCATTGTGGTTGGCGATGACGCGTGGGAATCCGGCTTGACCGCCCCGGAACGTCTCGCGGAGAACATGAAGCGTGACATGGGAGCGATTTCCTATCGGAGAAAGATCGATGGGCGAACCTACCCCGCCGCGGTGATACAGGGATGCTTGCTTCGCCAACTACGGAAAGCGATCGTTGCAAGGTTCGACGACGACTACCAGGCCGTCATTACGGTTCCGGCCTATTTCGACGAAGCCCGCCGAAAGGCCACGCTGGACGCAGCAATCATAAGCGGTCTTAACGTCCTTGATGTGGTCAATGAGCCGACTGCGGCGGCACTTGCTTTTGGAGAGAAGCTCGGATATCTCGCCGCTGACGGCACTCCGAGGGAAAGCCTCAACCTGATGGTCTACGACCTTGGTGGCGGCACTTTTGACGTGACTTTGATCCATATGGAGTCGGGCGCGTTTCGTACGCTCGCCACCGACGGCGACTACGAATTGGGGGGCTTGAATTGGGATCAAAGGCTTGCGGATGTCGTCAAGCATCGTATCGATTTAGTTTCGGGCAATGGCCAACCTTGGTCGCAGCGTGACGAATTGCAGCTCCTCCGCGCCGCCCGGGATGCGAAGCATACGCTCACGCAAAACCCATTGGCGTCGGTGGTATGCAACAAGAGCGATTCCAAGTTCGAGATTGCCGTCAGCCGGGATGAATTTGAGGAGCTCACAACCGATTTGCTCGAACGAACCCTCTTCACAACGAGGCAAACGCTGTCGACAGCTGGATTGCTGTGGGACGACGTGGATCGCCTTCTGTTGACTGGCGGGTCCACCAGAATGCCGGCCGTTGGAACGGCGTTGACGGAAATGTCTGGATTGCCCGTCGAGACAACCGTCGACGCCGACGAAGCCGTCGCACGCGGCGCCGCACTTTTCGCTCGATCGCTGCTCAGCGCCCGGGGACTCCTCCCGGATGCTCCCAAGCTGCGGGTAACTGATGTCAACGCGCACGCGCTCGGAATCGCCGGAGTCAACTTGCAGACGTGCCGAACCGAGAATGTCACTCTCATTCCGCGGAATACCGCACTGCCCTGTGACGTGGCGAGGACCTTCGTCACTCGTATGGACAATCAACCCAATGTGAGTGTTCGCCTGCTTGAGGGTGAAAGTAGCATTCCCGCGCAATGCGCCACCCTGGCATCGGCAAGAATTAAGAATCTGCCGCCTGGGTTGCCGAAAGGCACGCCAATTGACGTCCGCTACTCGCTTCAGGCCAACGGCATTCTGGACGTGACGGCCCAGATACCTGGGCGTGGCGAAAGTGCTCAGATCGAATTGAAGCGTGAACGGGGCTTGGCAGATCCCCGAGTCTCGAGGTGGAAAAAAATCGTCTGTCGTGACGGCGGGTATCGCGATCTCCATGAGGCACTCGCGGAAGTTTTGTCGGAGTCGCCATCGGAGTCGCCAAACGACGCCGAATCGGACGAGTTGCTTGCCGACGACGATGCCGAAGCTTCAACTGCCCGTACGCCGAGCGCGGAGCCTGCCGTCGACTTTGGCGCGCCGCTGGCCGCGGCCGAAACGCTGAAGGAGCATTTCCGCGCGCGTCGGCCAGATGTAGAAGAGCGCCACATGTCCGGATCTATTGAGAATCCGCCCAGGGCGCCGTCTGTGGCTTCGATTCCGAAGGCGACTCGCCGCCTCCGGAACGTGCGACGACAGCCGCGTTTGACTAACCTGATTGGTCATGTTCTGGCGGCTGCAATTGGCCTCGCAGCTGGATATTATCTGCTTTGTCTCGTCCGACCGGACCTGAATTTCTTGCAGATCGATCTTCCCGGCGTGGCGTCGCCGTCGCCCAGGAGCCGATAGGAACAGGAATATTAGTCGGTGTTCGAAACGCAAACTCGTGGGCTGCGAGGATTCGCGCCGGCAAGAAACCTTGACAATCCAAGCCTGAAACCAGCCTCCAGGCCCCACCGGCAGCCCCCCAGTTTTCGCCGTGCGACCGCCGATGACGCCGCCAACGCGAACCATGACGAGAAAACACGAGCGGCAAGCGAATCCTCGGCCAGCCCCTCAGCAACTCGTGCGGCTGCATCCCGGTAGGTCATGTCCTCGAACATCTTGGCCTGCTTTGGCTGGTCGGGCGCCGAGAGTCGATCAGCGGCGACCCAGGCAACCGCTTCCTCGGTCGGTTGCCAAACGAGATAGGTCGTTTGGGTCCAAACGGACCGTACTTCGAGAATGTGTACGGATCCTGACTGTAACCCCAGGATCGCGATCGCAACGCGTCTGCTAGTCGTCGAACACGTGCTGGTAGACTGTGGGATACTTCGTCTTGAGGCGTTCGCAGATCCGCTGGAAAAAATCTTCCCAATCCGTTTCGTCGAGTTCGTTGGCAGGTTTTCCCTTCTCGACGGACACCGCGAATCCGCTGCGTCGTTCCACCGGGATTCCAGCCTTCTTTTCCGCGTTCATGCGCTTCAGCATCTAATACACGGGCGCTTCTGCAGTGCTCAGGCCGCTTCGCGAGCCGCGCAGGGGGCTGACTTCGCGGAGAGCTTCATCCGTCGTATCGTGGGCGGGGGGAGCAGCGCAACTTCCGTCGCGCAGCCCGCTGCCGTCAGTCGCTCAACTTGTCCGGTTCGTGCGGC
>JAGQOU010000127.1 GCA_020427145.1 Planctomycetales bacterium | reverse complement strand
TCAACAACAGCAGCACGCAGGTTTACATCGCGTTGGGCGAGGGCGATTTGCTCGACGTGCAAGAATTGGGCGACCTGCTGTTCAGCTCCACGGCGCCCAAGTTCGAGACCGACGCCCTGCTCTCCCGCAACGTGACCAGCCGCACCTACTCGTTCTACTATCCCAAGACGCGCCCGCATCGCGAGCCGCGATGCCTGATTGTCAGCAGCACCAACGCCAACTACCGCGACTGGGCCGACCTGTCGCCCGAGGATTATCAGGCGAGCAAGAAAGACCTGTGCGAGACGACGCTCGACGCGCTCGATAAGTACGTCCCGGGCGTCCGCGAGCGGGCCGTGCATGTCGAGGCGTCCACGCCGGTGAGCTTCCGCCACTACACGCACCACCCGGCGGGGGCGAGCTTCGGCACCAAGTTCGAAGGCCTGGCAGTCAGCCGCGGCCTGCCCCAGCAAATCGCCGGCCTGTACCACGCCGGCAGCGTGGGGATCATCATGAGCGGCTGGCTGGGAGCGATGAACTACGGAGTGATCGTGGCGAACGAAGTGGATAATCAACTGGTCAGCAGCGGCTCGCGGAGCACCTCTGACGCCGAGCGCGACGCTGTGGAAGACATGACGGCGAGTTGACGCGAAAGTCGTCCGTGACAGTCCTGGGAATGAACCGGTGCATGAATCTCTCAAAGCGATTGCGGTCCTCGCGTTCATGGTCGCCGCAACTGTCGCAGCGGTCTTCTGGCTTGATAGCGATCCCCGTGCTAGCCAAGCGGTCAAATGGATATCAACCGGCATCGCAGTCGGCTCGCTGGCATTGTTTCTGAAACTGACCTTTCGCAAGGATCGGGCGCCCGACTATCTCAGCCGCTACGCGAATCCGTACTTCAACCGAGGCGGTTTCACGTTCTCAATCGACATCGTCGCTAATGCTGGCATTGCATATCTTCGGGTGCTCTATCAAAACCAGTTTGCGGGTCGCTGCGAGGGGCAAGTCGCGATTCGCGCGGGCCAAGACTTCTGGATGAAGCGGGCGAATATCGAAACGATTTGCATGGATATCGACTGCGGCCCAGGCGAGTTTGGGATGGCAAACATGCCGCTGCCAATATCCAACAAGTTGCAGGGCCAGAAACAATCTTTCGAAGTAGGTGCTTCCGTCAGGTACCCGGACGGGCGAGGCAAGCAGTTACGATTTGCCGACGGCCTGTTGCTCCGCACGAATTCAGATTTCGGCAATCCGTTCCACTCGACATTGCAGGCCGGGTACTTGTTGACGGGAGGAATCATGTTGAAACGCCCTGCCAAAGTGACAACAAGGTTGCCGAGCGAGGTGGCTTCGGAGATTCCGGCGGATGTCGTTGGCGAGGTGAAGGTCCTTTGGAGACTCGGCGACTCGCCGCACATTGCGATCTAGCTCGATACCTTCGATCGACTCCGAGTCAACTCTCTGCATTTACCCGCGGTTCCACATGAAGACAGCCATGCCCAGCGAACAAATCCTCGCCGCCATCCCACACCGTCCGCCATTTCTGTTGGTGGACGAAGTCGTCGAACAATCCGCCGAGCGGATCGTCTGCCGCAAGGCGTTCACCGGCGACGAGTTTTGGTACCAAGGGCACTATCCCGACTATCCGCTCACGCCGGGCGTGCTGCTGTGCGAAGCGGCGATGCAGGCCGGGGCGGTGTTGCTGTCGGAGATCACCAAGGCGGCCCAGGCGGGCGACGCGCCCGCGGGCGTGCCGGTGGCCACGCGGCTGAATAACGTGCAGTTCCGCACGATGGTCCACCCTGGCGACGCGATTGAGATTGAAGTCGATCTCACGGAGCGGCTCTCCAATGCGTACTTCATGAAGGCCCGCGTAACCGTCGGCGGCAAACTGGCCATGCGTTGCGAGTTTGCGTGTACGTTAGCGCCACGCCCCGCGTGACATGGCGCCAATCAAGAAGGGACAGGATAACAGGATGCGCAGGATTGACAGGATGAAAGCCCTGGCAGTCTGCCGCCGCGGCCAGTCCGGCCGCTTCTTGATCCTGTGAATCCTGCCGATCCTGTTATCCTGTCCATCCCCCCGAAACGCGATCAGCGCCGATGTCCAACGACTACCTGAAACTCTCCGGCCGCCGGGTGCTGGTGTTTGGCGTGGCCAATCGCAAGAGCGTCGCCTGGCACATTGCCCAGCAACTCGCCGAGGCGGGCGCCGAAGTCGTGTTCGTGGTGCGCTCGCCCGAGCGCAAGGAGTCGACGGCCAAGTTGCTCGCCAACCGACCGGTGTTCGTCTGCGACGTGGAACGGCAGGACGAGATTGACGCGCTCGCCGCGGAACTCCAGGCCGCGTATCCCGACGGCTTTCACGGGCTGGTTCACTCGATCGCCTTTGCCGACTACGACGACGCGGGGATGCGCCCGTTTCACGAAACGACGCGGGCGCAGCTGCTCCGCACGTTCGACGTGTCCTGCTACTCGCTGATCGCGCTGTGCAATGCGCTGAAACGGCAGCTCAGCCAGGACGCCTCGGTGGTGACCATTTCTATCTCCACGACCCGCATGGCGAGCGAGAACTACGGGTTCATGGCCCCGGTGAAGGCGGCGCTCGACAGCAGCCTGGCGTTTCTGGCGAAGAGTTTCAGCGGGTTCAGCGAAGTGCGGTTCAACGCCGTGGCGCCGGGGCTGCTGAAGACCTCGGCCTCGGCGGGGATCCCCGGTTATGTCGATTCTTACTTGTTTGCCGAGCGCGCCACCCTGCGCGGCCGGGCGGTGCAAACCGAGGAAGCGGCCGCGGCGGCGGTGTTTTTGCTCAGCCCCCGCTCCAGCGGGATCAACGCCCAGCGGTTGGTCGTGGACGCGGGCATGGAGGTCAACTATTTCGATCAGCGGCTTGTCCAGGCGGCGATCGACGGGTTGCCGTAGGCGAGGCCGCGCCCCCTGACAGTGCGACTCCGTGCAGCGCATTCATGTCGCAAAGCGCGACCTGCGAAGAGCAAATAGTGGCTCACGCGCTAAGTGCGTGATATGATAGGACTTGAGGCAAGGCACGGGGCGTGTCCTGCGGTTTTGGCGGAATTCCGTCGCGAGCGCCCCTCCCCGATCCTCAGAAGAGGTCCTAAAGTTGTCCCGAATGACAATGATGTCGGTTGGGGCAGCGACCGGCGACGTTCAGTTGTGACCGCGGCTCGCCAGGAGGCGATGCCGCGAGCGGACGACGCGCGGGTGGCTCCTCTTCACCAACTCCTGCCATCCTTGCGCCGCCTGTCCTACTCTGCATTCGCCCGTGTCCAAAGAAACAGACGATTTCTTGGATCTCGTACGCCGGAGCCAGCTGGTCGAAGACGATCAGCTGAATAAGTTCCTGGGCGATCTCGCTACGCGACTGGGCAACAAGCTGCCCGCCAAGAAGGACGCATTGGCCGCCGCGATGGTCGAGGCCGAACTGATCACCGAGTGGCAAAGCGAAAAGCTCCTGGCGGGCAAGCATAAGGGCTTCATCCTCGGCAAGTACAAACTGCTGCGTCACCTTGGCAAAGGGGGCATGAGCCAGGTCTACGTGGCCGAGCACATGCTGATGAAGCGCAAGGTGGCCATCAAGGTGCTGCCGCAGAACCGGGTCGAGGATTCCAGCTACCTCGACCGATTCCGCATCGAGGCCCGCGCCGCCGCGCGACTGGACGATCCCAACATCGTTCGGGTCTACGACATCGACCACCACGACAAGACGCATTACCTGGTCATGGAGTTCGTCCAGGGCTCGGACCTGCACGTGCTGATCAAGGAAAAGGGCCCGCTGCCGTATATCGTGGCGGCGGACTACATCGCCCAGGTGGCCAGGGGCCTGGCGCACGCCCACGAAATGGGGCTGGTGCACCGCGACATCAAGCCGGCCAACTGCCTGGTCGACCATCATCAGGTTGTCAAGATTCTCGACATGGGCCTGGCGCGGCTGGTGGACGACGAAGCGTCGCTCACCATGGAGAACAACGAAAACGTGCTGGGGACGGCCGACTACCTGGCGCCCGAGCAGGCGCTCAACAGCCACAAAGCCGACCAGCGGGCCGACATCTACAGCCTGGGCTGCACGCTGTACTTTCTGCTGACCGGCCATCCGCCGTTTCCCGACGGCACGATCTCCGAACGGCTGCTGAAGCACCAGGTCGAGAAGGCGCCGAGCATTTTCAACGATCGGCCTGACGCGCCCCCGGGCTTGGTCAATATCTGCAACCGAATGATGGCCAAGAAGCCGGAGGATCGCTACCAAACGGCAACCGAAGTCGCCGAGCGACTGACGGAATGGCTCGCCGAGCGTGGCCATACCGTGGGCGCTGTCGGCAAAAAGGACGGCGGCAGCGGCAGCGGTTCCGATGGCGTCGGCAGCGACGTCTTCAAACGGTTCTCCGCCGGCATGAGCAACGTCGGCAGCGTCAGTTCGACGGGCCCGGCGAGCGGCAGCGGCGTGGGCCGCACGCAAATGCGACGCCCAACAGCGACAAAAGCGCGGCCGGCCGCCAGTTCGACCAATGAAGAGATCGACCTGACGCTGGCCCCGTTGGAAGACGACGACTCGAAGCAGAGCGTCAAAGCGCGGCCCGCAGCCGCCAAGAAGCCGACGACGCCCGATTCCCCGTCCTCGTCGTCAAGCGAAACGGTCTCCGGATCGCTCAGCGACACGCAGACGAAACAGCCGCGCAGATCGCTCATCGAAGAGGAGTTCGAGGCCGCCAAGGCCGCGCGCGGCAAGCCGCCTCAGCAACGCCGGCCCGAGGATTTCAATCCGCTGCAACCGCCCGGGTACACGGGCCCCAGCTACGGTCCGCCGCCCTGGATCTTCGTGCTTATCGGCGTGGGCGTGGTCGCGCTGGTCGGCATCATCGCGGCAATCGCCCTGTCTTAGTGGCTTGTTGAAGAAGGGGATTAGCTCTCCGAGCGCCGCCGGGTCCCCGGAGACGTAGCCCCGCGAAGCCCCCCGCAGCGCACCGCGACGGTTTGCATGCCCTCGCACCGAGCCGCTTCGCGGATACCGCGCGCCGCGTTATCTGGTTGCGCTGCGCGACAGTTTTCGCCAGCCGGGCGCAACTGCCGCACCGGTCACGCGTTCGGCGGCCAGCGCCGGGCCGCTGCACAACAGCGCGGCCGCATACACGGCCAGCAGTACGAGCCACACGTCGCGCATCCCGAGCACCATCGACGAGTACTCCAGCATCGCTCCGCCCATCGCGCCGATGAGATTCACCCCCAGCGGATAACCGGCCGCCGGCTGCTTCTCAAAGAGCCGGCTGAAGCACACCGCCGCGAAAAATATCGGCGCCCCGGCGAGCAACGCCGCCGCTGCGGTTCGCACCGCCGACGGATAGGCAAACAACGTCTGCAACGGAAACGCGTAGTTGACCGCCAGCGCAACGGACAACCCGATCCACGCCTGCGGCAGCGAGGGGGCGACGCGTTTCATCACCGCCACGTTGGCCAGGAAAATCGTCCCCATCGCCGCGGTGAACACGACCGCGTTAACGACCCACGTGCTGCCGAACAACAGCGCCAACCGCACGATCGCCGCGGACTCCAGCAGGGTGAATCCGGCGCCCAGAAACAAGAAGTTGGCGTGCCAGCCGGCGGCCGGCGTCGTCCACCGCAGCAGCGCGAACGCGGCGACGATCAGCACGCCGACCGCCGCGAACAGCTGCCAATAGACCGGCGCAATCGTCGGCTCCTGCAGATACAGATAAGGCCAGTCGTCGGTGTTCACGCGATACCCGCCCAGGTCGGCGATCAACTGCGGATCGCCGCCGAAGCCCGCCACGTTCGGACCCGCGACGATGATCGAGTTGAACAGAAACGGCGCGTGGGTGCGCATGAACTCGACCCGCGGCCCGAACGCCTCATGTACGGTCGAAAAGATCCGGCCGTACAGCCACGGCTTCATCACCGAGTAGTACAGCCCCACCATGCCGTCGTCGGCCAACAGGCGCCGCGCGTCGCGAAACGCTTCGACCGTGTAAACGTAGTTTTCCAGCCGCAAGTTGGCGGCGCCCGACAGCAGCGTTTGCGAATCGAGCGTCGCGAACACGATCAGGTCGAACCGTTCGCGGCTCGTGTGCAGATAGTGGCGGGCGTCGTCGAGTTGCACCTCGACGCGCAGATCGTCATACGGCCGGGTGGGATTGAGCCGCCGCCCCAACTCGTAAATCGCCGGATCGATTTCCACGGCCACGATCCGCTCGGCGCCGTTCGCCAGGGCGACGTTGGCGTCGTTGCCGGTCCCCGCGCCGAGAATGAGCACGCTGCGCGGCGACCGCCCGTTGTGGAACTCCCGGTACCGGTCGTACGGGATCGAGAACTTCTGCATGGTCTGCCTGACCAGCGGGATGTCGGTTTGCTCCGTGTCGAGCGCAAACTGGTGGAAGCTGGAGTTCACCCATACGCGCAGGCCCTCTGGCTCGCGTTCGTGCTGCACCAGGTAGTACGGGCTCCAGGCCGAGGGATGCGCCGCACTGGCAAACGCCAGAAACGCGGCGCCAGCGGCGAGCGTCGCGAGACGTAGCGGCCACGTGCGAGCGATCGCCGCCGCCCAAATCGCCGCCACCGCCAGCGGCCACGCCCAAGGGGGCGTCCCCAGGTACGCGCACAGCGCCGCGGCCAGCGTGCCGCCGATGCTGCCGGCGATGTCCCAGGAGTAAGCAGCCAGCCGCGCCTGGCAATCCATGCGGCGGGCCAGTTCCTGCCCCATCGCCACGAACGGCAGCGCGCAGGTCGCAAACGCCAACAGGGCCGACGCGATCAACGGCAACCGCACCGCGTCGCCACTCGCCGACCGGTCCTGCAGCCAGTAGTGCACCGCGCCGGCGGCTTCGTAAACGACGATCCCGCGGGCCAGCAGCACGAACGCCGCCACCGCCGCCAACCCCGCCGGCAGCAACCACGACACTCGCGGCCCGTTTTGCAGAATGCAGCCGACGCCCAGGCCGAAGAAGCTGGCGATGAGAATCAAGTTGGTGAAATACGAAATCGCCTTCACCTCGGCCGGCACGAGCCGAATCAGCCCCAACTCCAACGCGAGCACGCAAAACGAAACGGCGGCCACGCGCCACGGCGACGAGGCGGCGGCCTGAGACGCACCCGGATCAGGAGCGGCATTCATGCAGCGCTGCATTGGGGGAGGGCTCTCGGTCGCGCGCCAAGCGCACGACTCCGTTCGATGCGCATCGACCAGGCGCGCCGGGCGACTTGACCGGTTGGGTTGAGTTGCCGCGTGAACGGGTCGGAGCGGTCGCGGCGGCGCACCCGGTCGCACCGCTCGCACGGTTTCGCGGGTCGCGCGGCGGCGTCCGTCCGCCGGACGGTTGAAAATGCGCAGCAGTTCCTCTTCTCCGCGCGAGAGTGGGGCATTGCCGCGTCCCATCGGTCGCTCGACGCCGCACGGCTTGGTAAAATTCCCGATAGCCGCACCCTGCCCTGGCGTCACGTCCGGGCGCCCCCCTATCGCACGCTTGCCGTGTGCGATTCTTTCCGCCAGAGGAATTCCCCAGCCTATGCGACCGTATCGTACTTCGCTGCCGCTCGGTCTTTCCATGCTCGCCGCCACCGTGGCGTTGACCTCCGCTTCACAGCCGGTTCACGCTGCGCGCGGGTTCGTCGACGGCATCGACGTGTCGCACTGGCAAGGGACGATCAATTGGAATTCCGTACACTCGTCAGGCATCCAATTCGCGTTTGCCAAGGCCACGGATGGAATTGACTACGTCGATAGCAAGTTCCACCAGAACATGGCCGGCGCGTTGGCGGCCGGCATGTACATCGGTCCGTACCACTATGCGCGCCCCAGCAGCTACAACACCAATCCGTTGGACGCGGCCAACGAAGCCAACGACTTCGTCGACGCCATTGCCAGCTACTACCAGCAGGCGCCCGACCTCATGCTGCGCCCGGTGATCGACGTCGAAGAGCTGCCAGGAGTGGGCGGCACGAGCGCGGAACGCGCGTTTCTCTCCCAGTGGATTCGCAACTTTGCCGGCGTCGTGGAACAACGGCTCGGATTCGAGCCGTTGATCTATGCCAACACCAACTACGCGAAGAACTATTTCGAATCGAACCTGTCCCAATATGACCTGTGGTTGGCCAACTGGAGCTACACTCCTCCTTCCGTGCCTCCGGCCTCGGCGACGGGAATCTTTGACAGTTGGGAAGTTTGGCAGTACACCAGCACCGGATCGGTGCCGGGAATCTCGGGCAACGTCGATCGCGACGTGTTCAAAGGCACGACCAGCGACATGCTCGCCAGCTTGCTGGCGATCCAGCCGCCTGATGCGGATTTCAATGCGGACGGCGATATCGACGGCGCCGACTTCTTGGCGTGGCAGCGCGGCTTTGGCGGCAGCGGCTCTCTCGCCGACGGCGACGCCGATCACGATGGCAACATCACCGGCGCGGATCTCGATATGTGGCAGCTCCACTACGGGGTTGCGGCCAGCCAGGTTGCCGTGACCGCCGTCCCCGAGCCGGTTGGCGCCGCGTGGCTGGTCCTGGCAGCCGGGTCATGGCTGGCGCTCCGCTGCGGGCGTCGCTCGGCTGCGACGCGATAGGCGTCGTCAGAATCAGCGGTCCGCGGTAGGCTGTCGGTTTTGCCCGCGTTCGCCCCGCTGTCTGTCGCCGTGCCGCTCGCCGCTCCCGCAGCCGATGTTTATTCCACCAAAAGCGCTGCGCGCCCCGACCGGCGACAGCGCGCGCTCGTGTGGCTGATGTTGCTGACCGTCTGCTTTGTGGTGGGCGGATCGCCGCCGCCGGACGTCAACGAGACGCACTATCTCACAAAAGCCCGCCACTATTGGGACCCAAGCTTCTGCCCCGGCGACGCGTTTCTCGACTCGGCCGATCCGCACCTGATCTTCTATTGGACTGTCGGCTGGCTCGCGGCCGTGGCGCCCTTGGCAACGGCCGCCTGGATCGGTCGCTTCGCCGCCTGGGGCTTGATCGCCTGGGGCTGGCTGCGATTGGGCGAACAACTCTATGGCGACCAAAGTGATGCCCACGCGTCGCGGCAGCGAGAACTGTCCGCGGCGCTCGCCACGGTCACCAGCGCGGCCTTGTGGCTGGCGTTGATCGAGTACACCAACTTCGCCGGCGAGTGGGTCGTGGGCGGCGTCGAAGGCAAGTGCTTTGCCTACGGCTTCGTGCTCTGCGGATTGGCGGCGATGCTGCGCGGCGCGTGGAACCGGGCCTGGATATTCATGGGACTCGCCTCGGCGTTTCACGTGCTGGTGGGCGGTTGGAGCGTCCTGGCGGCCGCAGGCGCCTGGGCGACCCAGCGCGACGGAACCCGGCCCGCGCTACGAGGCATGCTCCCGGGCCTCGTAGCCGGCGGCGCGATCGCCTGCGGCGGACTCGTCCCCGCGGTGTGGCTGGAGCGCGGCGTCCCACCCGAGACGGCGGCCGAGGCGGCGCGAATTTACGTCTTTGACCGCCTGCCCCATCACCTCGCGCCGTTGACGTTGCCGGGCGACGAACTGGTGCGTCGGGCGCTGCGATTCGGCGTGCTGACGGCCGCCTTCGTCGCCCTCGCCGTTGGCAATCGGAGCAAGAAACAAGCGTTCATCGATCGCTTTGCGGCCGGATCGCTGGCGTTTTTCGCCATCGGCTTGATCCTGGAAGCCGTGCTCGGCGGCGATCAACTCGTCGCGGCGCGGTGGCTGCGTTACTACTGGTTCCGTCTGGCCGACGTGGCGGTTCCGTTGGCCGTGGCGACCAGCGCCGCGGGGCTCGCGCGACGGTGGTTTGAAGAGCGAGGCTCGTGGCGGCAACTCGTGGCCGCGGCGCCGCTGGCGTGGTCCGCCTGGGTGCTGCTTGGCATGACGGCGGCGCGCTGGCAACAACCCCAGCCCCGCGCCGCCCGACGTTTGAGCCCCCCTGCCCTGGCCGATTGGCAAGACGCCTGCGCGTGGATCGACGCCAACCTGCCGGCCGACGCCCTGCTGCTCACCCCCAAACATATGCAGACCTTCAAGTGGTATGCGCACCGCGGAGACGCCGGCAATTGGAAGGACGTGCCGCAGGACGCCGCCAGCGTCGTCGCCTGGCGGAAGCGCATCGACGAGCTCTTCCCCAGCGTCGCCGACGAGGAGGGAACCCTGTGGCCGGTCAACTCGCCCGCGGCCCAAGGTGCGGACCGAGTCATTGCCTTGGGGCGCGAGTGCTCCGCGACGCATGTCCTCGATCGGCGCACCGACGTGCTGCCGCTGCCGCTGCTTTACGCCAACGAACACTTCGCAGTCTACGAGTTGCCGGCGCCGATGCCCGACGGCACGACAGAGTGACGCGCAAGTTCTCCGCGCGCCAGCCGGGCCGCTACGCGGGCCGGAATTCCGGAGGGAGTAGCCATCCGGCTAGGGACACGCGCGACGATGCGTCGGCAATTTCACCCGCGAGTTGGCGGCGTTGCGGTGAGACGCCAAACGGCGCCCTGCTCGCCCGCTTTCGTGAGCCTCGCGCGCCCGGTCAGTTTCTCGCCCTGCAGTTCGACTTCAATCAGCACCGGCGACCACGTCAGCACCGTGAACTCGCCGCGATCGCAGCGCGTCACTTCGCCGCGGTCGCCGCTCACAGGCCCTTGATAGTCGAGATACGCCAAGCGGTGGGCGGGCAGTTCGAGCGCCTCGCAGGAGTCGTCGCTGGCCGCCGCCGTCTCGCCTAGCATGTCGGCCCAGGCGAGGGGTAGCCGCTCAATCGCCCACGTGGCGAGCGCGTCACCCTGTTCGAGCATAACGTCCCAATGGCTGCCGCGCGGGGAGCCAGTCGGAACAACGTGGCGGAGCAGGACGAAGCGCGGCATTGGGGCGGAGTGGTGGGAGATTGGTAGGGGGTAGGGGGTAGGGGGTAGTATGCGCCCGCGGTGTGGCAGCGCCGACTCCCCAAGACACAACGGCATCGCACCCAAGTTGGCGCCAACGCCGCAAATACGAATGCAAACCCGCCACCCGTAAAACCAAGCCAGGAGAACCCCCACTTTGCCCAAAGGGCCAAACTACGAAAGCCCAGGGCGCAGCCCTGGTCACGGGAGTGATTTGGGCCGTTAGCCCTGCAGGGGCGCGCTGGGGCTTGTGTTGCTTGTGTAGCGCGCCCTTTCAGGGCTCTCGTTGGAGGGGCTCGACGTTTCTCAGGGCTTGCGCCCTGGGCTTTCGTAGCGCAGTCCTTCAGGCTGTCCGGCACGCAACAGGGGCGCAAACATGACAGCGCCAGGTCAAACACCGCGGATTTCACGAAGACCGGGGATAGGGAGCCGCCCCAAATCCTCACGACCTCGGAGCGGCCTGCCAGCAGCCACGCGATTGCTTCAGGAGATCATTTCTGATCGGTGAAATCCGTGTCATCCGTGGTTCGCGGGGATTCAACGCAGCGCTGTGGCGCTACGGGCTGCGAATTTCCACCGTCGCCGCGTGCTGCACGGGCGAGGGAACGCGGGCGCTCACCGCCTCGGCAACCACCTGCACCACGCCGGGGCGGTTGGCCATGACCGGAATCTGGTAATTGAAGATCTCGCCCGGCCGGGCCTCGGCAATCGGCGTGAAGATGATCGCGTTCTGCGACACCGTAGGCCGCACGCCCGGCGGGCCTTGCAACGAATTGAGGTCGGGCGTCAGCTCGGGCGGAAAAACCACCCGCACGCTGATCTGCTGGTCGGGCGTCTCGGCCGCATTCTGCACGCGAACCTGAATAATCGTCTTGGTCGTGGCCCGCACCGTCGTGTCATTGGGCTCCACGCGAATTCGCAACGGCCCCGTTGCCGCCGGGGCCGCCGCGCCGCCCGCGGCCGGGGGCGCTCCGGCTGACGGCAAGATCTCGATCGTATGCTCAGCGGCCGTGCGAATCGTACCGGCGCCGGTCTCGGTTTGCACGGTCGCTTCCACGTAAGTCTTGGCCTGTTGCGTTTGCGTCACGCAATAGACGTCAACGTCGAACCGCTGCACGTCGCCCGGCGCCATGCGAGGAATGACCCACCGCAGCGCCCCTTGCACAAGCTCCGCTCCGGCGGGCGGCGTCGCCCGCAGCGTTGCCGGGTATTCGTCGTATACCGTCACGTTAGTCAAAGGCGTCTCGCCCGTATTCTTCACGGTGATCGTGAACACCTTGGTCTCGCCAACGATCGCTTGCACCGGGCCGACCTTCTTCACTTCGAGCCCGGGGCGCGCTTGCTGCGGCGCGGGACGGGCCGTCACCGGCGCTCGGGCCGCGGCCGTGCTCCCCTCGGCGCAGGACACCGTCACGTCGTGGGCCAACTCGCCCGGCTGGGTGACGTCGAACGTGAGAAACAACGACTTGGATCCGCCCGGTTCGATCGGACCGATGTCGTCGCTGTTGATCTCCCGCGCGTTGTCCACGTCGCTGAGATGGCTCAACCCCGGCGTGAACTTGTCGTTCACCCGCACGTTGGTCGCCACGGCGTCGCCCAGATTGCGGACCACGACCTCGAATCGCACCTGGCCGCCGACTTGCACTGGGTTCTGATCGGTGCGGAAGATCTCCACCTCCAGTCGCGGCTTACGCGCCGGCGCCGGGGGGATGTTGGGAATGGGGGACGCTCCGCCGGGAGTCGTGGGCGTGGTGGGCGTGATCGGCGACGACGATCCCGGCGGCGACGTGAAGACGCCCCCGTCGCTGGGAACGTACGGCGCCTCGCCGGTCCAGTCGATCCGCGACGCGCCGTTGGCAATCACCAGTTCCGGCTCGTCGCCGCCGCCGAACCGCGCGGGGCGGATCAGCTTGGTGCGAATCAGGCTGCTGGAGGCGCCGCTGGCGGTGGGCGACACTTCCACCGTCGCCCGTCCGTCGGCGCCGGTCCGCACGTCGGCCACCTGCGCGGCGCTGCCGCCGCTGCCGCCATCGTCGACTTCGTAGCGCACGATCCAACCTTCGATCGGCGTGCCGTCGGTCTGCCGCGTGACGGTGGTCGTGAGCGTTTCGGGGCGACCGCTGCTGGCCACAGTCGCCGGCGGGAAGACCCATTGCACGTCGACCCAGTAGATGACCGCCGTGGCGCGACGATCGCCCCACCCCGGCACCTGCGCCGCGTAGCTGGTCACATAGCTCGTGCCCTCGACCGGCGAGTGAACGCTGACCCACGCGTCGCCGCGAGTGATCTCCACGTCGTCGTTCGGATCGTCGGTGCCGCGGGTCACGCACAACGGACCGCTGGCCGTGTAACCGACGGCGTAGTAATTATCGATCTTCTTCGGCTTGTTCCACGGTAGCCACGCCGGGTGCATGATTCCCTTGCCGCCGAGCTCCACAAACTGCCCGACGCCGTTGCGACCCAGCATCCATTCGATCTTCTGATCGGCGAGCGTGTATCCCTCTTCCGAGCAGATGCTGCTCTTGAGCACCACCTCGCTGCCCACCGGCGCGAGGATGCGATCGGGCGTGATGGTCAGTATGTCGCGCGGCGCCGAGACCAGCGACGCCGAGGTGGCCTGCGGCCCCGTGGCAATCGGCCCAACGCCCGGCATGCCTGGCGGCGGCGAGGTCAGCACGGGCGCCGTGCTGGACGGATAGTTGGGATCGGACAGCACCGGCGGGGCCGTGGGATTGGTCACGACCGCCGTCTGCGGCTGATCTTTCGGCCACACGAGCAGGCGATTGCCGCTGGGGTCGATCCGCGGCAAACTCGCGCACCCCGAGCCCACGACGCCGACCAAGAGGCCGGCGATCGCCAGGGGAAGCCAACGGGTGTTGCGGGGGGAGTTCATGGCCGGGGAGAGGCGCTCACGGCGGCGGCCGAAAGGGAGTTTCGGGGCGCGCGCATCCGTAGTTGATAAACTGTAGCGCCTGGTCGGGCAGGTGATGCCAAATTTCAACCAAGGCCGTTGCATTTCGGCAACATGAGCTTGCCGTTCCCGCGGAAATTGCCGGATTTGCCGACCAAACCCGGTGGGTAAGATGCCCGGGCCAGCCGGCGGCGGAGCCCGGGCCCCCAAAACGAGCCGCTCGCCGCCAGCGATTCGGCCGACTACGGCCGTGCGGGGCGCTGGCGGCCGCCCCGGGGCCAAATTCCCGTATCCGCTGCCGTTTTCTTGCGGCCGGACTGCAGTGCAATTAAGATCGAAAGTGTCGGGCCCTGCCCAGTTTGCGCCGATTTCCTCACTACCCGCGATGGCTCGCCGCCGTCGTGGGGGCGCAGCGGTGGGAGGCGTCCCGGATCTCTTGGAACAGAGTTTGCCCTTTCTGACGCCCGTCGCCGCGCTGCCGCGCCGTGCGAGGTCGCCAGCGGGGCGCCAAAAATCACCTTTGCGAATCGTTTTGAGGTCGCCGCCATGTTGTTGCGCTCCCTTTGCATTTCACGCCTGACTCGCGTGCTTCCGCTGGCCGTGGTTGCTGCCGCGCTGTGTCTGTTTGCAGCCGCGCCGGCTGTCGCCCAATTTGGCGGCGGCGGTGGCGGCGGCGGGTTTGGCGGCGGCGGTGGCGGCGGCGGGCTTGGCGGCGGCGGTGGCGGATTGGGCGGCGGTGGCGGCGGCACCCAAGGCACCGGCCCCTTCTCCGGCGTGGCCGTCGATGCCGACGGCGTCGTGCGGCGCGTCACGGGCGTCGATCCCACCGGGCGACTCGCCGCGATGCGGGCTGAACAAGCTTTTGCCTCGCTGGATCGCGAAGTCGCGCGTCCGAGCAAGCTCCGCAAGATCTCGCTGACCCGGCTCGTTCGCCTGACCAACGAAGCGATCGCCGCGGGGAACGCCCCCGACGATGTCATGCAGCACCTCGCGGGCCTCACCCGCATTCAGTACGTATTCTACTATCCCGAAACGCAAGACATCGTGCTGGCCGGACCGGCTGAGGGTTGGTTCGTCGGCCCCGGCGACCGCGTCGTCGGACTCGAGTCGGGCCGCCCGGTGATGGAACTGCAGGACTTGGCCGTCGCGCTGCGACTGTTCGGCCCCGACGCGCCGAAGTCGTCGACCAACTCGCTGGTCTTCTGCTCGATCGACCCGACGCAAGAGGGCCTGGCTCGCATGCAGCAGTTCCTCAGCAGCGTCGGCCACACCTTCACGCAAATCAACGCTGACACCGAGCAGATGATTGTCGAAGGCCTGCAAGACAGCCTGGGGCTGCAAACCGTTTCGGTCGGCGGCGTGCCGGCCAACACGCACTTCGCCCAAGTGATGGTGGAAGCCGACTATCGGATGAAGCTCATCGGCATCGGCCTGGAGCAGCCGCCCGTGCGGATTCAAAGCTTCGTTTCCCTGGCCAGCGCCGCCACGATCGCTCGCAACGCGCTGCAGCGGTGGTACTTTGTGCCCGATTACCAACGCATTAAGGTCACCGAAGACGGCAACGCCGCGGAATTCGTCGGCGGCGGCGTAAAGCTGGTCGGCGAAGACGAAGCCGTGAGCGCCGCCGGCGGTCGGGCCGGGACGGGCCGCCAAAGCGGAGCCAGCCGTCGCTTTACCAAGGGCTTCACCGACCACTACCCCGAACTGGCCGAACTGGAACCCGTGTACGGCCAACTGCGCAACTGCATCGACATGCTCATCGCCGCGGCGTTCATGAAGCACCAAGGCCTGTTCGAAGAGGCCGGCTTCTCACTCGGCGCCGTGGGCGACGAATCGCAGTACCCGCTGGAAAGCTACAACGCGCCCCGCCAGGTCGCCACGGCGGTCAACGCCATGTGGAAAGGCAATCGCCTGCTGACGCCCGTGGGCGGCGGCGTGGAGATTCGCCCCGAAGCGGCCCTCGACCCGTCGAACCTGCAAAGCGACGACGGCAAAGTCGCCAAGGTACGCGACGAGATCAACCTCAGCTCGCTCCCCGCCGACCAGTGGTGGTGGGACTGAGCAGCGGCTCCGGCGACAACCAACGCCCGCGTCACCCCTCGTGCTGCGAAACGGTAATCACCCGCAGGTCGCACACGTTGGTGTTCGTCGGCCCCGTTTTGATGAGGCCGCCGACCTGCTCGAAAAACGAGTAGGCGTCGCTGCGGGCGAGATAGTCGCGGCTGTCGAGTTGCAGCCGCTTCGCTTCCGCGGCGATTTGCTCGTCGACCAGCGCCCCGGCCGCGTCGGTGGGTCCGTCTTCGCCATCGGTGCCGCCGGAAACCAGCGCGATCCCCTGCCAATCGCGCATCGCGTCCAGCGCCGCCAGGCACAGCTGCTGGTTGCGCCCGCCGCGACCGCGGAGCTCCGGCGGCGCGAGTTTCACGGTCGGTTCGCCGCCTGAAATCAAACAGTCGGGGCCCGGCGTCGCGCGCATGTCGGCCGCCATGCCGGCCAATTTCCGGGCGACTTCTTCGGCGGGCCCCTCGGGCGCCTGCGCGGAAACCATCGCGTGGCTGTAGCCGAGTCGCTCGGCTTCGACGCCCGCCGCGTCGACCGCCACGGCATTGTTGCCGATCAGAAAGTTGTCGACGCGTCCGACTGAGGGACGCACCGACTCCCGGCGCGCCGCCGCATCTTGCAGAATCGTCAGCGCGCGGCGCACGACGGGCTCGTCGGCGACCCGCAACTCGTGCAGCGCGTCGATCGCCGCCTGCGGCGTCGGGACGCGCGGAACCGTCGGCCCCGAGGCGATCGTCGCCAGGTCGTCGCCCGGCACGTCGGAGATAATCAGCGAGATCAACCGCCCCGCCGTACAGGCGCGGGCTAAGCCGCCCCCTTTGATGGCGCTGAGCTCGCGGCGCACCGCGTTGAGTTGCTCGATCGTCGCCCCGGCCGCCGACAACAGCCGCGTCAGCTCGATCTTGTCGGCCAGCGAGAACCCCGCGATCGGCGCCGGCAACAGCGCCGAACCGCCCCCCGATAGCAAACAGAGACACAGATCGCGCGGCCCCAGCGACGTCGCCAGTTGCAGCATGCGCTGCACGGCCGCCACGCCCTCGGCGCGCGGCTCGTTCACGCCCGCCGGCCTGCCCGCGACCAGTTCGATGCACTGCGTCGGCGCCAGGCAATCGGCCGGCACGCTCATCACGCCGGTCAGATCGGTCTGCACCAGCGCCGCCCTGCCCAGCGTCGCTTCCAGGGCGACGGCCATGGCCGCCCCTGCCTTGCCGCCGCCGACCACCGCGATGCGGCCCAGGTCGGCCAGCGCGAACTGCTCGTCGCCCACCAGCAACCAGTCGCCGTCGAGTTGCACCCACTCGGCCAGCAACCGCGCCGGTGCCACGCCCGCGACCCCGGCGCGCCAAATCCGCAGCGCGTGATCGCGAAGTTCCGACGGCGTACGGCGTGGCGTGGTCATAAATCTCGCAGGCTTGCGCGAAGGGAACCGCAGCGTGAGCGGCCGTCCCTCAGGTTGTCAGCGTGTCAGTGCGACCAAATCCCGCGGCCCGCGGATTGAGCCTCGCGCTGGGCGCGCTTCAGCAGGTCCTTTTTCCCCTGGCTGTAATCGTACGCCAACTTCGGCCGGGCGAGCCCCTGCCGCACCAGCTCTTCGTTCAGCAAGCGATCGCCGTACCAGACGAAAATCAACCGCCGACCGTACTGATCGGCGTATTCCCCGTCGACCTCCACGCGAATCCGCCCGCCCGCGTCGCGCACGAACTGTTTCGTGTACTCAGTCGCCTCGGGACCCCACGGCTGCACCGGCGTGCCTTCCTTCACCGTCTCGGGCGTGTCGATG
>JAGQOU010000126.1 GCA_020427145.1 Planctomycetales bacterium | reverse complement strand
CTTGCCCGAACCGGTCGGCCCGGTCACCAGGAAAATGCCGTTGGGCCGGCGAATCAGGTTGCGGAACGCCTTGAAATCCCGCTCCGACAGGCCCAACTGTCGCACGCCGATCTTGATATTGTCCTTGTCCAGCAGCCGCATCACGCAGGATTGGCCGTGGTTGGTCGGCAGCATGCTGACCCGCAGGTCGAGTTCCTTGCCGCCGGCGGTAATCTTGATCCGCCCGTCCTGCGTGCGGCGACGCTCGGCAATATCCATCCGGGCGAGAATCTTGATACGCGACAGGATCGCCCCCAACAGACGCCGCGGGGGGCTGTCGCGTTCGATCAGCACGCCGTCGATGCGGTAGCGAATCCGCACCCGATCGTCAAACGGCTCGACGTGAATGTCCGAGGCCCGCAGCTGCACCGCCTCGCCGATCATCATTTGCACCAGCCGCACCACCGGGGCGCTGGTTTCGTCGACCTGCTCATCGTCGCCGCCGCTGGCGTCGTCCCCCTCGGTCTCGGTGAAGTCGATCGCCGTGTCGGTGAATTCCTGCAACATCGAGTCGGCCGATTCGCCTTCGGTCTGGCCGTAGTTGCGGTTGATCGCTTCGAGGATGCTTTCCTTCGTGGCCAGGCCAATCTCGACCTTACGGTTGAGGATGAACTGCAGCTTGTCGAAGGTCTCAAAGTCCTGCGGATCGCTGGCGAGCACCTTGAGCGTGCCCCCCTCTTCGGAGAAGGGGATCACCGCGTTCTCGCGCGCCACCGACTCGGGGACCAATTCCACCACCGCGGGGGGGATCGGCACGTTGCTCAGATCGTAGAACTCGAAGCCATACAGCTTGGCCAGCGCCTTGGTCACCGCCTCACCGTTGGCGTAGCCCAACTGCACGATGGCGTCCTGCAGTTTGATCTTCTTGGCCGTGGCCAGCTTTTCCGCTTCCAGCAGCTGCTCGGGGCCAATGACCCCCTTTTTGATTAGAAAATCACCTAGTCGATCGGCCATAACGGCGGGCTCTCTGTTCCAAGACTGCGTGGCGACGGGGCCGGGCGCGGCGAAGGGGCGTTCCGCGTTGTGGCTGCGAAAAGCGGGCGGTGATCGCCGCCGAAGTCTCGGCGCGAACAGGCTTTGCGCAAACGCCCCACCCTACCGGCCAAGCTAATGAGCCCCGCGGCGGATGTCAACAAACGCTTGCCGGGAACGGCTCTTTCGGGCCGTGCACCCGGAAAACGCGCGCCCCGGTCGAGACAATCCGTTCAACCGTCAGCCAAGGCGGCGGCCGCCGCCGCGACGAACCGGCGGACCAAATCGGCGTCCTTCTTGCCCGGCGACGATTCCACGCCGCTGGCCACGTCGACGCCATAGGGCCGCACCGCGCGAATCGCGTCGGCCACATTGGCCGCGTTGAGGCCGCCAGCCAGGATGAGCGGCGTCGCGCCAAGCGCGGCAGCTTCGCTGGCCAATTCGTGCCAGGCGAGCGTATGCCCCGTGCCGCCGTACTGTCCCGGCGCCGCGGGGGCGTCGACAAGCACCGCATCGGGGGCGCGACCTGCCGCGCGACAAGCGGCCAAGTCGGCGACGATGGGAGCCAACCCCGCTGCGCCCATGCGCTGCGCGTGAATGAGCGGCCGGTCCGGCAATCGTGCGAGCATCTCCGGCGGCTCGTCTCCATGCAACTGGAGCGCGGCCAACCCAACCTCGGTGGCGACGCCCATCATGCCGGTCGGCGATTCGTTGACGAACACGCCGACGACCAGGGCCCTGTCGCCGACCGCCGCCGCGATCTCGCGGGCAACATCCGTCGACACGCAGCGGGGACTCTTCGCGTAGAAGTTCAACCCGATCGCATCGGCTCCCGCATCGATCGCAGCGAGCGCATCGTCCACGTTTGTAATGCCGCAAATCTTGACGCGAAACATGCGAGACCCAACTGGTTTGTAATGCCGCGTTCCCCGTTCGCGCAACGCGGCGGTCATCTCCGTCAAACAACAAACCCTGCGCACCGCGGCCTGCCAGCACGCAGTCGGCGAATTTGCATCTGGCGCTGGCAGTGCCAGCATGGCCGAGTCAAACCGCGAAGTCTGCGCAAACTGCCGGCGTTCGTTACGACCGCGCAAACCTGCGTACGGCTCAAAGTTACAGTCGCTTCTGAAGCCAGCTTATCGGACGCGCCGATCCAACACCACAGACCCTCGTGGTCAAGGATGTTCCCGAATTGGCGACGCGCAGCCACGGAAGCGCGCCAGGAGTGCCACGGATGACGACCCGCTCTGCTACTGCCGCCCGCCCCTTTTTGGCCGCCCCCGAGCCGAACCGCTATTTCGCCGCTGCTGCGATTGAGGACGCCCGCCGTCGCGTCGCGCGCTGCATCGAGCGCCGCGAAGGGGCCGCGCTGGTCATCGGAGCCGCGGGTACGGGCAAGTCGCTGCTGACCGCCGTACTGGCCGAGCAATTCGCCAGTCAGATGCAGGTCGCGCGACTCTCCGGCGCCCAGCTCTGTACGCGACGCGCCCTCTGGCAGACGCTCCTGTTCGAACTCGGCCTGCCGTATCGCGGCATGGACGAGGGCGAATTGCGGCTCGAGCTGCAGGAACATCTCAACCCGCGCGAAGGACGCCCGCGCCAGCTGCTGCTGCTGGTCGACGAAGCCCACGCGCTGCCCGTGCGGTTGTTGGAGGAGTTGCGCGGGCTCACCAACATCTGCGCCGCGGGGGCCTCGCTGGTATCGGTGGTGCTTGCCGGCGGGCCCGCGCTGGAGGAACGCTTTGCCGAGCCGCAGCTAGAAGCGTTCAGCCAGCGGACGACCACGCGGTGCTACCTGTCGCCGTTGGAGCGGAGCGAGACGATTCAATTTGTCCGCGCTCAACTGGCCGCCGCGGGGGCCGATCCGGCCAGCGTTTTGGCCGACGACGCCATTGCCGCCATGCACGAAGCGACTGGCGGCGTCCCCCGTCTCATCAATCAACTGGGCGATCAGCTCACCTGGATCGCCGAGGAAACCGGCATGGCGCCGCTCGACGCCGCGATGGTTCAGCAGGCTTGGGCGGAACTGCAACAGCTGCCCGCGCCATGGGACGGGCGCCCGGCCGCGCCGCAGGGCCAGAGCGACGTCATTGAGTTCGGCGTCCTGGGGGGCGACGACGATTTTGTGGGCGATCCGGAACTCGACAGCGCGTTTGAGGACCAAAGCCCGTTGGTCCACGAGCACGAAGATGAGGACGAGGACGATCTGGCCAGCGACAGCGTGGCGTCAATTCCGTTCACAGCCATCCGCGACCACCGCGACCGGACCGCTGCCACGGTCGCCGCCGATCTGGATATGGCCGAGACCCTGCTGGCCTCGTTCGACGCGATCACCGTGACCGCAACCGGCGACGAACCGGCAGCGGACGAACCGAGCCCTCCGGTGACCACCGGCGCCGAGCATCCCTCTGCCGAGAATCCGTTCGCGGAACCGTTTGACGAAGAGGAGCTTCTCATCGACCCCTACGCCGACTTTGAAACGTCGATGCTGTCGGGGGCGCAAGTCGTGATGAATCGCCTCGACACGGTGTTTTCGCGCGAGTTGCCGCCGGCCCTGCCCGCCCCCGGGCCGGAGCTCGGCGAAGCGGCAAACACGGCGACCATGATCCTCGCCGAGCCTGACGACGAGCTGGAACTCGTTGAAGAGGCAACCGAGCTGGACGAAGTCGACGAGGTTGAATCCGCCGCCGCTACGGCCGAGTCAGCCGGCGCGAACGGACCGCGGCTGAGCGAATCCGCGGCGACGCCTGGCGAACTCCTGGTGATCGACGACGATGACCAGGCCGCGGCCGAAGTGGTGCAAGCCCGACAGTTCCGGCGACTATTCAGCTGCCTTGAATCGGGCCTGGCCGCGGGTATGTGACCAATCGCGCGGACCGTTCTCTGGAGTTGGTTGAGGCGCCGACTCCGCGCAAAGGCCGCCGCCCGCGGCGGCGGCGTGCAACGGGCCGCGCTTGTCGGCAGTCACAACGCCGCTTCGCGCCAGGCGAATTCGCCCCCCTCGACGCTCCAGTCGAGCCCGAACCAACCCGCAGCGCGAATCTCGCTGGCGCCCGCTTCGATCGCGTCGGAACTGAACAGCAGCAGGTCGGGCAAACAGACGCCGCTGACAAATAACGGCAAGCGATCGGTGGCGCGCATGCCGGCCAGTCCCGTGCCGCTGATCGCCGCAACCACTGCGGTCGAGCTGCCAGGGCGCGGGCGCACAAACAGGCAAGCGAGGTTGTCGCCGCTTTCGGGGCGTCCGCCGACAATCACCTGCCCGGTGCGCGTTTGCACGGGCGAATCGCTCAGCAACTCGCGCCATTGCGAGTTCGTGTCGGCATTGCCATACAACACGATGTTGCGATGCGGGTCACCGGCTGAGGAGAAATCGACGTCGGCGATCACCGCCGCCGCGCCGCCGGCGCGCACCAGGAACTGCTCGGCGTCGAACCGCGCCTTGGCCAGCGCCCAGTCGTTTTCCGCGGGGCTGCCACCGGTGCCGTAGACCAGCGCCACGCGGCGATCCCACGCCGAGCGGAATCCGCCCGATCGCGCGGGGCGTTTCCACTTCGCCGGCAAGCGACCCAGCTCCCGCCACAGATCGCCGCGGCGCGCGAACCGCAGCACCTTCTCGCCGCCGGTCGGCCATGGCAGCGGGCCCAGCGAAACGCCGTCGATCGACACCCCCACCGGCTCGCCGGGCGACAGCCGGCTCAATTCAAGCTGCAACCCGGCAACATTCTCGGTCGCGACGTGAATCACGCGGTTCGCGTCGTCGCAGACGGCATTGACTCGGCAAAACTCGCCCGGGAGCCGCGGCGCCAAGATCGTCGCCCACCGACTCGCGGCCGAGACGCCAACCGCCGGCGTGACAAACTCGATGCGGTCGACGCTTGCCTCGGCTGGCAACTCGTGATCGACGAGAAATTGCGTCACCGTCGGGGCAAGCGCCGGCGAACCCGCGGGCAGTTCGTCGCGATACGCCACACGGTAGGCGAAATCGTTGTGGAAGTCGCCCAACGCCGCGCGCAAACGCCGCGACTCGTCGAGCAGGTCGGCGGGCGCCGCAGCGTCGCAATGCACGGCAACGCCCACCGTCGCCAAATTGCCCAACAGCGGCGCCAGGCGTTGCTCGTTGGAGCAGGACGCGAGGATTCTCTCGACGCCGGTCGTTGCGGTCCACTCGGGCATGCTGGAACCGTAGGAAAAGTAGTCAATCCACCCGTCCACGCAGGCCGTCGCCGCGAATTGGTCGGGGTACAGCGCCGCCAAACGCAAGGCGCCGTGGCCGCCATCCGCAACGCCGGTGATCCACGTCCGCTGCGGGTCGGTTGCGGCGCGCTGGCGAAAGTCCGCGAGCGCTTCCAGCGCATCGGTGCGGCTCCAATCCTCCCAATCGAAGCCATACAGGCGGCGGCCCATCGGCGCCACAATGTGCGCCCCTGGCAACGGTTCGACTCCCTGCAGCATGTGTTGCGGCGTCACCCCGGCGGGATGCAGGGCCAGCAAGACGCCCGGCGCCGGCCCCGACGATGGCGGAGCCGCCCCCTGCATCGCCGCCGAAATCTGCGCGGCTGGCAAGACAGCATAGGGTTGGACGCTGCCATCGATCCGACTGAGAAACGTGCAAGTATGCGGCGCCGACGGATCCAGCACCGCCAGGTCAAACGCCTTGGAATCGGCCAAACGCCGCTCGCCGCCATCGTCGGCAGGCAGCGTCACGTCGACTTGCACGCGCACCGATCCCCCAGCCGCCTCTTCCGGCGACAAATTGCCGTCCACCGGAATCACCAGCCGCAACACCCCCAGCGGCGGGATCGTGGGCACGGCCGCAGTGATGCTTTGAGCCCCCGCGCGGATGGTCGTGAGTTGCCCGCCGACGAACGGTTTTTCGGTCGCGTTCACCAGCAATGCTGACACAAACACTGGCCCCGATTCCCCCGCGAGGAGGTCGGGAAACGCTGCGTCACGAAAATCGAGAAAATAGGCCTGCGGAGGATCGATGAGCCGGGCGTGCAACTCGCCCGCGGCGGCGTGAAATACAAATTCGTTGGAGCCCGCTGCCAGTGCGACCGGACAGACCATGCGGCCCGTGCCGTAGGGGTCGCCGGCGCGCGGCTGACCGTTGACGTACGCCATCGCGTGTCCGGTCGCCTCGAGCAACGCCACGCGCGGGCGATCGCAGTCAAGTCGCGCCGTGGCGTAGCCGCCCTGCAGCGCGGGCGAGCGCCATGCGCCGTCGCCCTCCGGCGCCAGCGGCTCCCATGTCACGCGGCGTCCAGTCGCCGTTCGTATGCCGCTCCCTGGCGTCGGGCTGATCCATTCGCCACGGACGAACAAGGCGTGCACGGGATCCACATGCAGCGGCGAGCGTCCGTACGCTCCCACCGGCGGTACGACCAGCAGTTCGCCAAACTGCGGCAGTTGGTCGGAATCGGCGGTCGGTTGCTCGGCCGGCGCGACCGACGCCGAGGTCTCGGCCGCCGGCTCGTGTCCGTACCCCGCGCTCGCGGTGAACAAGATCGCGCCCGCCGCCAGCAGCCATCGCGCCGCTGCCTGCCAACGGTCCGAGCTCATCAACCTCTGGAAAAAAACCACGCCCATTCGGTCAGTATCCCGGCTGCCCGAACAGGAACAAGTGTGCGAAGATGTCTTGGACGCAAAAAATCGGCCGCCAACGGAACGGACGCCGCATGCTGGCGCCGCGGCGAACCCCGCCTCACCAGTCGTGTCCTTCCTCCCCCACTGCGGCGCTTTACGGCACGAATGCACGGCGCTCCCCTGCCCTCCCCGAATCCCCTCCCATTCCCAGCGGCTCTTGCACGATGCATGCTCCGGTTGCACCACAGGACTTGCACGGCGTCGGCTGGCAACGCTGGTGGCGGCGCCCCGCGGGGGGCCGCGACGTCTTTCGCGTCGCCGCGCCGTTGGTCGTTTCCACGATGTCGTGGACGGCGCTCAACTTCATCGACCGCGTGTTCTTGAAGTGGCACTCGGGCGAGGCGATGTCGGCCGCGTTTGGCGCCTCGGCCATGTGGTTCGCCTTCTTGTGCCTGCCGCTGGGAATTTGCGCGTATGTGAACACATTCGTCGCCCAGTACTTCGGCGACGGCCAACCGCGGCGCATCGGGCCGGCTGCGTGGCAAGGCGTTTACGTGGCCATCGCGGGAGTGCCGCTGCTGGTCGTCGCCTATGTCGCAGCGCCGCAATTGTTCGCCTGGGCCAGGCACCCGCCGGAGATCATGGACCTGGAGATCCGCTACTTTCGCGTTCTGTGTTTCGGCGGCGCGGGGTTGTGGGTCTGCGCGGCGTTGTGTTGCGTGTATAGCGGTTGCGGACGCACCGCGGTCAACATGTGGATTGACGCCGCGTTTGCGGGCGTGAACGCGGCGCTCGACTACGCCTGGATCTTCGGCAAATGGGGTTTTCCGGCTTGGGGAATCGAGGGAGCCGCCTGGGCGACCGTCGTGTCGCTGTGGCTCAAGGCAGCGTTTTACGTCGGCATGATGATGCTGCCCCGCAGCCGCCGCGTATTCGCCACCGGCCAGTTCGGGCTCGATCGCCAACTGTTTAAGCGGCTCTTGCGATTCGGCGGCCCCAGCGGCGCGCAAATGTTGTTGGAGGTCGCCGGCTTCACCGCGTTCGTCATGCTCACCGGCCGGCTCGGCCCCCGGGCGGCCGAGGCCACCGCCCTGGCGTTCAGCGTGAACATGCTGGCCTTCATGCCCATTTGGGGGTTCGCCATGGGAGCCTGCATTCTGGTCGGCCAGCACCTGGGCGAGAACCGCGACGACCTGGCCGATCGCTCGACCCATACGGCGCTGGCCATGGCATGCACCTACGGAGCCATCATGGCCGTGCTGTACCTGACAGTCCCGGGGCTGTTTCTCAAGCCGTTCTTCAATGGCGAATCGGCCGCCAGCGCCGCCGCCAATAGCGAGATCTACGGCACTGCGTCGCGCTTGCTGTGGTTCGTGGCCGCGTACACGCTGCTCGACGCGTTTCAAATCACCTACGTACACGCACTGAAAGGCGCCGGCGACACGCGGTACATTATGTACACGAGCCTCACGATGGCCGCCTTCCTGGCGATTTCCACCTGGCTGGCCGTCACGGTCTTCCACGCCAACCTCTACGCCTGCTGGTTTCTGATCAGCGCGTGGCTCGCCATGCTGGCGGTCGTCTATCGCCGCCGCTACCGGGCCGGCTACTGGCGGCAGATGCGCGTCATTGATACGGTTCATCAAGCGTAGGGACGCACACCGCACGAAGCCGCCGCTTCGTCGACGGTTCGTGCGGCTGCTCCCCAGAGTTCGTTACGCCGCCTTGCTCATGGCCTTTTTGATGAGCCCGACGATCAAGGTCAGGATCGCACCGCCGCCCGCCGAAGCGGCGCCGTTGCCCAGCAGCTCGCCCGCCTGACCTTCGCCAAACACCTTGGTGATGAGTTCGAAGACGCCGGCCAGTTGGCCGCCGCTGATCCCGCCAATGATGCCGGCGATCGTGGCGATGATCTTGCTGAGATTAAGATTCTTGAGCGCCGCACCGACCGCGTTGCCTCCCAACGCGCCGCCAATCAGTTGGACCAACAGGGGCAGGATACTTTCCATGGTCAAGACCTTGTGCAAGAGAAGAGGGGAAAAGCCGCCGCACCCGCGAGCGGACCGCCGGCTGGAACCTGCGGCGACACGCCCGCGTCACGGCGAAGACAACGCCGCGAACCTTCACGACAAACAAAGCAGGCCCGCCATGGTCGCGGATGGCTTGCAGCGAGCGGCCGGCTGCCGAAGCGTAGTCTCAGCGTGACGTCACGAGCGACAGCGAGAAAACGAGACAGGTGAAAGCCTCAAGACGGGCCCAAGGCTAGACGACTGTCGCGGGCCGGGTCAACTTCCGACAGGAACGCCCCCGAAACGCGGGCCGCGAAGCCGCGCCCCCCGGCTCTGTGCGGCGGGCTGAAATCAACCACTGTTGTTGCACCACGACCGGCGCGCTAGAATCGCGGCGATTCGCCAACCCAGGTCGACCAACAAGGAGCATCCGCGATGCAGCCGTCCAGCGAGAACGAAATCCACGGCCACGACGTGATGCAAATGATGCTCGAGTCCGGGCAGCCGTTTGACGCCGCCAGCCTCGAATCGGCGATCCACGCCCGCTTCGGGGAGGAGGCCCGGTTTTGCACCTGCTCGGCCAGCGGCATGACCGCCCGCGAACTCATCGCCTTCCTCGCGGAGCGCGGCAAATTCGTCCCGACGGGCGACGGGTTTTCGACGGACGCTTCGAAGATTTGCAATCACTAACGCTTGATTTGCAGGCGGCGGCGCACGCCGCGCCGATCGCGTCGGGACCGACCTCGCGCGATCAATCGGCGATCGCGTCGTAGATGATCGGCTTGAGCAACAGCTCCGTCTCTGGCGAATAGGGCATGCGTTGCTCCATGGTTACGACGATCAGCTCGTCGCGGGGCGAGACCCAATAGTGCGTACTGGCGGCGCCGCCCCAGCCGTACTCACCCTGCCGGCCATGGGGATTCGCCGCGTGCGGCTCAACCGTCACCGAGAAACCCAAACCGAAACCGACGCCCGTTCGCACCTCGTCGCCAAATTTGACCCACCCGGCTCGTTCCGGGACCTGGTTGGAGATCATCAGCGCGACGGACTCTTTCGACAGAATCCGACCGCCAGGCGCCTGGCCGCCGGCCTCGATCATCAGCAGGAACCGCATGTAGTCGGCGGCTGTTCCCACCAGTCCGCCGCCGCCGGAAAACAGCCCGGGCTTGCTGAGATAGCCGCTCTTTGTCGGCTCGTCGCGAATGATCAGCCGCCCCTGGCCATCGGAATAGTAGTTGGCGGCAAAGCGCGACGCCTTTTCCTCCGGAACGTAGAACCCCGTGTCGACCATGTTCAGCGGCGCGAAGATGCGTTGCTGCAGGAATTCGTCCAGCGGCTGCCGGGACGCCGCCTCGATGACCCGCCCGAGCACGTCGATTGAGGCGCCGTATTTCCAGTCGTCGCCGGGATCGAAACTCAGCGGCATCTGCGCAAGCTTGGTCGTCATCACCGCCAGGTCCGACTGCCGATCAAGCACGTCGAGATTTGCGAACAACTGCTCCACAGCATCGCCCCCTGGCGCGCCGTAGGTGATGCCCGACGTATGGCGGAACAGATCGGTAATTGTCGGCGGACGACGGGGGGGACGCTCCCGCTCGCCGTCGAGAACCTTCAGGGTCGCCAGTTCCGGCAGGTACTTCGACACGGGCGCCGCAAGGTCCAGCTTGCCTTCGTCCACCAGCATTAGCGCCGCGGCGGACGTGATCGCCTTGCTCATCGAGTACAGACGGAAGATCGTGTCGCGCTGCAAGGGCCGCCCCTTGGCATCGTGCATTTGCCCATACGGTTCGTGAAACACAATCTTGCCGTGCCGGGCGATCAACACCAACCCGCCCGCGAAATGCTTGTCGCGGATCAACCGATTCATCACTGGGCGGATCTCTTGCAGCTTCTCGTCCGAGAGGCCTTCTGCGGCGGGAGTTGAAGTCGGCAGTTCCTCGCTACGCGCGCTGGGGGCGAGCGATACCCCGACGACCAAGAGGACGCCGACAAGTCGCAACAGGGAATTCATGGCGGCATACGGACGGTGAAAGAGTCGGGGATTGACGCCCTACTGACGGCGTCGAGATGCGCGGGACTCAAGCTTTATTCCTCGTCGCTGCGCAGCTTCGCCAGCACGGTGTAGTCTTCCAGCGTGGTGGTGTCGCCGACGGTTTCTTTCCCTGCGGCAATATCCTTGAGCAACCGCCGCATGATCT
>JAGQOU010000125.1 GCA_020427145.1 Planctomycetales bacterium | reverse complement strand
CGGCCACGATGCGGCGGACGGTGAACATCTCCTTCGCGCCGGAGCCGCTGCGGGCGATCACCACGCCGGTGAACACCTGGATGCGCTCCTTGGCGCCTTCCAGGATCTTGGTGTGGACGTTGACCGTGTCGCCGATCTCGAATTGCGGCGTTTCCTCGGCCGGCTTGAGGCTCGAGGCTTCAACGTGCTTGAGGATTTCTTGGCTCATAGCGGGGTCCTTTGTCGCTTATCAATTGTCGCGGCGAGTCACGTCGCCGGCTAAATGGTTTCGGGGTCGTCGCCCGGGGACGCGGGGGGAAGCAGGTCGGGGCGACGCTCGGTTGTTCGGGCGCGGCTGTCGGACTCCCGCCACTGGGCAATCCGTTGGTGATCGCCGCTCAGCAACACCTCGGGGACTTCCAGGCCGCGATACGCGCGGGGTCTCGTGTATTGGGCATATTCCAACAGGCGGTTGCCGGTGGAAAACGAATCGTAGCGGCCGCTGTCTTCGTCGCCTAGCACGCCGGGCGCCAGCCGCACGACTGCGTCGATCACCACCATGGCGGCCACCTCGCCGCCGTTGACGATAAAGTCTCCTAGCGAAATCTCGTCGGGCTGCAGCAGGTCGCAAATCCGCTGGTCGAACCCTTCGTACCGACCGCACAACAGCACCAAGCGCTGCTGTTGGGCCAACTCTTCCACGACATACTGCGTGAGCGGTCGCCCGCCCGGGGTCAGCATCACCAATCGTCCGGCCGTCGGCGCCAGGGCGCGGACGCCTTCAGTTGCTTCGACCACCACGTCGGGCCGCAGCACCATGCCGGGGCCGCCGCCGAAGGGGCGATCGTCGACCGAGCGGTGTTTGTCACGCGCCCAGTCGCGAATGTTGTGCAAATTGACGTCGACCAGTCCGCGGTCAATCGCCAACTTCAGCAGACTCTGCCCCAGATAGCCAGTGAACATCTCCGGGAACAGCGTCAGCACGTCGAACCGCATGACGGCAGTCGCCTACGCGTCGGCCGCCGGAGTCTCCTCCGCGGGCGTCTCTTCAGCCGGCGCTTCGTCGGCAGCCGAGGCTTCCGCTTCCGCCGCCGCCGCGTCCGCTGCGGCCTTCTCCTGAGCCGCCTTCTCAGCGGCTTCCTCGGCCGCCTTCTCCTCGGCGGTCTTCAGCTTGCTCACGGCCGGACCCGGGTCGGGAATCGACTTGGGAGCCGACAGCTTTTCCAGCGCGGCGGTCTGGGCCGCCTCGTGGGTGCCGCCGGGGGTGTACTTCTTAATCAGCACGGCCACCTTGTCGCTCGGCTGGGCGCCAACGCTCAACCAATACGCGACGCGTTCCTTGTTCAGGATCGCGCGGGCGTCGGTGTCCAGGACCGAGGGATCGTAAGTGCCAAGTTCTTCCAGCACGCGCCCGTCGCGGGGCGAGCGCTTTTCGGTGGCGCAGATGCGAAAGAACGCGCGGTGAGCGCGGCCCATCTTCTTCATGCGGATGCGTACCGCCACGTCTGTCTCCTCAAAAACTGACTTCACTGGCTGCTGCAGGGCCGGTGCGCCGCAGCGATATAGGGATCGCCGTCCGTTGCAACGCGGGGTTGAAGCGGGCGGTTAACATGCTTTGGGACCGGCGCCAGGGGCGAACGCCATCGCCGGGCCGGTAAACTCCCTATCTTGGCGGAGTTAGGGCCAGTTTGGCAAGGGGCGCCGTGGCGGGAAATGGGCAAGAAAGCAGGCCGCGAGGGCCGTCAAACTCGCCTCAATCGGCCGCGGCGGGGCCGTGCGACGGCATTGGCCGGCGTCCCGTGGCGTTCCGGGCGAGCTTTGAAGTCGGCGGACGGGAAAAATGCCATCCGGCCCCCCACCCTAATGCGGCTGGGGTCCGGATGGCAAGGGGCCCTTTGGACGTGCGAATTGACGTTAACCACGGCGGGCAAGGACGATGCGTCGAACGCCGAAGCCGCTGACACACAGGCAGCAGAGCAACAGGGCCGTCGGCTCTGGCGTCGAGGTGACGGCCGACGGCGCCGCAACGCCGCGGTATTGCCGTTGCCAATTGAGAAAATCGCTGCCATTGGCGACGTGATTGAGGTTCGAGCCGCCGGACGGCAGCGCGTCCGCTCCGTTCTTGCCAAATCCAGCGGACCACTGCGCGAGGTCGTCGCCGTCGACGTCGCCGTCGCCATCGAAGTCGGCCGACGGGGCGTTCGCTTGAAAATCCGAGAGCACGACGCTGAACTCGCCGAATTGGCTGTCCGCGCCGTAGTTCACTAAGAACGATCCGATTCCGTCGGCAGTCGCCAGGCGCTCGCCGTTGGCGACGTTGTCAAAGACGCCGTCAATGGCGGTGAGGCTTTCGACCACATGGAACGTTTGCTGCGCGGTCGGCAGAAACGAGTTGACCAGGTCCAACTCGAGCAGGCCCCCCAATTTGGTGTCGCCGCCGACGACGAGGATGTCGTGCAGCGTCGTCGCCAGCGTGCCGCCGATGTCGAGCGCAAGCGTCGCGGCGGCGTCTTGTACGTAATTGCCAAAGATCTCGGTGCGCCCCAGCAGGGTCCGCCCCGGCGCCATCGTTCCGCCGTCGTTCACCACGTTGCCGTAGATTTCGGTCGCGTGCAGCGTGCCGCCGGCGAAGTTCAAGAAGCCCCGATACTCTTCGGTGCTTTCGTCGCCGTCGCGAATCGCCTCGACGGCGAGCGTGCCGTCCTGCAGGTCGATCGTGCCGCCGTTCTTGAGATAGATGTCATGAGCGACGTTGACCAGGCCGCCTGTGTTGATGGTAAGCGTGGCCGGCGCGATCGCGAAGCCGGGTTCCGGCAGACCGATCGTCAAGGCGCCGGCGGTCACGTCCAGCTGCGAGTTCTGCCCGGCTACGAGGATGTCGCCGCGACCCGTATTGAGGGCGCGAATTGTCGCGGCGCCGGTCGTGACGTGGCCGCCGCCGAGCACCGCCAGCGAGCCTTTCCCCGTGCTGCCGACGTAAATCGTGCCGGGCGTGTTGAGCTGCGAACCGGCGCCGGTGACCAGGGCCGAGCTGCCGTTGGGGCTTTCAATCGTAATGGGGCGGTAGAACACCGTGTGGTTCAGCACGCCGCCGTTGGAGATCACCAGTTGTCCGTCGCCCGAGTTGCCGACGCGGAGCGCGGTCCCGTTGGTCCAGGTCGAGCCGACGCCTGTGACGTTTGCCGTGCCAGTCGATCCAGCGAAGACGCCGAGAATTGCTGAGTAGTCTCCGCCGGCGCCGCTGGTCCACAGGCTGCCGCCGTCGTGTACTGTCACGGCGCCGCTGCCGTTTTCGCCGACCCACAGGTTATTGGCACTGGTCCAGGTGGAACCGAGGCCGCCGATATCGACGGCTCCGCTGCCGTCCGCATATCGCCCCAGGGAAGTCGTACTGTTGAAACCAGTCACGTTCACGTCGGCGCCGTTGAAGACGTTGATCGCGCCGGCGCCATGTTTGCCGACGATCAGCTGCCGCTGCGTGAAATCGGAGCCCGTGACATTGAACTGGCCGTAGCCGACGTTCAGCGCGCCCGAGCTGTTGACGCCGTCGCCCAACGTGGCCGCGACGCCCGACAGGCTCGAGAAGCCGCCGCAGCAGACGATTCCCGAGTGATTGAGGTTCAGCTGAGCGTTATCTCCGCTGAACAGGCCGATGATGATACTGCGGTTTGATTCGCCTTGGTCGGTGCTTGTCACGGCGTACGTCGACGATCCTTTGAAGGCCTGCGTCGAGCCGTCAAACGTGACGCCGGCGTCGCGAATCCGCAAGTAACGAGTCGAGTAGTTTGCTGCGCCGGATCCGCTGCCGCCGCCGCCGCCGATGGCAAGGTCGTTCCCGGGGAACGTCACGGTGTACGGATTCCCCGAGCCGACCTCGAAACTCACATAGTCGTTGGGGCCCGGCACGGCCGAGGGAAACCAGTTTCCCGAGCCGTTGAAATTGCCGCTGCCGAACTTGATCCAGGTGAGGGTCGCGCCGCGGGCGCCCCAGGGGTTGGTCGTTGCCATTGCCGCCAGCACGAGCATGAAGCTCAGTCGAGAAGCACGGGAACGACGATTGCAAGCCGTGCGAGTGAAGAAGCGAACCATGAAACAGCCTTTCGAAACCGAGAGAGCGAGCAGGATCACCAAGCGATACAGCGGCGGGCTGGACTGCTTGTTACCGATCCTGTCGGTGGGCGCTCTCCGATTCGAAAGACGGCGATTGGCTGTCGCCGAGAAAGATTCTGCTTGACGTTGCGGTGGCGCCGGCGCGGGTCGCAGTCGTCATGGAATCAGCATCGCTGGCGCTTGCTGCGTGAAAACGACGGGGCCTTTTTCCGAGAATCACCCGCCGCGTTGCTCGCGCTTCTTCTTGCGAATCAGGCGGTCGCGTTCCTTCTTCAGCTTCGCCTTCTCCTTCGGCGACAGCCGCTTGCCGGTGCCTTGCTTCTGCCGGCTAACGCCTCCAGCGGGGTCGCCGGCGATCCCCGCTTGCATCTGGCGGACCATTTGCATCCGCTCGCGAATGCCCTTGCCGGCCATGCCCGTCATCATCTGGGCCATGCCGTCGAACTGCTTGACCAGGTCGTTCACTTCGTGCGGCTCGACCCCCGAGCCGGCCGCGATCCGGCGGCGGCGGCTCTGGTCGATCACCTTGGTCGGGTTGCGGCGTTCTTCGGCGGTCATCGCGTCGATGATGCCGAACAGCCGCTTCATGTCCCCTTCGTGGTCGGCGTCTCCCATGTGCTCCATCAGGCCGCTCATGCCGGGGATCATGCCCATCACTTTTTGCAGCGGCCCGAGCCGGGTGATCTGTTTGAGCTGCGAGCGGAACATGTCGAGCGTGAACTCGCCCTTGGCGAGCTGCTCTTCCTGCCGCTTCATCTCGTCTTCGTCGAACTCGCGCTGCGCCTTCTCGACCAGGGTGAGGATGTCGCCCTGCCCGAGGATGCGCCCGGCCAGCCGGTCGGGGTGGAACTCCTCCAATGCGTCGAGGTGTTCGCCGACGCCGATGAACTTGATCGGCACCCCCGTGACGTCTTTGACCGACAACGCCGCCCCGCCGCGGGCGTCGCCGTCGAGCTTGGTCATGATGACGCCGTCGAGCTCCAACGCTTCGTTGAACGCCTTGGCGCTGTTCACGGCGTCCTGGCCGGTCATGCCGTCGACGACCAGGTACACCTGTTCGGGATTGCACATGCGGTCGATGCGGATGAGCTGCTGCATCAGCTCGTCGTCCACATGCAGCCGGCCGGCCGTGTCCAGGATCACCGTGTCGGCGCCCAGCTTCTTGGCCTGCGCGACCGCCGCGTTGCAGACCTTCACGGGGTCCTTTTCAGCGCGGTCGGAAAAGACGTCGATGCCCAGCTGCTCGCCAATCACGTGCAACTGGTCGATGGCCGCGGGACGCTGCAGGTCGGCCGCCACCAGCAGCGGTTTGCGGCCGGCCTCTTTCAGCAATCGCCCCAGCTTGCCGCAGGTCGTGGTTTTCCCCGAGCCCTGCAGGCCGCTCATCATGAGGACCGTCACCTCGTCCTTGCCCTTGAGGTGCAAGGAGTGGTCGATCGGCCCCATCAGGTCGACCAGCGCCTGATAGACGATCCCGACGACCTGTTCGCCCGGTTTGAGCGATTTGAGCACCGACTCGCCGACCGCCTGCTCGGTCACGGCGGCCATGAACTTGCGGACCACGGGAAAGCTGACGTCAGCCTCCAGCAGCGACTTTTCGACGAGCTTCAGCCCGTCGCGCATGTTCGCTTCGGAGAGTTTTCCCTGGCCTCGCAGCGTCTTGAAGGCGCTGGAGAGGCCGTTTTGCAGTGATTCGAACATGGGACGTGAGAACCTACTTGGGCGGCGGAGTGCGGGGCGTCCGCGACCGAAACGGAGGGCGGCAAGCGGCGAAACACGCAAGTTTAACGGACCCGACGCCCAACGGGCAATGCGGGACGGCTGGAGGCGGCGGGACCCTGGCCCTGGCGAGTTGGGTGGCTGGGGACGACCGCAGGGAGCCCCCAGTGCAATTCCTGGGGGCTTCGCGTCGCGACGTCCCCAGCCGCGCGTCGCATCACAAGTGGTCCGTTGCCGACAGCGCAAACTGCCGGTTTCTGCGACACTTCGCCGGCGTCAAACCCGCGGCATGCACCGCGAGCTAGGGCATTTGAAGTGGGGACTTCCGGCGGGAGACCGTCGTGCGGGGCGCTGCCGGCACAATCGGCGCCACCGGCGCGAATTGCCGCCAGGTCGCATCGACTCGCCCGGCGCCGTTGGACGAACCGCCATTGCTAACGCATTCTTTCCATGAGGTTTGCCGCAATCTTCGCATGGCGAGCGCAGGCGTTCTGCGCTCATGGCTCGGCCGGCTTGTCTACCAGGCGAGAGAACTCATGTCGCTCGAACTATCGCAATCGGAATCCGCCGCCGGGGGAAATCTGCACGCCGTCCTCGCCGGCGCCGTCACTAGCCCCGCCGCCGCGCCGTCGCCGGCCAAGGCGCCTCCGTTTCGCTTCGTGCCGCCCGAGCCGCGGTCGCTGGCCGACACCGGCCTGACCGCTGGGGAACTCGACGCGCTGGTGCTCAAGCTGTTGCTGGTGCGCGGCACGTCGACGGGGCGCGCCGCCGCCGAAGCCACGTGTTTGCCGCGGTCGCTGGTCGCCGAGAGTTTCGAGCGGCTGCGCCAGGAACTCCTCGTGGCGATCAAAGGCGCCGCGGGGATTGACGACTTTATCTACCAACTGACCGATGCGGGGCACGATCGCGGTGCGCGGCTCGCCAAGCAAGCCAGTTACGCCGGCGTGGCGCCCGTGCCCATGGAATGCTATCTCGACGCCATGCGCCGGCAGTCGCTCAACGAGAGTCGCCTCAACCGCGCCCGCCTGGCCGCCGCGTTCGACGACCTGCGGCTCAACGCGGAACTCCTGGGGCAAGTCGGCCAGGCCGTGAACGACGGCCGCGGCATGTTTCTGTTCGGCCCGCCCGGCAACGGCAAGACAAGCATCTCCGAGCGCGTGGTCAGCGCGTTCGGCGAGTACGTGTGGATCCCGCACACGATCTCCATCGACGGCGAACTGGTGCGGCTGTACGACCCGCGCAGCCACAAAGCGGTCGACATACCGCAGCTGTCCGAGGCCCCGCACGACCGCCGCTGGGTGCTGATCGAACGTCCTACGATCGTGGTGGGCGGCGAGCTGACGCTCCAGCAGTTGGAACTGCAGGCCAACCCCGCCACCGGCGTCTGCGAAGCTCCGGTGCAACTGCGCGCCAACTGCGGCGCCCTGGTGGTCGACGACTTCGGCCGCCAGCGCGTTCCCGCCGCCGACATCCTCAATCGGCTGATCGTGCCCATGGAAAAGCACCAAGACTATCTGGTGCTCGCCAGCGGTCGGCAGGTGTCGCTGCCGTTTGACATGCTGTTGGTGTTCTCCACCAACCTGGAGCCGCGCGACTTGGTCGACGAGGCGTTCTTGCGGCGTATTCCGTACAAGATCGAGGTGACCGGCCCCACCGAAACGGAGTTCGTCGAGCTGTTTCTCGACCTGGCCCGCCAGGTCGGGGGCGCCTGTCGCCCCGACGTCGTACAGTCGCTCATCGAACGCCACTACCGCCACCAACAGCGGCCGCTGCGATACTGCCACCCGCGCGACCTGCTCCGCCAGGTGCGCAACCTGTGCGAGTACAACGACCGCCCGCTGGAGATCACGCCAGCCACGCTGGACGTGGCGGTGAAGAACTACTTCGCGGCGCTCTGAGCAGAAAGCGGCGCCAGGGATCTTCTCCAGTGCATACCACGACAACAGGTCAAGGGCCTTGCGTTGCACGATCACGATATCGAGGCAACGGGCCGGCCCAAACTGCCACGTCGCGAGGAAGAAAAGGGGACATTCTACTTTACTGCTATAAGTAGAATGTCCCCTTTTCTTCCCCGGTGTAGACCTTAGGATCGTCGCGAGGCAAGGATCATCAGTTGGCACATCGCTGCCAGACTGACCAACGCGATGCAATTCGGCTCCGGAATGAAATACCCATATTGCAAGTGGTCGATTTCCGCAACAGGCAGGGCATCCAAGAGATTCATTCCGCTTGGATAGTAAATCACCCCAACGGCGACTTCACGAAAAGGCACTGTCGTCCGCAATCCGACAAATCGGTCTTCGCCCGTTTCTCCGGTTTCATTTGCATCGCCCAAACCCGTGAATAGCATTCCTTCGCGGGGATTACTGTCGTCGTCGAAAACTCTCAGCGTCACTTCGCTCGGCATGGGGCCATCCGTTCAAACAATCCCGAAGGCGTTAGGCAATAAGCCGAGTTCGCTCTCCGAAAACCGAAAATTGAAACTCGTAAAATAGACGTTGGTAAAGTCCGGGAACATGAGCCGTTGAAGCGACCAGCCCGACGTCCCAGAGCCATCGACCAATCCGTCGTCGCCATCGACTGAGTCGGTCGTGGGGCCGGGCGCCGAAATCTTTGCCGTTCCCGTCGTGAGCGTTGTCACTCCGGGCGTATTGAGCAGCCCGTCCTCAAAATCTTCCAGAAAGAAACGGGGATTGCTGCCGTCGACGGGAAACGGGCTGTCGGCGGCGTTGAGGTAGGGCGTCGGGCCCAAGAATACCGTCCCCCCGCGCGACGGCGCGACGGGTACGACCATGCTCAGGAGGACCAGGACGCTGGCGAGTAAGAAGCACGATCGGAACATGACGTGATCTCCTGGGTTCCCGGCGACCGGGAACGACACTTGGGGCCACTCTCCTACCATAAGCCCGCCCGCCGTAGCAAGCAATTTTTGGCAAAGTCGCGAGCGTTTGACGGAAACAGTCCTCCAAGGTGCCCGCCTAGCCGCGCCTGCGGGGTTTATGCCCCAAGAGCATGGCCCCCGAACGCCAGGGGACGGTTGATGCGATGAGAGTGCCAACCGCAATCAAATCTACTGTCGGGAGTTCTGGCACAATTGCTCCGTACTGCAAGTGGTCGAATTCAACGACCGGCGGGGGGAAGGGCAAAACGGATGACGAGACGGCACTCACGCTCAATTCCACCGCAGCAAAGCCGACCGGGCTGACGAGGCCAATAAAACGATCCTCTGTGGTTTCGCCTGTCGCGGCTGCGTCGCCAAAGCCAACGTAAAGTTGCTCGGCGACGGCTAGGCCAGCTGGAGAAAACGCCCTGAGGCGGATGCCTGTACCTCGCAAGCCGTCAGTCCACACAATTCCAAACGCGTTGGGCAGAAATCCGAGTTCGCCTTCTGAAAACTCGAAGCGAAGACGAGTACTAAAGATTTCGAACTCTTCCAAAAACATTGCCTGCCGCAGGGACGAGCCATCGTTGCCAAGACCGTCCACGACGCCGTCGTCGCCATCCACCGAGTCGGTCTCAGGGCCCGGTCCCGAAATCCCGCCTGCCACCGGCGGGAAGATCGGCGGCCGATTGATGCCAACGAGTCCCACACCCGACGTATCGAGCAGCCCATCCTCGAAATCTTCCAGAAAGAAACGGGGATTGCTGCCGTCGACGGGAAACGGGCTGTCGGCGGCGCTGAGATAGGGCGTCGGGCCCAAGAACACCGTCGCCCCCCGCAACGACGGCACAGGGGCCATGGCAAGGCTCAATCCGAACAATACGCCGGCGAGCGAGTAGCACGATCGGAACATGACGCGATCTCCTCGGTTCCCGGCGATCGGGACCGGCTATTGAAGCCCCTCTCCTACCATAAGCCCGCCCGCCGCAGCAAGCAATTTTTGGGAAAGTTGTGGGCGTTTGGCAAAAACGGCCTTTCACGGCGCCCGTCAACCTGCGCGATCAGGGGGTTATGCCCCAAGACCGGCCGGGCCCCAGGTTCGCCGCGCGCTGTACATGGCCACGCTCGTGGCCACACAGCACAGCCAGGTCATCCGCAAACACTACCAAGAGCTCGTCGCCCGCGGCAAAGCGAAAATGACCGCACTGGTCGCCTGCATGCGAAAGCTGCTGCTGATCCTCAACGCCATGATCAAAAATCAAACGCCCTGGATTCAATCACAAACCACTTGATCGCCAAGACAGTCGCTACAAAACTGATCATGCGCCTGGCTCAATTGCAATGTTTTAATGATTGGAATCGGATCGCAATCAGTACGAATGCAATGACGATCGCCGGCGGTTCGGGAACGATTGTCAGGCGGAGTTCAGCCGGGCCGTGGATGGCACCGCCAAAAATGAAGTCGTGCCCATCGTCAGAAAGTAGGTTTCCGCCAACTGAAAAATAATTGCCAGTTGCCGCATTAATGTCGGCGATCGCGGCGGCGTTGAGTGCGAATTCGTAAAGGGTCTCTGTCGTTCCCGATGTCTCAATCAAGAACTCGCCGTAGCTAATGCCCGTCCCAATGTCGGCGTAGACGCTCGGATTTGATCCTTCATTGTGATTCAGCACTGCTGGGTCGGTCGTTACATCGAATAGACCGATCGTCTCTTCGCTTTCGATGGTATCTGATACAACGCCACGATGCTGCAAGAGGCTTGCGGCGATTACGCGATTACCCTGGAGTTGTGGTATCCGGAATGTGAAGAAGTCGCGATGAGTGCCGTTTAGGCTAAATGTTCCCTGGCCGAAATACGTCCCAAGAAACGGACTCGAATTGCGCGTGCTGGGATTGGAGGTCCCGGTACTCCACCAACCCTGATTCCACGATGTGAATTCCAACGGCGCCTGCGACGTATCTAGCAATACGACCCCAACTCCATGCGCACGTCCTGACGCTGAAACAAGCAAGACGGCCGCCATCGTCAAGTAACGCGATGCCGTGAACATAAGCACCTCCGAAAAGTTAGAGCCGTTCCTCTGTCCGATCGCATAGCGCGATGAACTCAGTGTAACATTTACTGACAGCGGATGCTGTTGGTGAGTTTGGTCGTTTTGTGGCCGTGGCGCCCGGCGGGATTCGTCGCCGTCGCTTACCGTTGAGCCGGCCTGTTTCGCACTGCAACTCGCGCCAGTCGAGGGCGAAAAAAAGTCCGCCAGAAATTGGCTCCCCAAGGTGCTAGTGCTTCGTCACAGCGAAAAGTTAGGATTGCGTAGTTCGGGCATTTGGTAACAACCATGGAAACGATTCCTTGAACCAAGTCGGGTAGGGGGGGCTCGCACACATCTTTGACGTTGGCTAAACAAACCCGGTTGGCGCCGCAACTGGACGCTGGTCGTATTGCATCATAATACACCGCCCGCTCCGCTTCCCCGCGTTGGCGGTGGGTGCAAGCACCCACCCTACGCAACTGGCGGGGCGATTGCAGCGACTTGTTAGCCATTGAATTTGCCGCCTTGGAATTGCTGTATCCATGCTGCTGCGGCGCCGGCCACGGCGAGATTGATGACTGGCAACAGCAGGAAAAAGCATGCCCGGGACAACTCATCGACGCGACGATGCCGGAATGCTCTTGTCGCTGAAAAAAAGCACACGCACGGAAAACTGGCTACAGCGGCCACTAATGCCAAGGTAGCCGGCCGCTCGGTAGCGCCGGGGGCATCGATCATCATCACGGAAAACACTGCCGGCAACGCTCCAGCGGCGCCAGCGACGATCCAAATCGTACCGACGATAAGCACCAAGAGTCTGCCCGCGCCCATTTCCACGAAAGCCACCTAACTTGTAACCCGACACAAAGTACGTGCATAAGCCCCGGTAGGACCTGCTGATCTTCCAAAGGTGTGGATAAGCAGGGTCCGCGATTGTAGCAAGAGCGGACGCACCCAGCACGCACGCGGTGTGCTGCCAGGGGTAGGGCGGGCGAAGACTAAGGGTGCCTCAGTTCCCTCGTCCAGCACACGATGTGAGCTTCGCCGGGCTCGAAACGTTTCACGCGAACGCACGGTGCGACGGCTTCTGCGTCTGCGAGATTCTTGTAGAAAATGGGCCACGACATCGGGTAAAACAGGGGCCGCGGGGCGGGGGCATGCGGCCGAGGCGGCCGCGGGTTTTGCTCGGCGGGCGAGGGTTTTGTTTGCAAAACTCACGGTTCCGCGACTCGCCCCGGTGCATGGAAGTGGTTCGCGAGCAAGCACTTCGGCGCACGGCATGCTCGCCGCGGCACGGAGTTTTGCTCCTGGATTTTAGTTTTTTTGCACTTAGCAACATCGAGCGGAGGACAAGATCGAGCGTTGACGCACGAACGCGAAATCTGCGCTGGGGTTTCCGCGGCAGCCGTGCCCTCGGTGGTTCAAGCGCCCTCGTTGCGAACGGCAAAGGCGCGCGCCTGCGCGGCGATGTCGACGCCGACCAGGGTGCTCCAAGCGGCGAGCAGTTGTTGGTAGATCGGCCCCGGTTGACCGCTGCCGAGGGGGCGTCCGTCGAGCGTGGTCAGCGGCTGCATGCAGATGCTCGTGCTCGTGAGGAACGCTTCGTCCGCGACGGCAAGTTCGGCGGGCGCGAGGTCGGCTTCGCGGCGCGGGATTTCCAGCTGGTCCGCCAACTCGAACAACACCTGCTGGCTGATCCCGGGCAGCACGCCGTCGAGTTTGGGGGTCACGAGTCCGCGGTCGGCGTCGTAGGCCACGACGTTGGCGGTGGAGGCTTCGCCGATGAAGCCGCGTTGGTCGAGCAACAGGGCCCGGGCGCCCGGCTGGCGGCGAGCGGCTTCGCAGTCGGCCAGATAGTAGTGCATGCGGCTGCGGCACTT
>JAGQOU010000124.1 GCA_020427145.1 Planctomycetales bacterium | reverse complement strand
CGGCGTACCGCAGAGGGCCTGCAGCCATGCAGTCGGTCGCGATCTAACTTCTCGCGGAGTTGCGCCAGCGAGGCAATGCGGCAAGCGCCCCCATGAGGCCGAGTACGCCGCTGGCCGGCTCGGGGATCGGCGTCGCCGGAGCCGGACGCGAGGGGGCAAACGCTCGCTGCCACGCCAACAAGTCGGCGCCATCGGCGTCGCCGTCGGAATCGCCGTCTGCGGTGCGACAATCGGCGCCCCCGGCGAGATAAAACGCCGCTTCCCACACCGCGAGGTCGAGCCCGTCGACCACGCCGTCGCCATTGAAGTCGCTGTTGACCCCGTGAAGCGTTATCACGGCGTCTGGCGAATCGCCGGGCAGCGTCACGCTACGATGGGTTGATAGGCCGGCCTGGTACGCGACGTCGTCATCGCGTCCGAGGGTGACGATTTGCGCGGCCGCGTCTTCTCCCAAATTGTTGAGGCCGTTGTCGCCAATCTGCAGGTGGATTTCCGTTGTGCCGATCGCCACGGGGAGCCACTGGATTTCGGCCACCAGCCACCTCGGCACGCCGCCGGACAGATCGTCGGCGTTGGCCAGCGACAGGCCGGTCGCTGCTGTCGCATCCAGCGAGAAGCCTTGTAAGGCGTCCAGGCGATCGGTGGGAGAGGTGCTCGGTACAAGCGGCGGCAGCAGCCCTGTGTCAGAACTGTCGTGGACGAATTGGAATCGCGGAACACCGCCCGCAGTAGTGTTGTTCCACCAACCGCCCGCGAAATCGAGCACGGATGGGTCGGAGGAGGCGAGGTTCAAGCTCGCGTTGCTCAGGGTCTTGCCCGCGTCGACTGTCGCCCACACAAAAAACGACTGCGGCGCCGCTCCCGCTGGCACGCCGCAGAGCGTCTGCTGGAGCGTGCTCGGTCCGGGGGCTCCGTTGCTTTCGCTGGGCGTCAGCCAGAAGGCTGTGGCGCCGGCTCCTGACGCGAGGGCGGCGGTCACGGCCAGAGCGCAGCACGCGCGTCCGGCGCTGGCGCGAAGCACGGCGGCAAATGCTGAGCAGGACGCAACTTGGCGGAACACGACGTTCAGACAGCGCACAGGCAGTTTTGACACGCGGACGGCGAGTGACCAGAGATAAGCGGCGTTCGGGCGGCAGGTGCTGCGCAGCCCCGCGATTCACCCTAAGGCGCCAAGCGGCGCGAGGCAAGCAGATTGGCCAGGGCGAGTCTGGCCTCGTCGGTCCAAAAATTGACGACTTGGGTCTCCGCTGCTAGTTTGGGACGGTAGCCTGGAGCCCTTTCGATGTCGTGGTCGCGCCACCGTCCGTTCCGCTGGGTGCAGCGTGGGAGAAAGCTTTGTCGGCTGGCGTTTCGCCGCGGCATGGTTGCGGAGAGCGTCTGCACGTGCCTGCGTAGTCAGAGCGGGGCGGTGCGTAGCGCCGTGTTGTGCGTGTTGCTTGGCGCGTCGGCTGCGCGAGCGAGCGACGTGCCCCTGGTCGAGTGGGTCGGCGCCGAAGGCACGTGGACGGATGGCCAAAACTGGCTAGGCAGCGAGATCCCGCGGGCCTCCTCCGGACAAGGCGCCCGCGTGAGCAACGGCGGAGTCGCGGGAGTCGTCCAGGACGTCCCTCCGATCGAGTGTCTGGAAATTGCCAAGGGCCGCGTCCTCGTCGGACAAGGCGCCAAGCTCGCGGTCGTACAGCAAATCGACGTGCTCGACGCAGGGGTTTTGGCCCTCTTAGGAGGCGGCGTCTCTGCGACGAGCATTGGCCTCGAGGGAACGCTGCTTGGGCAAGGAACGTTGGAGGGCAATCTGCTCAATGCCGGCGTATTCACGCCGGGCCGGCCCGATCAGCCCTTCGCCCAGATGCTCGTGAACGGCGACTATCGTCAGGCCAGCGACGGGGTGCTGCGGCTGCAGGTGGCCGACGTCACGCCCGGATCGCTCGATCGCATCGTGGTGCAAGGCAAGGCAGAGCTGGGCGGGACGCTGGAAATCGAAATTGGCCCCAATCTTCAATTGCAGCCGGGCGCGCCCTTGGCGTTGCTCGTCGCCGATCAATTGGCGGGCGCTTTTCGTACGGTGATGTTCGCGTCGTCGGCCACCGACAAGGCCTTCGTGTGGTCGTGCGAGGGGACGACGTTTTCCATCGCCTGCTATTCTCTGGGCGATATGAATCTCGACGGGGCGGTCGACGCCGCCGACAGCCGACTGTTCGCGCTCGGACTCGTCGATCAAGCAGCTTACGCCGCTGAGGTGTGCGACTTGACCGGATTCACCGTCGAAGCGCTCGCCATCGGCAACGTCAATCAACTGGGCGGTTTTGACTTTGACGACATCAGCGCCTTCGCCTCGCTAGCGGGACTTTCGACGGCGGCCGTCGTCGCCGAGATTCAGGCTCTGGGAGGCGTCGTTCCCGAACCATCCGCCGCGACGCTGGTCGGAATCGCGGTGGGAGCACTCGCCGCACGCCGCCGAGACGAACTCCGCCGCCGCCCGGGGCTTTCATGACGGCCCGACGCCCGGCTGGGGCGCGCGCCGGCTTTACGTTGGTGGAGCTGCTGGTCGTGGTCACGATCATTAGCGTGCTGCTGGCGCTGCTCTTGCCCGCGGTGCAGGCGGCGCGCGAGGCGGCCCGACGCACGCAATGCCGGAACAATCTCAAGCAGATCGG
>JAGQOU010000123.1 GCA_020427145.1 Planctomycetales bacterium | reverse complement strand
CTTTTTTTGCAGCATTTAGTCGTCGTGCGGCTCCGATCGTTCTACGCACTTCGAGCGAGCCCCGCCTCCACGTCAATCAGCCCTGCCAGGGGGGCGGCAATGGCGTCGCCGGCCGCGGCGCCCGGCGCAAACGGCTCCAATTCGTCCCGGAGCACCAGCATCTCCTTGGGGGCTTCGATCCCCAGACGCACCTTGTCGCCCGCCACGCGGACAACCGTAATCACGATTGAGTCGCCCAGCCGGATTCGCTGAGCTTCCTTCCTGGATAGCACTAACATAAAAAACCTCCATGTCGCCCGCGACGGGTAATGTGAACGCGCGTATACTATACCCGGGTCCGCGCGGCGGGGCAAGCCGACGCGGGCGTTTATGTGTACAAAAATTCAGATGGCAATGCCGCCATTGGCAGTGGGGCTAGGCGGCGCAGCTTAGGTAGGATTCCAAGGCGGGCGGCTCCAGCAGCAGCGTCCGTTGCAGACGTTGCCCGTTGGCGCCGTAAAACAGGATGGTGTTCCCCTCGGTTTCCCAAATGGCTGTCAATCGCACGGCACGGGGGCCTTGCAGGCAGAAATAGAGCCCGCAGGGCCGACCGGCCCGCGTCAGCACTCGCTGGGCCAGGGGAAATTGTTGGGGATCGAGGGATTCGAACTGGCTAAGGGTCTCGGCGATGTAGGAGCGAAGTTGTTGATTATTGGTGATGCGAATGGAACTCTCGTTCATGCGTACCAGCTAAGAGCGGGGAAGATTCAAAAGACGACGAACAATGTAAATCTTGCTGCGGATCGCCTAGCCCGGACGGCCGACCTTGCGGGCAGCATAAGATAGGGGCTTTGGCGGCAGTATGCTTTATCGGAAAGATATGCCGCGGGGCTCCACAACTCTCGGGCACAAAATGTCGCTTACGTCTTTCCGTTGCGCACCGCCGGCGCACGGGAGCCGCCGCCATCGGAGGCCGCAAAGAACTGGTGCGATCACTTTAAGGTAAGAAGCGGCAAAGGCGGCGAATTCGCCCCGGGGCAACGACCGCGGCGCCATGTCGGCGCAGACCGACTCTTTGCCATCGCGGGCGAATGCTAACTGCGCTTATCGGGAAAGATCCCGGCGCCAAAGTTGTCGCTCACCACCTCCATGTTGGGCGGCAGCGGCGCGGGAGCCGCCGAGCGCCCCGGGCTTCCCTCGCGGGGCGCGTGCGGCCCGCGGTGATGATGCGCTTGATCCGTGCGACCGTCAGTCGGCTGTCGTTCTGGTTCGCGCGCCGGACTACGGCGCTGATCGCCGTAGTCGATGTCGAAGTCATCGTAGCGCGACACGTAGCCAGGTTGCTTGGAGCGTTCTAATTCCGCCTCGAATTCCTGCACGACGCGATCTTGAATCATTTCGCGACAGGCCGAGTTGATGGGGTGCGCGATGTCGGCGTAAAGCTTGGCGCGACCGTCGGCGTCAGTGGGCACGTGATCGAAGGAGAGTTGCCGCCCGCACTGATTGCAGTAAGGGGCGCGCAAATGATTTTTCATGTTGCAGTTGGGGCAATGCGCCGTCAACTTGCGGCTCGGCATGGCGACGAAGGGGCCGTTGGACCCTTCGATGATCTTCAAATCGCGCACGACGAAGCAGTTGTCAAACGTGATTGAGCAAAACGCCTTGAGGCGTTCGCCGGGCTCGTCCATCAATTTGATGCGAACTTCGGTAATCTGCACGGCTATTCTCCTTGCCTCGCAGGCGACTTCAGCGACATGTCGCCGATGCGAAAACCATCCCTAGATTTTGGGCTCGGACGAGAGCCGCAATGCGACGCGCGTGACGCGCAGAGCGGCAAATGGCAAAATAGGCCGACCCGCTGCCAGTCATGCAGTGGGCCGGTACGTCGAGTCGTTCAAAAGCGCGGCGAATCCGAGCGATGGCTGGACACAATCGCTCGGCAGCGTTCTGCAGCGCGTTGGTCGCGGCAGTGGATAACGCGCCCCAATCGGCGGCGAGCACGGCGCAGGCGGCAGCCGCGAGTCGAGCCGAAAGCGATTCACTGGGTCGCGTGGTCTTGGGCGGCATGTTCAACGCCGCAAACGCCGCGGGCGTCGAAACGCCGGCGTTGGGTTTCACGATCACCACCGGCAGGGACGTCGCGTTGGGAAGCGGGGTGATCTGCTCGCCCCTGCCGCGACAGACGGCGGCTCCGCCTGCCAGGAAGAACGGCACGTCGCTGCCCAACGCGGCGGCCATGTCGGCCAGGCGACTCGCTGGGTAGTGGATTCCCCAGACGCGGTTGGCAAGCATCAGCGCCGCGGCGGCATCGCTGCTGCCGCCGCCCAGGCCCGCGGCGGCGGGGATGCGTTTCTCCAACTGAAAGTCGCCGCGCGGCGGAATGCCCGCTTCGGCAGCCAAACACAACAAAGCGCGATAGGCAAGATTGTCGTCGCCCTGGGGCGGGGCGGGCAGACCGGACGCCACGTTGCGGCACGAGAAGCGAAAACCGGCGCCGTCGCCGTTCGCCGGACTGTAAGCGAGCCGATCGTTGAGCGAGACCGGGGCCATGATGGTTTCCAACTCGTGAAAGCCATCGTCGCGGCGACAAAGGATGCTCAGGTGCAGGTTCAGCTTGGCCGGGGCCAAGACCTCGTAAGCAGAACCCGTCCGGCGGGCGAACATTGTTGGACGCCTTCGTTAGTGCGGTTGCCGAGGCGCCCGGCCAACCCCACGGCGGCGCAGTTGGCAGACCTCGGCGTCAACAGACCAGGAACCTGTCACTCACTACAGACACAAATCAGCGGCTTGCCTCGCCCTTTGGACGCCTTGCGGCGGGGCGGATGCATTCAAGGGTGTCAATGGAAAGGGGCGTCTTACGCTTCACTCTCGGCTCGTACGTGGTCGCCTCGCGCTGGCGGCACGGCGTGCGGTCGTGCCACCGGCAAATTGCAATGATGCAACCGGCCTCGGGGCGGGCGATCGCGCGGCGACCTAACTCCAATTCGCACAGGATTTTAGCGCGTAACGAAGATTGGGTCAACATTTGATTAGCCCGTCCAGTGGCGGGTTTCCTCGCGCGCTGGACGGTCTGCCACGGTTGGGTGAAGTTGCGCAAGTCCATGTGGCAAGGTACATTCTGTTCAAGACCGACGGTCGTTAAGACCGGGACCGTCGGCCCCCCGCCATGCGGGGGGATTGTCCGCGATCACTCCTGACTTGGATTTCTGACTTGGATTCTTCATTGATTCGTCCCACCCGAAGCGATCTTGTGATGCTCGTCCGCGGATTTCTGATGGGGAGCGCTGACATCGTTCCGGGCGTGTCGGGCGGAACTGTAGCGCTGATCGTCGGCATCTACGAGCGGCTCGTGACCGCGATTAGCCGATTCGACGGCGAACTGCTCCGCTTGGTTGCGGCCCGCGAGGTGCGCGCTGCCGCGAATCGAATTGACCTGCGATTCCTGGCATTTTTGGGGCTCGGCATTGCGGCGGGGATCGGCAGTCTGGCGACCGCCATGGAGTACCTGCTCACCGAACAGCGGCCCTACACGCTGGCGGTGTTTTTCGGGCTAATCCTGGCGTCCAGCATCTTGGTCGCACGGATGGTGGCCGCCCAGCAGGACGGGACGCAGGGAATTCGGCTGCTGCTTGGCGTGGCCGCTGCTGCATTTGCATACTGGTTGGTGGGTCACGACAAACTGGGGGGAATGGACAGTTTGCCGTACTACTTTGCCTGCGGGATGCTGGCCATCTGCGCGATGATCCTGCCAGGGATCAGCGGCGCCTACATCCTGTGGATGTTGGGCGCCTACGAGACGGTGACCGGCATTATCAAAAGGGCCGTGCACCTCGAATTCACCGCCCGCGATGCAACCATTCTGGTTGTTTTTGCAGCCGGATGCGCCGTGGGGCTCATCGGATTCGCCAAGGTTCTGCAGTGGCTGCTCGCCCGCGCCCATGCCGCCACGCTGGCCGTGCTGTGTGGGTTCATGATCGGATCGCTCCGCAAGGTGTGGCCGTTTCAGATCGAAACGACCACCGGCGTCAGCGAACTGAAGCACAAGCGATTCGCCAACACGATGCCAGCAGATTTCGACAGCATGGCGCTGACCTGCCTGGCGCTGGCGGCGGCGGCGCTCGTCGCGGTGTTGGTCGTGGAGTGGTGGGCGGCGCGGCGTTTGAAGGCGTAGCGCGAATGGGGCGAATCTAGCCCGGGCCGCTCAACGCTTGCTGGGCGATGGCAAGGATCTCGTCATGCACCGCGTCGATAGCGCGCGACGCATCGACCACATGCACGCTGGCGCCCATCTGCTTGGCCTCGGCCAGAAATCCGTCGCGCAGCTGACGACGAAACTCGTCGCCGCGGCGCTCCATGCGGTCGAGTTCCCGATCAATTCGCGCGTGGGCCGTGCTCGGATCCATATCCAACAGAAACGTGCAATCGGGCGCGACGCCCGCGGTGGCGACTTGTCCCACGGTGCGCACGCTGGCCACGTCCAGTCCCCCGGCGTGCCCTTGATACACGATATTCGCCAACAGAAAGCGATCGGACACCACCGTTTGTCCGGCCGCCAGCGCGGGGCGAATCACTTCGTCAACCAGCTGCGCTCGGGCCGCCATGTAGAGCAGCATCTCCGTGCGCGGCGCGATGGGCGTCTCTTCGCCGCTGGTCAACAGGATCTCTCGCACGCGCTCGCCCAGCGGCGTGCTGCCCGGATCGCGGCATACGACGGGGGTTCGCCCGTGGGCGTCAAGCCACTGGCAAAACAGCCGCAATTGGGTTGTCTTGCCGACGCCGTCGAGACCATCGAAAGAGAAGAACACGGAATCGCGATCCTGATGCGGCGTGGAACGAGCGGCTGAGCAACGCGCTGCGCCGCGACGGACCCCTAATCTAGCCGCGGCGCTTGCCCCGTGCCTACCCCTCAGGAATTGTCGTGCGAATCGTCTTCCGTCGCCGAGTAAGTTGCGTGCATGTTTTTCACCCGCGCGGCGACCAGCCGCCGTAGTTTGGCCGTTTTGAGCACTTCGACCTGATCGCCGTAGCCCAAGACCCACCACGCGATCTCGTTGAGCCCTGACACCCGAGCGTGAAAATCAAGCGACCCGTCCGGCCGAAACGCCGTTTGCTGCGTTTTGTGCCACCGGACTTCCGCCACGTTGTGCGCTACCAGCGGCGCAAATCGCAAATGCACATGGTGATCGGGCCCCGGTTCGGGAATGAGATTCCAGGCGTTGCCCAGATAGCGATCGACGCTGAAACCGCGGGGACGGGCGAAGGTTTGCCGAGTTGGCTCTAGCGAGTCGATGCGACTGAGATTGAACGTGCGCGGTCCCTTGTGCAGAGTGCTGCGCCCTACGACATACCAGCTGTGTCGATTGAACAGCAGCTGATAGGGTCGCAGTCGCGTGCGGATCGTCTCCCACTCGGTCAGGCTGCCATACTGGATCACCACGACGCGCCGCCCGGCGATCGCGTCGACAAGCTGTTCGTAGATCTCTTGCTTGCCTGTGAGCGGATCGAACGAGTTGATGCGAAACTGAATTGACCGGGCGACCGTTTGCAACTCTTCGCGCAGTTGCGCCGGCAGGCTTCCTTCGAGCTTGAGCGCGGCGGCGCGGGCCGGGCCGAGAAACGGCAGGCGACCCTCATCGCCCAATTGTTTGGCCACGGCGATGAGACTGAGCGCCTCGGCGGCCGTGAAGTTGACCGGGGGCAAGAAGTGGGCGCCGGCTAGCGCGTATTGGTTCGAAGTCTTGTCAAACGCAATCGGCACGCCGGCCGACTTAAGCGTCTCCAGATCGCGAAAAATCGTGCGGCGACTCACGCCGCACGCGGCAGCCAATCCGTCGGGGCTATCGCCGGCTCCCGCCTGCAACTCCTGCAGCAGCTTGATCAGTCGCGTGACCCGTTTGATATTCATGAATGGCGGTCGGCACGTAGGCGGGCGTTGTTGCGGCGGCGGGTGCCTGCGACACGAACGGGTTTTCAGGGCGATGGCTGGCTGTCGTGCTCGGCGCTGCGCCGGCGTCGGTCGACCAGGCCGTCGGATTGTTGCGGAACGGGTTAACGGCGCCCTGTTGATTGAACTGGGCCGGCGAGACGGTCGGCATCGTCGCCCCCGGCGGATTCCCCGCGGGTTCCCTTGGCAGCACCTGCAGGGCGCTGGCGGGCACGACCATGCCAGTGGTCGGCATCGCGTCGACCGCCGGCAGCGGCTGAATCAGCGAGACCGAGTTGTTGCCCGCCGGGTTGGTCAGATTCGGTTGCTGCAAATTGTTCGGCGCCGGGATTTCCTCCGCCGGGGTCGGATCATTCTCCAGGGGACCGTCCAAGGCGCCATGGGGGATTACCTCGCCGCCAATTGTACCGCTGTTCTGGGTGTACGGACCCCGGCTGATGACGCTGGGGCGCGTAAATCCGTAGTCGATCAGCACGCTCGCGTCCCGCTGCCGGGCCCGCCGCAAGGCGTCAAAGTAAGCTTTGCCTGGCCAGGGGCCTTCGGCCAGATACACGCCATTGTACTCCAACAGCGAACCCTTGCGATAATGAACTCGCATGATCGCCCGGTTGTAATCCACCAGCGAGCGGAAAAACGCACTCTCGGCGTCGGCCCGCCGCTGCTGGGCCTGGAGCAAGAAGTCGAGCGTCTGTTGGCCCACATCGTACAGCGCCTGGCGGGCCTCCACTTCGTCCTCCGAGGCCACACGGCGGTTGAAGTTGGTCTGTGCGACGGCGTAATTCAAATCCAAATCGCGAACTGCGTCGGTCAGCTGATGTGAAACTTCTAGTTCCAGGTCCTGCAGCACGGCCCGTTCCCGCGCCAGCAGCAGTTGGTGGTGCCGAATGCCGCTCATGGCGGTGCGGAAGCCGATCGGCATCGTGAAGTTCAGGCCGAGCTGCCATTCCTGGTAATTGCCGTCGGTCAGCACTTCCCAGGCGTTCGACCCGTTGGCGAACGGCGACAGGCCGTTGCCGTAGGAGTTGATCAACTCGTCGCCGGCGCCCAGCCAGCGGTAGGTGCCCGACACGTCCAATCGCGGCAAGATTTGGTTCTTGGAAGCCACAAGCTCCAGTTCACGGCGCTTGACCTGCCACTTTTGCTTGCGCAATTCGCTGCGTCGCACGAGCGCCTCGGCGTGTACGGCGGCCCAATCGAAGTGGATCTGAGCCGTGGTCAGCTCGTCGCTAGGACGAATCAACCGGCCGTCGGTGGCGGCCAGGCCCATGACGTAGCGGAGCCGGTTCTCTACGCGGTACAACGATGTCAGCGCCGTCTCGACCTGCGAGCGGAACAGAAAATACTGCGAACGCGCCTGGGCTTCCTGATCGGCCTCGCCGCCCGACTGGCCGGCCCGTTGCAGCGCCTTCACGCGCTGCCAGGTGACCAACGCGCTGTCGCGGCCGATTTTGCGGGCTTCGAGATCGCGATACGAGAAGTACAGTTCCCAGTACGCGTCTTCGACGTCCCGCATCAGATTGCGGACGCCGATCTCAAAGTCGTTGAGCGAAATGTCGTGGCGGATCCGCGCGATCATCACGCCGTCAATCGTGTTGAGAAATCCGCTCTGGGCTTGCTGAAACGTCTGCGGACCGGCGATCCGGTTGATTTGCGTGCCGGCGCCCTGCAACAACGGTTTGCTGAACGTCGCCTCGACGTTCACGTTCCAGTCGCTGGGCTGGATGCGGCTGCCGTTGTTGTTTTGGTCGTAGGCGTAGTTGTTGGTCAAACCAAAGGTCGAACCGTCGCCGGTCGTCTTGGTGATCCCCAAGGCGCCTTGGCCGATATCCTGCCGGAAATTCGGCGCGAAGAAGTTCGGAATCGACGCCAGGCCGAAGTTCTGCGGCCGATCGTTGTACTGCCACAGCAAATTGGAATTGAGCTGCGCGTCAAACGCCGCCAACGCCGCCTCGACGCCGGTGCCGCTGAATTGGCTGCCGGTGCCGGTGCCGGGACCGCTCTCCACCAGGGCCGGATCGTACGTCGTGGCGACGTTCGTGCCTTGCGTAGTAATCGTCTCGGGCGTGGACTGTGAGATGTTCTGCCCGCCGTCGGTGATCCGCCCGCCCAAGGTGCGCATGACCTGGCTGTTTTCCAGCGCCATGCGGGTCACTTCTTCCAGCGACAAATCCCAGAACTGGTAGGTGTCGAAGTTGGCCAGCGTGAGCGGTTCCTGGCTGGCGGTCGCCTCCACCAGCGGTTCGGCGTCGACCTCGGGGTATTCGATCGTCGAGGCGACGTCCATGTAGTGCGAGAGATCGCCGTCTTCGCGAAAGAAGAACGGTTGCGTCGGGTGACAGCCGGAGGCGAGCGTCAGCAGGCTCAGCCAAATGCAGATGTAGGAGCGGAGTTCGCGATTCATATCGATGGCTTCTCTCGCAGGGAGCGGGGCCGCACGAGCAACTCGCTCGCCAGTCCGCATCGGGTGCGCGCTACGATTGGCCGTCAACTCACCATCAGACGCATGCCTGAAGGCGTTGACCGCCACCGCTTTGAGGGCCAAACCCTCGTCCCCCCGGACGAGATCTCCGCTAGCACCGACGCACGCGCGATAGCGCGTGCGCAGGGGCGTCGGAATATTCCGCATAATGCTTATCGTCTGCCTAATCGGCAAACTTTGACATTGGTTGGTCGATCGGCCAAGAAATCGGCCAGCGTGCTAGCAGACGAGCCAGTGTCGACCGGGGCGCATGGTCGCCCGCCTGCAGCGGACGGCCGACCAACGCAAATCACAACTACGGCAGCTGCCATCCCAGCGACAGCCAATGGTCGGCGCTGACGAGTTCGGAGAGATGCAAGCGGCCCAGTCCCGCAATGTTGATTGCGGGGATATCAATCTCGGCGGGGAACCCCTGCCCCGCCTCGGCCCGGGCGGTCATGTTCTTGGCCAGCGTGTTGCGAAACGCCGAGTCGCGTCCCGCCATCCGCTTGTCCCACGCGGGGTCGAATCCCGAGGGAAGCGCCTCGATGTCGCCGGTGCGGACCAGCACGACGCGGTCGCCCTGTTGGGTCACGCGATAGCAAATGAGGATGTCCCAGTTGCGGTATTCGTCTTCTTCGGACGCCAGCACCACGGCGCGCAGGCGGATCCGCAGCTGGCCGTCCTCGAACGTGACGCCGGCCGGCGCCTCGCTGTTGAGCGTGAGCGACCATGGTTTGAACGGGGGCGCGCCTGCATCGGCGCCCAGCGCCGGACCGTCGCCGCCGGCAGGCGGACTGGCGGGTTGGAGCGCCTTGCCCGCAGTGGCCTTCTTGAGCCATGGGGGCGCGCTGCCCGTCACCTTAAGCGGCGCATCGGCCGCGTCCTGACTCAGTCGTACCCCGCCGAGCGCCACCGCCAGGTAATTGTCCACCGCCGACTCGTGCAATCGCAGCGACAGGTCATGATTGCCCTGGTACGGGGGCGGCGGTCCGTCGGCGCCCAATTGCGACCGCTTGGCCAGCGCCGCGACGATCCGCAGATCGGACGACGTGGACGACATCCGGAGGATCTCCGGAAAGAACCCCTGGCGCCTCAGCGGCGCCCGCACGTTCTGTTCATAGCTCGCACGCCCTTCGGCCACCGCCGCGGCGAGTTCCATGTCGTAGTTTTCGCGCAGCTGCTCGGCCGCGTTACGCGCGCCAATGCGTTCCGAGTCGCCTTGGCTCTCGCCGGCGCGATTCCAAGCGATCTTCTCGATGAGTTTGTGGCCAAATTGGCCGCCCGTCTTGTTGATCGAGTGGATGTGCGCCTGGGTCTCGGCGTCGGTCACCGCGGCGCCAGTGACGAACCCGGCGTCGCTGAAGTGGATGCGTTTGACGCCCGAGAGGGCGGTGGTGGACGTGCTGCGAATTCGCACCGGGCCGTTGTACCCGTTGGTTCGAGCGTAAGCGTGGCCCTGAAACCGGGCCACCAGCGCAATGGCGTCGTCCCACGGCACGGGCTCAAATCGCACAGTGGCCAGCGTGCGCGACGTGCCGATAATGTGCGTCCCCAGGATGTCCTGATGCACCGGCCGGGTCGTATCAACCGGTTTGCGCGGTATCGCGTTGACGAAGTCGCCGGAGACCACCGCGTAGAGATTCGGTTGGGCGTATGCGGCACGCACTGCGGCGACGAGTTCGGGCGAGTCGCCCAGTTCGTCGATTGCACCGAGCACGCGACTGGCAAGCCACGGCGTTTCGGTGGTGCGCTGCTGAGCGAGCCGCTCGAGTTGCCCGGCGAGATTCTTCGCAAGCACCTCGTAGTTCTCGGCCGGATTGCGTCCTGCCTCGGCCGCCTGCCGCCATGGCGCCACGGCGCGGTACTCGTCCAGCGCCTGACGGAACTTGGTGAACGCGGGAAGTTCCAACCCTGGGTGATTTGCGTAGAGCCGATCGCTGACGTCCGCAAGGGCGAGCAGCTGCCGGCGCGTGGGCAACGCTTCGTCGGCGAGCACCGGCTGCAGCAGCTCCCACTGGAGATACGCTTGCCAGGCGGCCGCTTGGCCGCCAAGCGATTGCTGCAATTGGGCGGCGCGTCGTCGCAGCTCGCCGCGGGCCGCCCGTTCTTCCGCGGCGGTCACGGGCTGGTAGTCGCCCGCCGACGCCTCGGCGAGCCGGGCCAAGTCGCCGGTGGCGGCGATCTGCGATTGGAGTTGGCGCTGCCAGTCGGCCAGCGCATCGCGAACCGCCGCGAACCTTCGCATCTCAAGCCCGTTGGCCTCGCTGCGAAATTGGCCGAGGACGCGGCCGATGGCTGCCGGATCGGGGGCGTCGCTGGCCAATTGATCGTCCAGCAGAGCGAGCTGCAAGTACTGCTCCCACCGCTGGCGATTGTCGCCCGCGCCCAGCCACGCACGCAATTCGGCCAAGGCGGCGTCGACGGCTGCGGCCGGCGCGGATTGGGCATGCGCGGGCTCCGCGGCGCGACAAAGGCCCGCGGACACGGCGCATGCGAGCGTTGCAAGGAAGATCAGGGTCAAGGGTCGCCGAAGCGTCCGGTGCTCCGCCAGCATCGATGGGCCCTGGGGAAGGGGACGTGTCGCGACGGCCCCACGGCCGTCTGAAGGCCCCATCTTACCCAACCGAGAGGGTTTGTGCGACTTGCCCACAGGGCGGCAGCCCCGGGCCAATCAGCTCCGTGGGGACGTTATTCGCCCTCCCGAAGCATGTTGAAATACTCCTCCGTGTGCTCCAGACGCGATTTCGGCAGCCGCTCGATGACCAGCGGATCGGCTGGTTCGCTGCCCTGGGCGGCCATTTCTTCCTTGATTGTCTCCATCACGTTGCCGCGAATGTTGGGGCCGTCGGCCTCGCCGACCACGACCGCGGCGCCCTGCCCTGGCTTCTGTTTGACCTGGGAATCGCGGAAACCGACGTCGTTCTTCTCGTCGGGTCGCGGCCCGGACCCGCCGCGGGCAGCGCCCATGCCATTGCCGCCCTTCTCAGAGAACTTGTTGCCCGCCCCGCCGTTCTGGCAGGCCTGACAACCTTTGCCTTGGCACTGCTGGCAGCCCATGGCGTCTTTGGCCATCTGCAACTGATCCATCGCCGCGTCGATCATTTGGCCTTCGGACATTTGTTTCTGCAGCTGGTCCATTTGCTGCATCATCTGGTCCATGGCCTGCGCCGCGGCTTGCTGGTCGCCCTGTTTGAGCGCTTCCTGGGCTTTCTGAAGTTGTTGCGCCATCTGCTGCATCTGTTGAGCGGCGGCCTGTTGCTGGGCCATCTGGTCAAGTTTCTGCTGCAGCTGCCCGGCTTTCTGCAAATCGCCTTGCTGCTTTGCCTGCTCGATCTGCTTCTTCACCTGATCCATCGCTTGCTGCTGCTTTTTCGCAGCCTGATCGAGTTGCTTGCCAAGCTCGTCCAGTTGCTTTTCAAGCTGTTCTTTGCTCTTGGCGTCGAGCTTGCCGTTCTTCATTTGCTCCTTAAGCTTTTGCAGTTCCTGCTTCGCCTTCTGCCAATCGCCGTCCTTCATGGCGTCCATCATCTTGTCGGCGGGGCCCTTGGTCATCTTCTTCAGGCCCTCGAGCTGTTTGCGCAACTCTTCGTTGCCCCCCAGCGACTCGCGCCGCTTTTCCAGCTCCTTGGCCAAGTCGTTCAGTTTGACCAACGCCTTTTTGCGATCGAGGTTCTCCTTGGTCGCCAGTTCCTCGGTCTTCTTCTCTAGCTGTTTGAACAGTTCTTCAGCGTCTTTCAGGCCTTGCTTGGCCGCTTCCTCTTTGCGTTTCTTGAGCCGTTCGCGTATGGCCTTGGTTGTTTCGTCCAGCTGTTGCTTGGTGAGCGTCGCGTCGCCCGGCGTGCTTTGCGCGACTTTGTTGTCGAAGAACGTCGCGATGGCAAACGCGATGAGGAAGGGCACAATCGGCAACCAAACGCGACGCTGCGGCCGAATCTTGAACCGCTGGTCGACTTCAATGCGCCCCACAGCCCGCATGGCGTCGGCCACCAACGCCTGACCGGCCGGCGTATCGAGCACTTCCGCCGGGAGCGACAAGCTGCTGGCGACGCGCTCGCGCAGCTCGAAGCGGCGATCAATTTCGATGGCCGCGTCCAAATCGCTGCGGCCGCTCAGCCACGTCCAGACCAGTGCGGCGAGCGTTGCCGCCGCGACGCTGCCGGCCAGCCATAGCATTGACCAATTTGTCGGCAGATTTTCCACCACAACGAGCTTAGGGACCGCAATCGCCGCGGCCGCGGCCGCCAGACCGGCAATGAGGCACGTGGTGAGCCGCTGCAGGAACAGCTCGGTCGAGAGCCGACGGCGGGCACGGGCGACTTGCTCGCGGAGTTGATCCATCACGTCACCAGGGAAAAGGAGGGGGCGGCGGTCGCTGGTCGAACCCCTGCATTCTACCGCGGTTGACGGGCCGGGTCACGCTCAGGCCGCCGTGCGGGCGTTAAGTCCCATACGCGGCGAGCGGGGGGCGTGAGCCCTCTGTTTCTGGGCCCTTGTCTTTCGCGCCCATTGGCTCTGGGGCTACCGCGGGCGCCAACTAACACGGGGCTTATGCCCCCCACTCGCCGGGGCGCAAAAAAAGGACCGCGTCCAGGTGATTGGACGCGGTCCTCGTCGTGGGAGTTCCGTTGGACGCCAGAGATTGGCCTACATGGCGCCGATCTTGGCGATCAGGTCGGCGGTGCGGCAGCTGTAGCCCCACTCGTTGTCGTACCAGCTGACGACCTTGGCCATCGTGCCGTTGATCACCTGCGTCCAATCGGCCGCAAAGATCGAGCTATGCGAGTCGCCGATAATGTCGGTCGACACGATCGGGTCCTCTGTGTAGGCCAGGATGCCCTTCATCGGGCCGTCGGCGCCCTTCTTGATCGCGGCGTTGATCTCCTCGGCGGTGGTCTTCTTGCCCAGGTTAACGGTCAGGTCGACCACGCTGCCGGTGACCACGGGAACGCGAAGCGCGATGCCGGTCAGCTTGCCCTTGAGCTCGGGAATGACCAGACCCACGGCCGACGCGGCGCCGGTGCTGGTGGGGATGATGTTCATCGCCGCGGCCCGGGCGCGATACGGATCCTTGTGAGGCAGGTCCTGCACGTTCTGGTCGTTCGTGTAGGCGTGAACCGTGGTCATCAGTCCCGTTTCGATGCCGAACGTGTCGTTCAGGATCTTGGCGACCGGCGCCAGGCAGTTGGTGGTGCAGCTGGCGTTGGAGATGCACTTCAGGTCGGCGGTGAGCTTGTCGTCGTTGACGCCCAACACGCACGTCAGGTCGGCCCCGTCCTTGGCCGGAGCGCTGAGCACGACGCGCTTGGCGCCGGCGTCCAGGTGGGTGTCATAGCCCGGCTTGCCGCCGGCGGCGCGGGCGGCGAACACGCCGGTCGACTCGACCACGACGTCGACGCCCAGGTCGCCCCAGGGGCACTCGGCCGGGTTGCGAATGGCCGTCGCCTTGATGGCCTTGCCGTTGACGTGCAGGTTCTCGTCGTCATAGCTCACTTCGCCGGGGAACCGACCGTGCGTGCTGTCGTACTTCAACAGCGTGGCGAGCATTTTGTTGTCGGTGAGGTCGTTGATAGCGACCACCTCGAACTCGCTGCCGCGAGCGACCAGATTGCGGAACGTCAGGCGGCCAATACGACCAAAACCGTTGATACCGACGCGAATTGCCACGACGTGACTCCTTCTGACTACTTGAGCACGGCGGCAGCGCCGTCGCGCGACTTAAAAATGGGCTCTTACTACGTGTTCGCCAGGGCGGGACCCTAGGAGTTCGACCAGCAGGCTGCTGGCGCGGTCTGAACTCCACAAGGCGGGCGAGGCGGGCGGTTCTAGCGAGTTGTTCTCGGCAAGACGCGCAACCTAGCGGCGACCCTCCTCGGACAAGTCGCTCATCAGCCGGCATGCTGGGCGACGCCCGAGCCGCCGATTATACTGCCGCCCCCCCCACCCGCCAACCAGCCCAAACCCGGGGAGAAATCCGCGATTTCGCTGCGGAGGCGATTGCTCGCGAATCACGCCCGGGGCCGTCGACGACGGCAGAAGCGGTTTGCAGGCAGACGCACGGGGGCGGATTGCCGCAGAATCAGTGGACGAGGAACCGTGATTGCCACGCGGCGCGAGAAATTCGGCTTGGATTCTCCCAAGCTTTGCAGTCTTCGTCCTACCCGCAATCATCCGCCAAATCCGTGCCGATCCGCGTTCACTTCGTGGGATTGACGGACAGCACGCGAACGAACATGACCAGCAAATGACGCGAACCGATCGACCGCTGTGGCAGCTTCCCGCCGGGGTTTCGCGCGGACTGTGGGACTACGTCCACGCCCCCCACATTGCGGACGACTACGACGCGTACTTTGAGTTCAACAGCCTGTTTGATTTTGACGAGTCGCTGTTGTTGGAGACGTTCACCGAGCCAGGGGTGATTGCCGACCTGGGGTGCGGCACGGGGCGCGCGTTGGTGCCGCTGGCCCGCGCCGGGCATCGGGGGCTGGCCGTCGACCTGTCGGCCCACATGCTGCGCATCGTTCGCGAGAAAGCGCGAGAGGAGGAGCTCGCCATCGATTGCGTGCTCGCCAACATGGTGGAATTGGACGCGCTGCGCGATGCGTCGGTCGACGGCGCCATCTGCATGTTCAGCACGCTGGGCATGATTCGCGGACGCGTGAATCGCCGCCGCGCACTGGCTCACGTCCGCCGCATTCTGCGCCCCGGCGGGCGCTTCGTCTTGCATGTGCACAACTATTGGTACAACCTTCGCGACCCCGACGGGCCGTGGTGGGTCGCCAAGAATCTCTGCACGGCGCCACTGTCTCGCGAGATTGAAGTCGGCGACAAGTGGTTCCCCTATCGGGGCCTGCCGAGCATGTACCTGCACGTGTTTCGCTGGCGAGAGCTGGCCGCAGATTTGCGGTCAGCCGGCTTCGAGATTGAACGCCGCGTCCGGCTCAACGCCCAACGCCGTCATGCCCTGAAGGCGCCGTGGCTGTTTCCGGCGCTGCGCACCAATGGCTGGATCGTCGTGGCGCGACGATGAGGTCCCTGTGCGCAATCACCGTCGGCCGCTTTACGGGACGATCGCGTCGGCTTCGATTTCGATGAGGGCCGCGTCGTCGATCAATCGGGCGACTTCCACGATCGTGGTTGCCGGGCGAATGTCGGCGAAGACCTTGCCGTGTACGCGGGCGACTTCTTCCCACTGGCTGACGTCGGTCACGTAAATGCGAGTGCGGATCACATGCTCGATCTTGCCGCCGAGGGATTCCAGGGCTGCTTCGATAATCGCCAGGGCCCGGGCGGCCTGGTCGCCCACCTGGGGCGAGTAGGAGCCGTCCGCGTTGACGCCGACCGTGCCAGTCACGGCGATCGTGTGCCCGGCCCGTACGGCCCGGCTGTAGCCCATCAGGGGCTCCCACTTCGACCCGCTGGACGCACACCGGCGGTCGCCGCGGTTCTCGGTGGTGATAGGGATGTCGGACATGGTTGGCTCCCGAAAGAGAGGTTTGGCGGCGGCCCCGGCGCGCCGACAGCGGTGCCATTTTACCCCCGCTGCGACCGGCCGGTAGGGCCTCAAAGCCTTCCGGTTGCAACTCATTGCTGCCTTGTTCAGCCTTATGCAACCGCGTCTCTTGGCTGGGCTTGGGGTGCCGAAGAGCGGGCGTACGTTGACGCCCCCCGCTGCGGTCGATTAGCCTGCACTCATGACGATGAAACCGACCACCGCCGATCACGCCGCCGCCCCGGCGCCCGCCCGACCCGCCGCGCGGATGACGGCGCCCAGGTTCACGGCTCTGAAGAAGACGGGCCGCAAAATCGCGATGATCACGGCGTACGACTACGCCTTCGCCAAACTGGTCGACGCGGCGGGGGTCGACGCCGTGCTCGTGGGGGACACCATGTCGATGGTGGTCCAGGGGCACGAGAACACGCTGCCGGTCACGCTCGAGGAGATGATCTACCACGCCGAGATGGTGGGCCGGGCGGTCGACCATGCGTTGGTCGTGGTCGACATGCCGTTTCCCAGTTATCACCTGGGCGCGTCCAAGGCGATCGAAGCGGCTGGTCGAATTCTCAAACAGACGCGCTGCCAGGCGGTCAAGCTGGAAGGGGGCGCGCAGCAGGCCGACACGATTGCGGCCTTGGTCGGCGCCGGCATCCCCGTGATGGCGCACTGCGGACTGGGCCCGCAGAGCGTTCACCAACTCGGCGGCTACCGCGTGCAGCGCGACGAAGCCCAGCTGCTGCACGACGCCCGGGCCGTGGCCGAAGCGGGCGCCTTTGCCATGGTGCTGGAATGCATCCCCGCGACCGTCGCCCAGCGCGTGACCGCGGCGGTCGAGATTCCCACGATCGGCATCGGCGCCGGCGCCGACTGCGACGGTCAGGTGCTCGTGCTGCACGACGTGCTGGGGATGAGCGCCGCGGCGCCGCGGTTCGTCAAACGCTACGCCGACCTCGCGGGGCTCGTCACCGGCGCCGTGAAACAGTACTGCGACGAAGTCCGCCAGGGCGAATTCCCCGCGGCCGAGCACGCCTACGAGTAGGTCAGCCTGCTCAGCCTGATGCGTCCCGACATCCGAGGCTAGAGTGTTTACAGGGCTTCCTGGCGGTTCCCCCGGCGATCCCGAAGCTGGCAGCTGGTGGACGGTGCTCTTCTTTGCCGTCCTCGCTGCTTTGTTCGCTTACGGATTGTACTGGCTGTGTACGTCAGCGGTCGAAACGATCGAGGCCAAGCCCCCCAAGCCAATGACGATCTAGTCCTTCCCGCCGTGAATGCTGCACGCACCGTCGGGGCAATCGGTTCCGCTGAGCCGATAGCGGTTCCGCGCGATCCACCGATACAGCGGCTTGCACACGAGCATGCTGCCGGTGCTAGGTGTTTTATGGCTGTGAGCTGTATAATCCACGCCAGCTAGGTGATATGCGGCACTGCGCCGTAGAAATCCTGTTATCCGCTTTGTTTCACGAAAACACAGGAGATCAACATGCAAACTCGATCATGTGTCGCGGTCGTGGTTCTCGTTTCAACTGCATTCTGTCTCGGCTCATCCACGAACGGGCAGGAGGGTGCGGAAGCGGGCGAGGCTATCCAACTCACAAAACTGCTTGGCCAACGCCGTGATGTCTTACTACAACTCGTCGAGGCGCTCGAACACAAATTCTCACAAGGCCTGTGTCAGGTTGATTCGGTCGTTGCGGCGCGTGAGCAATTCCTCGACGCAGAATTGCAACTCGCAACTGGCAAAACGGAGCGACTGGAGATTCTTCAAAAGAAAGTTGACAACATGCGAGAGCTCGAAGATTTCATGAAAATTCGCCATCAGGACGGACGGACCACATTAGAAAATGTGCTCTCGGCAACGGCTGCACGGTTGCAGGCTGAAATTGATCTTGTCCGGGAGAAACAATAGCCGCGCAACGTGGATAACAATCGGATAAACGCGAGCCGGAATAGGCAGGGCTGGCTCGCTTCGCTCGGCAACGTCAAATCCCGGCCACGTTATCCGCTACGGTAGCCCCAAAGACGCGAAACTCGACATGCCCAAGATGCCATTATGGAAGACGCCCAAGGACATCGCCAAAGCTCTCGAAGATGGCGACGGCTTCTGGGAAGACGAGCGGTGGTCGCCTATCATGCTCATCGTGATGTCGGGCACTGAGTACGAAGGTCGCGAGATTTCGGTCGCTTGGCAAATCGAGTTCGATCCGTCAGAAGACGTTTTTGAAGCGGCAAACGCCAGGCTTGAGGACAAGGAAATCGATCCCGACGGATACGGTTGGGGTGAGTACATTCAGAAGGCGATCCAAGAGTCCAACCCGGTCTTGGCCAAGAGGCTTCATACAACGGATTGCGAGTTGGGCACATGCGTGATCTGGGTTGAATCGGAAGACGACTGCCGTGCGCTCCTTGAAGCGACGTGGAAGCTCATCTTTACAGAGTGAAGGCCGGGGCTAAGAAGTCGCTGCATGCCGACGGCGGCCGCATCACGAGTATTCAAGGTTCAACGTCTCACCAGCGGACGCCGCAGGTGAGGTTGGTCGTTGACTGCACAGGCTTGAAACGACGGCGCACCTCTGCCCGCAGCGCACGATCTTGCGTCACTCTATCGAACGGCTGCGACTACTTCCCGCGGTGAATGCTGCACGCACCGTCGGGGCAATCGGTTCCGCTGAGCCGATAGCGGTTCCGCGCGATCCACCGGTACAGCGGCTTCCACACGAGCATGCTGCCCGGGAAGTAGAGCGCCGGCATGGCCCACCACAGGCGCCGCAGCCGCTTGGTGAGATATCGAATCGCGTAGGGCCCCCAGTGGCGGCGGCCTTGGCCATCGACGATGCACATCTCTTCATGCAGTCGCTCGAGCGAGATGTCGGGCCACCGCTGCTGCACCTCCGGGTCGTGCAGAGACAGATACGCGAGCTTGCCTTGGCAGTCCCACCACGGCAGTTTGCTGACCTGGGCCGTGCAGATGCCGCAGGCCCCGTCGTACAGCACGACATCGGCCGCGGGCCGCTGGGCAGGCGTCGGTAGGGGGACGAGCGGTGTGGGCATGACTTTACAGAATGAAAAGCACGGGGTCGTGCCGCCGCCGCCTCGGGCGATGAACAACGGACTCGCCGAATCTAGCCGGACGGCTACGCCGTCCGAACATCGCAGCGCCAACCCGGATCAAGTGAGGGGCTCGCTGGCGGCAAGTCGGCCAAATGGGACGAAAAACTCGCCACGAGAACAACCGGCTTGCCGGACGCTATTGTAACGTGGCAAGCGGCCGTGCGATGCACGCGTTGGTTTTGCGTCTTGGGAACCGCTCCCGCGGCGCGGTTATCGCCGTTGCCAGGCGCTCTCGCCCGGTTTTTTCGCCGTCGCGGCGGCGGGGTGAACGGACGTTGCCGGCGAAACCGTGCCGGCGGTCCAGCCGTCGCCCTTGGCGGTCGTGGCAAACCCTTCGACCACCGGACCGATTGGCGTCGTGGATTGCCGCCAGTTCGTCGCCGGTTTCGTTGCCGCTTGAATCGGCCGCGCGGCCGGCGTCGCTGCCGGTTCCGCCAGCGGCGGCGTCATCGCCAGCACGTCATCGAGCGTGGGCGCTGCGGCGGCGTCCAGCGTGACCTGGGCCAGCAGCTTGTCGCCTGTCGCCGGGAGCGTGCGGGCCCAAATTTGCACCGGGCCCGCGGGGAGCGTCGCGCCCCGTAGCGGCAGTTCAAAGTGCAAGCCGTCGCCCAGCGCCGAAGATTGCCACGCGGCTTCGGCTTCTTCGGCGGTAAAGTCCCACCGCTGCACCGCCTGCAGCGAACCGGGCGTGTCTTCAATCAGAATCATGATCGAGGTCTGCTCGGCCGCGACCACTGGGTTGCCGGCCTTGTCGAGCAACTCGACCACGATGAACAAGTTCTGCGGCGCCTCGGCGTCGTCAGCCGGTTCTCCGCGCAGGACGTGGCGAATGTCAAGTTGCACCGGCGTGCCGGCGGTTGGCGGGGCGGCCGCCGTCAGTTCCAGCGATGCGCCCAAGTCGCCGGCGGCGGCGGGTTCGTCGTGGCTGTCGGCCAGTTGCACGCCTTCGGCGGCCAACAGATCGCCGCCGGTGTCGGCCGGCGGCTCGAAACCAGCCGGGTTGGGCAGCACCAACTCATCGCCAAGATCCGCGACGGCGTAATGCGGCGCGGTTTCCAGCGGACGCGCGTCGCTGGTCGGGCCAATCTCAAGCTCGGGCACGTCGATTTCGCTCGGCACGAATTCCTCAGGCGTAAACTCCCCGCCGCCAGGTGCGGGCAATTCGTCCGGATCAGCGATTGGCGGGGCTGGCTCCGGCTCGGCCGGCGTCGGTTCGCGACGCCTCGACTCCGAGGGGAGCGGATCGTCGGCCAATTCCGGCTCAGGAAGCGGCTTCCGCTTTGGGGCTGACGATTTGGAGGATTTCGTCGCGGGGACCGACAGGCTGCCCGCGCCCAGCGCGTCGGGGTTCGAGCAGCGGCACGCGCGCAGTTTCTCGGAGTACTCCACCAAGTAGTCTTCCAACTCGTAGATATAGCTTTCCTGCTGACGCAGCTCCCGCTCCATCACGTCGACCTGGGCGTTGTCGACGCTGCGACAACCGACGCCGGGCAGCGCCGCTAGGGCCACGATCAACGCGGCTTGCGTTGCGCGTCGCCAGCAGGTCGGCGGCAATTTCCGTAGAGGGGCAGGGCAGGGCGGGGCAGCGAAATCGCGTGTCGCTTCAGCCATGGCTGGCAAACTCGCAGACTAAGATCGGTGACAAGCGGACGGGGCGCGCAATCGCGCAGACGCCGCGGGGGGATTCCGGGCGGAGAAATAGAAAAACCGCGCCGCAGAGTCAAGCGCGGTCCCGCCGGCGTGCTAGCACGTCTGCCGGTTAAGCAGGCCGGTTAAGCCTCTTTGAGCGCCGCCACCAGCTCGACGATCGCCTTTTTGCCGTCGCCGAACATCATCAGGCAGTTGTCGGCGGCGAACAGCGGGTTGGGAATGCCCGCAAACCCGGGGCTGAGGCTCCGTTTGACCACCACCACCGTGCGGGCGTCGCTGACGTTGAGGATCGGCATGCCGGCAATGGGGCTGTGCGGATCGGTGTTCGCCACGGGGTTGACCACGTCGTTGGCGCCGATGACGATCGCCACGTCGCACTGCGAGAACGTGGGGTTGATCTCGTCCATTTCCTTGAGCTGATCGTACGGCACGTCGGCCTCGGCCAGCAGCACGTTCATGTGGCCGGGCATGCGTCCCGCAACGGGATGGATCGCAAACTTTACCTCCACGCCCGATTCCTCGAGGTGTTCGTAAAGCTCGGCAACACGATGCTGCGCCTGGGCGACGGCCATGCCATAGCCGGGAATAATCACTACCGAGCTTGCCAGTTCGAGCACTGGCGCGGCTTCTTCCGCAGACATCGAGCGGACCGGGCGATCGTCGGCACCGCCTGATGCGGCGGCAGCGACCTGTCCGAACCCACCGAACAGCACGTTGGAGAACGAACGGTTCATCGCCTTGCACATGATGTTGGTAAGAATCAGCCCGGATGCCCCAACCAGCGAACCGGCAATAATCAGCACGTTGTTATTGATCACGAACCCGGCTGCCGCGGCAGCGAGCCCGGAGTAGCTATTCAGCAGGGCGATGACGACGGGCATGTCGGCACCGCCGATGGGAAGCACCAACAGCGTCCCGAGGACGAGCGCCACAAGAACGAGCAATATATATTCACCGCCAGAGCCGTCGACCATCATCCAGGACAGCAACAGGCAGAGCGCCAGTAGCGCGGCATTGGCAATTTGCTGCCCGCCGAAACTCCACGGTTTTTTGAATTGGGGCAGTTCTTGCAACTTGCCAGCGGCGATCAGCGAGCCGGTGAAGGTGACCGAGCCGATGAGCCCCGTAAGGCCGGCCGCCAATCCAGCAATACCAGGATTCGAGGCCTTGGTCAGTTCGGCGCCAGCGACCAACACCGAGGCGATTCCGCCAAAGCCGTTGAATAGCGCCACCAGTTGCGGCATTTGGGTCATTTGAACCGTGTTGGCCAGCCAGACTCCTCCGGCCGAGCCGGCAAGCATGGCAATCAGAGCCACGGGCCAACTGACGACCCCGCCACCCAGCATGACAACCAGGACCGCCACCAACATGCCCAATGCGCCAAGTTGGTTTCCGCGGACGGCGGTACGCGGATGGGTCATCCCCTTGATGCCGAAGATGAATAGCGCCGCGGCCAGCAGGTAACCGAGGTTGGACCAAGAGATGGCCGCCGAAGTCGAGACGGTTTCGGCAGCGGCTTCGATTGCCTCGACGGCCTCGTTGGGCATTTGCAATAATGGCCCTTCTTGGGCGAGCAGGAGTGTGTCGAACAGGTTGTCAATCACGGGGCAATGCCTTTGTTGAGTCGCGAGTCTGGAGTCGTGAGTTGCGAGTGGTTCTCCGATGTCTCGTAACTCATGCCGTGCAACGGGTTAATTTTTCTTTTTGAACATTCCCAGCATGCGGTGGGTGACAAGGAAGCCGCCTACGACATTGAGCGAGGCGAAGACGATGGCTGCGAATCCCAGCAGCCCGCTCCAAAAACCGCCGCCGGCGAGCAATGCGCCTACCAGGGTAATGCCGCTAATGGCGTTCGAGCCGCTCATCAGGGGCGTGTGCAGAGTAGGAGGGACCTTGGTGATGATTTCTACGCCAATGAATAGGGCAAGAACGAAGATCGTGAGTGCGGTGACGATATCCATGGCAGGCTTAGGGGGTGAGAGGCCGGGTGTCAGGGGTCGAGATGAGTGTCCAATGATTGCGGGAGAACGGATGTATTACTGCTTTGGGCATTCGTTCATTGGGGATTGGTCATTCATTTGCTAAGTGGTCAATGGGTGGCGAGGTCTCGGGCAATACTAGCGGCTCGAGGCCGAGCATGTCTCTGAGGCGGTCGTTCTGTACCTGGCCGTCTTTGGCGGCCAGCGTGTCACGGATGATTTCATCTTTGAGGTCGATGTCGAGCTTTTCGTCTTTGGTCATGTGCAGCAGAAAGGTCACCAGGTTCTTGGCGTACATCTGGCTAGCGTGTTGCGGTACTTCGCTCGGCAGGTTCGTCGGACCCAAAAGAGTGACACCCCCTTCGACGACGATTTCGTCGGCCACGGTAAGTTCGCAGTTGCCGCCGCGCTCGGCGGCCAGATCGACGACGACCGAACCACGGCGCATGCGGCGGACGGCGTCGGCGGTAACCAGCAGCGGCGACGGCCTGCCGGGAATGGCTGCCGTGGTGATGCAGACGTCGCAATCGGCGACGATATCGGCCAATTGCTGCTGCTGCATCTTAACTTGCTCGTCGGTGAGCTGCTTGGCATAGCCGCCTTTGTCTTCTGCGTCGCCAGTGTCAAGCTTAAGCTCGACAAAGCGGGCCCCCAGGCTTTCGATTTGCTCCTTCACGACAGGGCGAACGTCGTAGGCTTGCACGACCGCGCCGAGCCGACGCGAAGATGCAATCGCCTGGAGACCAGCCACTCCAGCGCCGATCACGAGCACCTTGGCAGCGACTAACGTTCCGGCGGCCGTCATCAACATCGGAAAAAGCTTCGGCAGATGGTCGGCGGCTTGCAAGACGGCCTTGTAGCCGGCGATGGTAGCCATCGACGAGAGCACGTCCATGCTTTGAGCTCGGGTGATACGTGGGATCATCTCCATGGCGAAAATCGTTGCCTTTTGATCGGCCAGCTCGCGTACTGCCTGCGGATTGCCCAGCGGATCGCACATGCCGATTATCACCAGACCGGGGCGCAGCAAGCTGAGGTCATCTCGCCCTGCATCGGGATTGGCCCCCAAGCAGCGAACTTGAAGCACGACCTCGGCCTGATCGAAGGCGGAGCGGCGGTCGGCGATGATCGTTGCCCCCGCGGCTTCATAGTCGGCATCAGCAAATCCTGCCGATTCGCCAGCGCCTGACTCGACAAGGACTTTCCATCCCGCTTTGGTGAGCATGGGCAAAACCGTGGGAACCAGCGCCACGCGGCGCTCGCCGGGAAAAGTCTCTCGAACAACGGCAACGTTCATGGTGCTCCTGGCACGTAAGTCAATGAAGTCAGTGTCTAGGTGACGGAGGGCGGTGGGCCGTTTGCTTTTTAGGGTTGGTACAAACGGCTATGCAAGGCCACGACCACCTGGGGCAGGTCGATCGTAAAGCCCTGCAAGTTGCTTTGGGGCTGCGCGACAATTCGGCCAACGACAACTATCCGCTCGCCATTCTCGCCGGGCGGCTGCTCGAGCAGCACCGGAATGCGAGTGGCGGCGGCAGGCTCGTCGAGAGCTACCGAACAGAGCGCATAATTCCCCAGGGCCTGTACGTTTTGGATTCGACCCACCAAGAAGATACCCTGATTGGGCCTTGCTTCGTAGCCCCACCAGCGAGAAGTTATCGAGGCCCAATCGGCAAGGGCTGTCGTGTGGCTTGGCAAAGTATCAAAAAGGTCGACGGCGGCAGCGGCCTCGGCTTGCGACTCAGTGTCGAGCCCAGGCAGGGAAGCCATTTCTAGCTGCTGGGCCAATTGGCAAATCGTCATATAGGCCCGACCCTTGCTGGCCACAGCTTCGTTGCTATTCAGATCGCCAGTAACCAGATTTGGGAGGGCCGTCTGCGCAGCGGAGAGCAGCTGACCAAAAGCCTCGGGCAATGTGTTGGCAGGCTCAGAGGCTGGTTCCACGGCGGCGGCCTGCTGGACAGCTTCGTCGCGGCGAGGCTCACTCGGCTCGGATTTCGGCAAAGCGGGGGGAGCGGCCGGAGTATCTTCCGCCAACAGCCGAATCACATCGGGGGCGACTGCTGAGTCCTCGGAAGCCTCTGGAGCAGGAAGCATCACTGCAGGGAGGTATTGGGCGATATTTGCCAGGTCGCCGCTGGGACCTTTGATCCACAACAAAGCATAGAGCCCCAGGAAGATCCCAATGACGCCGGGGCCGACCACCAGAGCCGCAACCTTGAGAGCCGAAAGTTTGCGCGAGCGTTTCTGGGGAGGAGAACTTCGAGTTATTCTCGGCTCATCACGATTGGGGGCTACTTCCTTGTGAAACGATTTCTTAGTGATCGTCTCAAACTCTTCGTTGAGCGAATCGTTGTTTTCGGTTGGCAGGGGCTGGGCGGGCAGATTGGGCGGCACTGCTTCGGCAACCTCTGATTGCTCAGCGGGCGGTGGATCAAGGTGGAAATCGAACTCGGGGCGAGCAGACAAGGGGATCTTGTCAGCCGTCGATTCGAGCGCGTCGCACTGTTCCGTCAATTCAGCGGCGTCTTGCTGGATGGCCAACTTTAAGCGGCTTTCCCAACTGGCGAGCGACTCGACCGGAGCACCTTTGCTTGGCGAGAAGTCGTCGATTGTTTGATCCGAAGCGTAAGTCGTCGTAGGAACTGACCTTGCCATCTCTGCTGGCGTTTGCTCATCGACCTCGGAAACGACTTCGGGAGTCTCTTCCGCTATCTCTGCCGCAGGTTCCAGGAGACGGACGATCGGCAAGTCGACTTGGAAGATATTGCTGAGCAGAAAGGTCGCATCGCACTCAGGGCATTGTGCGCGGTCGTCGGGCGACGCCTCCTTGGGGATGGCGAGATGCTTGGCGCAGAGGGGACAAGTGGCGAGCGACGCCATATTCGGTGTTTCCTTACGGTCGTTTACTTAAACGTTTTTGTCGGTCCGTACCTGCTGATGATCTCAGGGCGGTTGGACGCTACAGGTTGTGTCCGAAGTCCGCCAATCCAGTGTACCACGGACAATGCGACTTGTCGGGGCTAGTCCCTCGCTTGCAAGCATGCTCTTCAGGTATTACGGGCTACAGAGCGTAGAGTTCTCCGTATTTCTGGCCGAGATGGTCCATCAGCGGTTGGTGGGAAAGGGGCGAACCTGTAACCCGCTCTGCGAGTTCGGCAGGGGTATAGCGCCGGCCCTGGGCGTGAATATGCTTGCGAAGCCACTCGCGGAGCAGAGAAAACTCACCTTGGCAGAATTGTGCGTCAAGATCGCCCAAGTCCCGAGCTGCTTGCGCAAAGAACTGGGCTGAGTAGAGATTGCCTAGTGCGTAAGTTGGGAAGTAGCCAAAGAGGCCCGCGCTCCAGTGGACATCTTGCAAAACGCCGTCGGCGTCGTTGGTGGGTTCAATACCGAGAAACGCCTGGTATTTTTCGTTCCAGGCGGCGGGCAAGTCGGCCACTTGCAGTCGATCTTCGAGCAAAGCTTGCTCCAACTCAAACCGAATCAGGATGTGCAGGTTATAGGTCACTTCGTCGGCATCGACGCGGATGAGCGAGGGCCGTACATCGTTGATCGCGCCATAGAAGGCTCGCAAGTCCACGTCGCCCAGGGGGTCGGCAAAGGCGGATTGCGCTTGCGGGTAGAAATGTTCCCAAAAGGAAAGGCTCCGACCGACCTGGTTTTCCCACATGCGTGATTGCGACTCGTGAATCGCCATCGAAACATCCTCGCCGGTAGGCAATCCGAAGTACTCGCGTGGCAGGCCCTGGTCGTAGATGCCATGCCCGGCCTCGTGCAGAGTGCTGAAGAGCCCGTCGCAGAAATCGTGTTCGTCGTATCGCGTAGTCAACCGAACATCGCCAGGACCGAGGCCAACCATAAACGGGTGATCGGTCTCGTCGATACGCCCTGCTCGGAGGTCAAAACCAATGGCAGCGACTACCTGAGCGCCGAATTGCTTTTGGGCTGCGATTGGATACTTTCGCGAAATGATCGAAACATCAGGCCGCTGCGAACTGCCGGCGATTGCTTGGACCAGCGGTATCAGGGCGTCGCGCAGGTCCCTAAGCACTCGAGTAACATTGGCGGTTGATTCGCCCGGCTCATAATCGTCGAGCAGCGGATCGTAGGGGGTAGTGTCGAAACCCAGTGCGGCCGCTTCTTGACGTTTCAAGTCGACCGTTTTTTCCAGCAGCGGCTGGAAGCTGGTGAAATCATTGTCGCGCCGCGCATCGGCCCAAACTTGTTGTCCTGCGACAGCCGTGCGCGTGAGTTCTTCAACTAGCGATTGAGGCAGCTTGGTCTTCTTGTCGTAGTCGCGCCGCAGTTGCCGAATAACGGTTCCAGTGTCGCTATGCGGATCTGAGGCCAGAGGGCTTTCGCCAAGCTGTTCGAGCCAATCGCCGATGACCGGCGCCGTTTGCTTTTGATGAATCAGGCCTGCAAGATAGGCAGCCTGGTCGGCTCGGTAAGCGCTGCCCGCAGGCGGCATTTTGGTGCGCTCGTCCCATTCTAATAGTTCCTGGATGGTGGCGAGCATCGAGGCTTCTTTGGCCTTCTCGCATAACAATTGATAGGTGGCGTCGTAGTCGGACATCGGCGGCGGATTGACTCTAGAGGGGGACATGATCAGATTGATAAGAGTTGGCGTTATCGTCTTCGCTCAGCATATCCGGTCTGGCGACCGGCGCTAACGCGGCCACACCAGGATTTCAGTCCCGCCACGATCGGACTACGTCTATGCTCGATGTGCTTGTGATTGCTCCACATCCCGACGATGCAGAGTTGGGGATGGGCGGGGCGATCCTGAGATTTAAGAACGAGGGCCTGCGCGTCGGAGTGCTGGACTTGACGAACGGCGAGCCGACGCCCCATGGTTCGCTGGAATTGCGTCAGCAAGAGACTGCGGCAGCAACCGGAATCCTTGGTCTCGATTGGCGCGAGAATCTGGGCCTACCGAATCGGAGTCTGGAGCCGACGCTGGCGGCCCGCGAGCAGCTGGCGGGCGTCATTCGCCAGCAACGTCCGCGTTGGCTCTTTGCGCCGTACTGGGTGGATGCTCATCCTGATCACGTAGCGGCCACTCAGTTGGTCGAAGCCGCCCGCTTCTGGGCAAAACTCTCGAAGACCGCCATGCCGGGTGAGCCACACCATCCCGAGCGGATATATAACTACTACTGTGTACACCTGAAGCTGGCCCCTCAGCCGGCGTTTGTGCTCGATATTTCCAGCGAGTGGGAACGAAAGGCAGCTGCGAT
>JAGQOU010000122.1 GCA_020427145.1 Planctomycetales bacterium | reverse complement strand
CATCTTGTCGACCAGCTCGCCGCCCTTGAAGAGGAGGAGGGTGGGGATGCTCGTGACCCCGTAGTTGCTCGGCGTCTGCGGGTTGGTGTCGATGTCGAGCTTGACGACCTTGAGCTTGCCGTCGAACTCGTGGGCGATCGCCTCGACGTGAGGGGCGAGTGCGCGACAGGGGCCGCACCACGTGGCCCAGAAATCGACCAGCACGACCTGCCCCTCGTACTGCGCCCAATCCAATTCGCGGCCGTTGAGCAACGTGCCGTCGAGTTCCATCTTGTTGCCGGGCAGCGAGAGTCGTCGGCCCAGCCCGGCCAGACTTTCCAGCGCCGCCTCGCGGCGATCGAAGTCGCTCTTTTGGAACAGCGGCAACGATTTTTTCACCAACTCGGCGCCCAGTTCGGACTCGCCCTGCATGGCCAGGAAATCGGCAACGCTCATCACGGTCTGAACGTCGTTGCGATCCAGGGGCGTCGTGCTCAGGTAGGCGAGGATCGCTTTCACGAGATCGCTGCGATCTTGTTTCGTCAGCGAGTCCCAATTCGCAAAGCTGTTTTCGACGTAGAACTTCATCCCCACCGCATTGGCCTCGGGGACTTTGCTGGCACGGGCGGCGGCAAGGGCCTTTTCCAACCCCTCGACGGCGCCGGGCTCTTCCAACTGCACCAGCAGCGACAACGCCTGCAGGCGGTAATAATGCGATTGGGCTTCCTCATCGGGCGTGGCAGGACCCGCTTCGAGCGCCTGGCGGGCGGCCACCGCGATGCTACGCAACACCTTCTGCTGCGCGGCGACCAACTCCTCTTCGCTTTCGCCCGCGGGTTCCTCGTCGGTGAGGCCTTCGATGAATTTCAAGATCTCGGCCGTCGAGCCCTTCGGCGCCGCGAAGACGTCCATCTTCGGTTTGTCGCGCTGCGCCGACGCAGGCGCTGCCAGAACCAGCGCCACGCTCGCCGATAGGAACAACCGGCGCGCACTCAGAAGTTGGAACGAGGATAAGTCGACGAGCGACATGGAAAATCTCCGCAGGGGGAATCGTGAGGGGGGAGCGACGCCTGGCCGTCAGCGTCGCCAAGGGAACAGTCTCCGCAGAAATGCGGTACGGCGCCGATCCGACAGGGCTCGTGCCTGGTCCCAAATGGGGGGCGAGGGGGGAATTATCGCGATCCGCGGTGATCGGACAAGCGCGGAATCGGCTCAGACGTCAAACGGCAGTCCGCGGGGTGGCTGGGGACGACCAACGGGAGCCCCCAGCGGAAGCGCACCCCCGCGCGGCGCCCTGGGGGCTGCGCTGCGTCCCCAGCCACCCTTCGTGATCGCGGGGCCTCAAATCGCGTTACGCAGCCTCGTCCGCCGGGTCGGTTTCCGCGTCCCCCGCGGCCTCGGCGGGCGGCTCGATAGGATCGCCGAGCAGCTGCTGCAACTGCTCGCGCAATACGTTGCCCCGGGCCTTCAGGTTCACGCCCACGCCGTTCTGGTCGACGAGAATCGCCGTCGGAATTCCCGAGATGCCGTAGCGCAGGGCCATCGGGTGGTCCCAGCCGTCGTGCTCCTGGTCGACCCCGTACAACGTGGCCCAAGGGATTTCGTTATCCGCGAGAAACTTCTCGGTCTTCTCCTTGGAAGTATCGAGCGAAATGCCCACCACATCGAAACCCTTGTCGTGGTACGCGGCGTACATCCGTTTCACGTTGGGCAGCTCCGCCCGACAGGGTCCGCACCAGGTGGCCCAGTAGTCGACCAGCACCACCTTGCCGCGATACGCCTCCCAGTCAAACGTCTGACCGTCGATCAGCGTGCCGGTGATTTCCATCTTGTTGCCAACGAGATCGAGCCGCCGCAACGTGCCCTCCAGGTCGACGAGCACTTCTTGGATCTTGTCGCTGTCGAGGTGCAACCCGCGCACCGCTTCGATTGCTTCGGCGACGAACTGCTTGCCGGCGTCCGCGTCGGACATCGCCAGTCGCGACACCGCCATGCGCAGCGCCACGGCCCGGACCTCGGCCAGTTCGGAATTGCTCGGCCAATCGGTGAGCATGCTCTTTCGCCACCGCGCCCGTTGCGGACGCGACCAGTCGGACCAATCGCGCGCGCCATCGATTGCGAAAGCACGCCAGCCGATCGACGCCACTTGCGGGCGCTCGTCCTGCCGCGCCTGATCGATCAGCATGTGTTCTTCCATCTCGCTGAGCAGCTTGAGCTGGCTCAGCGCGTTGAGCTTGGCCCGCGTCAGACTGGCGGCTTGCGTAACGCTGACCTCGGCGGCGAGCCCCTGATCGGCCGCGGCGAGAATTGCCGCGGAGGCGCGCAGCTGAAATTGCGCCCGCTCGCTCGGCGAGCCGCGAAACGTGCGCGTCGCGGCCATCGTCTGGCGGATGAAGGCGAGCATGTCCGCGGCGTCCCCCGCGGGCACGACCAACGAATCGGTTGGGTCAGCGTCCGCCTCGGCGGCCGCGTCTTCGGCGGCGCTGGCAGCGCTGGCCGCCTCGGCGGCGGCGGCGTGCGCGGTGACAAGTCCCGACCAGGCCAAGCCGGTGGCCAATAAACACGACCAGAGTCGCAGCGCGGGCGTGCGGGCAGCTCTCATGGCAAGCCTCCGTGACAGGGACGGTTCGGCGATCGAAACCAACAGCGGAGAACCCCCTCAAGGGGCGGGATCGCATTGTCGCAGACCGGGCCGGTTTCGCCAAGAAAAGCTCACCCGCGGCGAGCCAGCCGCTCGCGGCCGGCAATCGCCGCGGCGCGGGCGGTTGCCGCATCGTCGGCCAGCGCGACGAGGTGCCCCATCTTGCGGCCCGGTCGCGCATGCACCTTGCCGTACAGGTGGAGCCGCAGCTGGGGGTCGGCCAATGCGCTGACCCAATCGGGGACGCCGCCCGCCCAGAGGTCGCCCAGCAAGTTGGCCATCGCGACGCCGCCGACCACCGGTTCGAACGACCCCAGCGGCAAGTTGCAGATGGCGCGCACCTGTTGTTCGAACTGCGACGTCCGGCAGGCGTCGATTGTGAGGTGTCCGGAGTTGTGCGGTCGCGGGGCGATTTCGTTGACCAACAGCCGCCCGTCGCGCGCCCAGAAAAACTCGACGCACATCAGCCCGATCGCATCGAGTTCGCGGGCAATCGTCGCGGCAATCTCCGCCGCCTCAGCGGCCGCGGGCTGCAGCGACGCGTCGGGGAACGTTGACACGTCGAGAATATGATTCACATGGTCGTTGGCCAGGGGGCCGAACGTCGCCACCTCGCCCGCCGGGTTGCGCGCCACGAGCATCGACAGCTCGCACTGGAAGTCGATGAAGCCTTCGAGGACCGCGGGCTGCCCGCCCAACTCGGCGTGCGCGGCGGTCGCTTCGTCGACCGTATGCACCAGGGCTTGCCCTTTGCCGTCGTAGCCCCAGGCGGCCGTCTTGAGCACTGCCGGCAGCCCCACTTGCGTGATCGCCGTCGCCAGATCGGCGGCCGTCGTCGCTTCAGCAAACGGCGTGCAGGGGACGCCGATTTTCTCCAAGAAGAGCTTCTCGCGCAGCCGGTCCTGCACCGTGTACAGCGCGGCTCCCGAGGGTCGTACCGGCGCGTATTTGGCGGCGGTCTCGGTGGCGATCGGCGCGATGTTTTCAAACTCCAGCGTCACGACCGACACGCTCGCGGCAAACTCAGCCACCGCGGCCACGTCCTCGAAGGCGCCGACCGTCTGCCGCCAGCAAACGTCGGCCGCCGGGGCGTCGTGCTCGGGAGCGTACACATGCACGCGATATCCAAGCCGCGTGGCCGCCATGGCAAACATGCGGCCCAATTGCCCGCTGCCAAGCACGCCGAGCGTGGCGCCGGGGAGAATGCGTTCGGTGGGGGTCGAAGACATCGCGAAGCGGCAAGACTATTGAGAGTGGAACGCGAGCCGGCGCCGATGATCGCTGCTCGCCTGTTTTGCAATACAATACAGATTGCGATATTCGACTCAACCCGCGTCAATCGTCTTCCAGGTAGCCCGCAATCCGCGCCTTGATCTCATCGCGCACCCGGCGGAACTCTTCGCGGCGCTGCTGCTCGTTGCCCGTGGCGTGCGCCGGGTCGTCGAACGGCCAGTGAAAGGTTTCGGTGGCCGGCAGCGTCGGGCACGATTCGGCGGCCGAGTCGCAGACGGTCACCGCCAGGTCGAACTTCTTCTTGCCCAGATCGCTGATCGACTTGCTGCGGGCCTTGCTCAGATCGAGACCCAACTCGGTCATCACTTCGATCGCCATGGGATGCACGAACCCCGCGGGCTTTGAGCCGGCGGAACTCGCTTTCCAATTGCCGGCGCCCAGCAGGTTCCACAACGCCTCGGCCATTTGCGAGCGGCACGAGTTGCCCGTGCAGAGAATAAGAACGCTTTTCATGGTGACGCACTTTGCTTTCTGCACCACGGAGGGCACGGATTGCTCGGGGCTCGCCGCGATCGGCCGAGCGTTTGTTCCGAGTGATCCGTGAGATCCGTGGTTGATGTTTTGCGAGCCGCTACTCGGCCGCCAACTCGACGGGCGGACCGCAGCAGCAATCGGCATGGACGCAGCGGCAGCAGGGGACCGCCAGCGCGGCGCCCGCGACGGGCGCCGTCAGATAGATCCACAGGGAGCCGAAATCGCCGCTGACGATTGCCGGAGCCAGCGAGCGGGCCGGATTCATCGAGGCGCCGCTGACCGGTCCGCCGAAGAGGGCCTCCAACGCAATCACGCCCCCAATCGCCGCCCCTGCCATCATCCCCTTTTCTTTGGCTCCGGTCGACACGCCCAGGATGACAAACATCAGAATAAATGTGAGCACGAGCTCCATAATCCACGCTTGCAGTGCGCCGCCGGCGGGGAGCGTGGCTCCCAGCGTCGCGTGCTCGGGGAACATGGCCCGCAGCAATCCGCTGGCAATCAGGGCCCCCAGACACTGAGCGGCAACATACCCGGCGACCCCCGCGCCAGGAAATCGCTTCGCCAGCCAGAACCCGGCGGTCACGGCCGGATTGAGATGCGCGCCAGAAACGTCGCCCACGGCGTAGATCATGGCCATCACCACCAACCCAAACACGAGCGAAACGCCGACATGCGTCACCGACCCCTGGTCGGCGGCGGTGCGCAGCGTGTCGTTGACCACAATGGCGCCCGTGCCGGCGAAGACCAAACAGAACGTTCCCAACGCTTCGGCGGCAAGGTTGCGCAGGGCGGCGGTGCGAGCGGAATCCACGGCGACAACTCCGGTGGTTGATGCACGTCAAAATCATCTTACAAGCGGCACAAACTCTCGCCCCCCAGCCGGACCGCTACGCGGGCCGGAGCGCGCAACGTTCGCGTTGGAGGCATTGGAGGCATTGAAGGCATTGAAGCCTTTCCGGACGGCGCGGCAGTCCCACCAAGGAACTGGCCAAGACAACAGTTATCGCCGCAGCAGCAGCGTGCGTCTACTTGCATTACTGCTCGGGATAACGCGGCGGAATCATCGCACCTTCGTCGCTGACCCACGCACTGCGGCCAGGATCAGCCAGCAATTCGCTGATCGCATAGCAGCCTGCTGAAAATGGGGACTGGCTCGCGGAGCGTTGCCGCGAACGCCGGGAACCTTTGTCTTGAGGTGCGTGCCTGTCCCCATTTTCAACAGGCTCGTAAACCTCGCCGTCTACGATCGCCGCGTTGCGGACCAGCCGTACGCCGTGGCTGTAATCCACGTAGCCGTTGTGATGCACAATGGTGAGGGGCTGAATCGGCGTGCCGTCGAGCTGGCGCCAGCCGTACAGTGCGAGCCGCCGCGGCCGCTCGAAGATTCGCGGCGTCAGCACCACGTCCTTCTTGGCGCCGGTCACAAGCGGCCCGAGCGGTTGGCCCGCGCGCTGCGCTTCGATGCGACGATTGGACTCCACGAACGCGACGACCGACTCGCGATCCTCGGTGAGCGGTTGCGGCGCCAGTCGCACCGTGGCCGCCGCGTCGATCGCGTCGACAAGCTTGCGCGTGGGGAGCGTACAGCCCCACCGGTCGGCCAAGCGCTGCGCCGTCTGGGGCGTCATGGGGATGCGCAAGAAATCGTCGTCGCTGCCGATCGCGAGCACGTCGGGCGCCACGTCGATGGCAATGGTCGCTTGCGCGCCGTCGGCGCCCGTCGCGGCAAACTCAACGTGCTGAAAAGTGCGCAGGAACTGGGGGAAGTTGCCCGCGGCCAGTTCGGCGAAGATCGCCGCCTCGCGCTCCGCCGCCGGCAAGTCGGCAATACGCTGGGCGAACTCTGCGCCTCCCACGGCGCCGGGCGGCCGCGGCGGCAACGCCACCGGCGGCAGCGTTTCCAACCGGGGCAGCTTGGTCGCGGCAGCCGGATCAGTCGGCGTCGGCGCAGGCTGCACCCAACTGTTGTACGCCCGCGGTCCGGCAAACTCGCCCCACCGCTCGGCCTGCGGCGTGCCGGTCGTCAGCGCGTGCAGATATCCGTTCATGTCGCCCACGAGCGCCGTGTGCAGGATCTTGTTGGCGGGATTCTTGTGGACCCACATCCGGATTTGCCCGCCGAGTCCTTCGTAGTGCGTGAACGGCTCGCCATCGGTGCGCTCCAGCGGCGCGTCCGCTGCGAAGGCGTCGACCATCCGTTGCGTTGCGCGGTACGTGCCGCCAGTGGAGCCGACGACTTTCTTGCCTTGATACGTGATCTCGCGATCGTCGTAAGCGAGCACCACCAGCCGCCGCGCCGAATCGCCCTGCAGCCAGCGGAGGAACTTGCCCGCGTGCTGCTCGGCGTCGAACGAGTAATTGGCGTCGAGAAACGCAATCGTGTCGACCCACGCGGGGATCTCGTCTTGACCTTCCAGCACGCCCCACAGGAAGCTGCCGCCGCCGCTGTGCGCGGTCAGCGCCACCCGGGCGTCGTCGCCGCCGAATTCGCGCCGCCATTGATCGACCAGCGCGACGATGCGCTCGTTGGCGCCGTCGTGCGACGCCCGCCACGCCGGCCAACTGAGCCCCTGGGCCTCGGCGGCCAGCAGCGTGATCCGCTCCTCCGGCGCCGCGGTGCGCAACAGCCGCGTCTGGGCGGCGATGTGCTGAATATCAAAATGCCAATCGAGCCCGTCGCTCATTTGGCAGCCGAGCGATTGCTCGAGCGTGTTGCCGTTCGGCAACGCGAAGATCACCAGCCGCGCCGGTTGCTCGGCAGCGTCAGGACTCGCCGCCGGCGCGTTAACGTGGATCCGCACGTCGGGCGTCTCGGTGCGCGTTCCCCACAGTTCGTCGTACCAGGGCGAGGGCGCAAGCCACTCGCTCGGCGCCGCCAGTGCGTGTCCCGCAATCAGCCAACCGGCCAGAACAAATACAGTTCGCATGAAAAGCTCTTCGAGCCAGAACAATCGCCAACGACGCACGCAATCCCTGTACACTAACCGACGGCGCCGCACGGCGAAACTCCGCGACTCCCCGATCAGCCCGCAGCACAAGCTGCCGGTTTGTGAGCGTCACGATCTGCCGCGATTCCAACCCGCTGCTTGCGCTGCGGGCTATTCGGGAGATGAGAAATAGCAAGAGCAGAGCGACCCGTGCGCGCCTTGCACCTGCCACTTCGACAATCCAACATCCCACATCATCCATCCCATGCCCAATCAGCTTGCCCGCGAAACGTCGCCGTACCTGCTGCAGCACCAAAACAATCCCGTCGATTGGCGGCCGTGGGGGCCCGAGGCGCTCGAACTCGCCCGCGACCAGAACAAACCGATCTTCCTGTCGATCGGCTACGCCGCCTGCCACTGGTGCCATGTGATGGAGCACGAAAGTTTCGAGGACCAGCGGATCGCGGACATCATCAACGAGCACTTCGTCCCCGTGAAGGTCGACCGCGAGGAGCGACCCGATCTCGATCAAATCTATATGAACGCCGTGCAGATGATGACGGGCCGCGGCGGGTGGCCGATGTCGGTGTTTCTCACGCCGGACCTCAAGCCGTTTTACGCGGGGACGTATTTTCCGCCCACCGGTCGCGGCGGCATGCCGGGGTTCGACCAGGTGCTGCTGGCCGTGGCCGACGCTTGGCAGAACCGGCGCGAGCAGGCAGTCGCCATGTCGGAGCAGATCACCGAGGAATTGCAGAACGCCGGCGCGATGAGCGGCAGCGCCGTCGCGCTCCCGCCGCGCACCGCCATCGCCGCGGCGATCTCCCAGCTCAGCCGCGCGTTCGATCGGCAATGGGGCGGCTTCGGGCAGGCGCCCAAGTTCCCGCATCCGATGGACCTCGTGCTCTGCCTGCGGCAGTGGTTTCGCACCGGCGAGCAGCGGCCGCTGGAGATGGTCCGCGTGACGCTCGACCGCATGGCTGCGGGAGGGATCTACGATCACCTGGGGGGCGGCTTCGCGCGGTACTCGGTCGACGAACGATGGCTCGTGCCGCACTTCGAAAAGATGCTGTACGACAACGCGCTACTGGCCACGGCGTACCTCGAAGCGTTCCAAGCCACTGGCGACGCGGCGTACGAGCGCGTGGTGCGCGAAACGCTCGACTACCTGCTGCGCGACATGACCGACCCGGCGGGCGGGTTTCACAGCACCGAGGACGCGGACAGCGAGGGCGAAGAGGGGCTGTTCTACACGTGGACGCCGGACGAACTGACCGCGGTGCTCGGCGAGGAGGCGGCCGAGACGCTGGGCCGCGTGTACGACGTCTCCGACGCGGGCAATTTCGAGGGCCGCAGCATTTTGCATTTGCCCAGGTCGATCGCCCAAGCGGCGAAAATCATGAACCGGGACGCCGACGAACTGGCGGCCGAGTTGGCCGCCAGTCGCGCAAAGCTGTTCGCCGCCCGCGCGCAGCGCATCCGCCCGGGCAAGGACGACAAGGTGCTCGTGTCGTGGAATGCGCTGGCGATCGACGCGCTGGCCCGCGCGGGGGCGGCCCTGGCGGAACCGCGGTATCTCGCCGCCGCCCGCCGCGCCGCCGACTTCCTACTATCCGAGTTGCGCGGCGACGACGGCCGGCTGCTGCACACCTGGCGCGGCGGACAGGCCAAGCTCGACGCGTACCTGGACGACTACGCTTACTTCGCCAACGCACTGGTGACGCTGTATGAAACGGGCTGCGACGGCCAGTCGCTCGACGCCGCGGTCGAGCTGGCGAACGCGATGCTCGCCCACTTTGCCGACGCAAACGGCGGCGGGTTTTTCTTTACGGCCGACGATCACGAGCAGCTGATCGCCCGCAACAAGGACCTCACCGACAGCAGCGTCCCGGGCGCCAATGCCATGGCTGCGACGGCGCTGGTGCGATTGGGTAAACTCACCGGCCGCGCCGACTACACGGCCGCCGCCGAGGGCGCGCTGGCGGCCGCCGCGGAGATGATTGCCCGGGCGCCCACGGCCATGGGTCAATCGTTGTTGGCGCTCGATCTGTTGTTGGGGCCGACGTACGAGTTGGTGCTGGCGGCGGACGTCGACACCGCAGAGGGCGCGGCGGCGCTCGCGGCGATCCAATCGCATTATCTGCCGAACACGGTATTCGCCCTCGCGCCGACGGACGAAGAGACGACCTCGCCAGCGTCGTCGGATTTGCTCGCCGGCAAGACGGCCCTTGGCGGCCAGCCAACGCTTTACGTCTGCGAAGGATTCACCTGTCGCGAGCCGGCTGCAGGAGTCGGCAAGATCGAGGCCGCGGTGCAGGGAATTTCCAACCGATCTGGTCAAGAGAAATAGGTGGCGTCGACCATCGAAACCATGTTCACTCCCACGGCCACCGACGACGGGTTTCCCATCCGCTGCGAAGTCTGCGGTCGGTCGGCCTTGGTGAACGTCTCGCAACCGCCGGGCGACGCCGTGTGCCCGTATTGCGGCACGTTATTGTGGGTCTCCGCGGTGGCGGAAGTGACAGGCCGTTATGAATTCGCGGCGGACATTCTCTTGGCAGATTTACACGCGAATACTCGCGACGAAGCCCTCCGCGAGATCTGCGTCGCCATGGCCTCGAAGTTTGGTTGGACGGCGTTGCAACGGAATGAACTGGTCGCGGCCATGCTCCGACGCGAGGAGCTGGGATCCACTGGAATTGGCCGAGGCTTTGCGGTCCCCCATGCATCGCTAGCGTGGATCGACGACTGCCGCACCGCATTAGCACACGTCCCTGAGGGAATCGACTTTCAATCGCTCGACGGCCAACCGGTGCATACGATCATCGCGATCGCGTCGCCTTCGGAGCCACGTAGATTGCATCTTCAGATTCTCGAGCGTATTGTGCGGTCGCTACGCCACTTCAGGCCCAGCGCGCCGGGGACGAACTGAGAGACAATGCGTGGGGCGCGTTTGCGTCATCCCCGGTTGCTGACGCTCGTGACCTCACGGTTTGTCCCGCCGATTTCGGCCGCAGAATGGAGACAGCTGCGGTTTTTCGACTGCGGCCTGCTACACTGCGTCGACCCCGGCGAACCGATCTGCATTCGTCAGCGGACTGCCGGCGCTCTTCTCCCGTCTCTCCTCACTTCCCGGATGCATGCCAATGACTCCGCACTCAAGGTCCGTCGCCGCCGCGGTCCTCGTCGTCGCACTCACCGCCGCTGCCGGTCACGCCGCATTGTTCTCCGCCAACGCGTTCTTCTCGCAGGCGCCATCCAGTCAACTGGGGCCCATCGTCTCCAATAGCATTGTCATCAACAACGGCCCGGGCAGCATCACCGTTTCGGGGGTCATCAAGGTGCAAGTCCCGGCGGGCGCGGTCAGCGGGACGCTCATCGAATGGAACGTCGATCGGCTGCTGAGCAATAGTTACCCATCGGGAAACCTGATCACGGTGACGACGCTCGCCGGGTTCTCACAGCCGCCAGGGTTCGGAACCTATGGCAACTCGTCCGGCTTCACGGCCGGCTTCTTCGACCAGTACCCCGTCGCGTCGAAATCCAACATCCCGCTGACCTTGACCAACGGCGCCGCCACTTGGAACCAGATCACGGTCCAAAGCACGCCGTTTTTTTACACCGCTGCCAACGGCTTGCATTATTTGCGACAACGGTTCGAGTTGGATGGCGTCCAGCTCAACGGGATCGGCGGGCTGTGGACGATCGATCTGCCGATCACCACCGAAGTGAAGGTCGTGCCGGAGCCGGGCGCAGCGGGACTCGCCCTGGCCGGCCTCGGCGCGACGGTGGCAAGCTGCCGTCGCCGTACGGCGCGACGCCGCAGGGGAGTGCGAGGCTCTGCCGAGCCCGGGAGACGCCGCTAAGTTCTCGCTCGCCGGAGACTCGTACCCCCGTTGGGGACAAAGCCCGGAAGCCAACGGAGTCGCAGCCGCGGCGCACTGGGAATGTCCTACGAAAAAACGCCGCAGCCGCGGTCTGCCGACCGCGGCTGCGACGTGCGTTTGAACTTCAGAATCGGCGGTGGACGCTGACGCGTCAGTGGGCCGCGGAGCCCGTGTAGGACTCCTGGAATGCGTCGATCGCCTCATGCAGTGCATCGGCGCTCGACTCGTCGACTGTTTGCTTGCACTTCATGGCGGCAACCATCACCTTGTGGGCGGTGGTCAGTTTGTCGACGTACTGGGGGTCGTCGGCCTTGATTCGCTGCGTCATGAAATACTGGGCGATCGTGTGCTGCAGCTTGGTCGCGTGGTCCTCTTTGGTCATCACCCAGCGGGTCAGCTGATTCTTCGAGAGGGCGTCGGTCTTGCTGGCCAACGCGGCAATCTCGGCGCTGGCCTTGGCGATCGTTTCGTAGTCCTCGTGCATATCGACAAAGCGGCGATCGTCGTCATAGATGCCGCAGGGGACCTCGCAATGGGCGGCGACGTACGCGACCGGCACGACAACGGCAATCAACAACAGGCAAGCGGCAAACACACGTTTCATGGGGAGGTTCCTTCAAGCGAGACAGGCGGGACGGTAGGTGTGCGGCAGGTCATTGCGGCGCGGCTGCGGGAGGGCCCGTCGCCGCGGCAGGCGAATCTTCGCCTCTGTTCTAAAGCCCGCAGCGGAGCGGGTCAAAGGGCGCCCGCCGCCACCGGTGTGCGGTCGCACAGTGCTATCACGCACCCCGGCACACTGCGGGGCGGCAGGGGCCCGGCAACCGGCCGAGAGAACGGCAATTGCCGGGCGAGATCCACGCGGCACGCAACTTGCTCCATCGTCGGGTTGAGCCGCCGGCGGCGCGCGGCTCGGTCCCTGATCCGCCGCGTACGCGGCCCAAGTTTCACAGGCTTTTGGTATGAACGCTATCCCCGCATTTCGTCCGAACTGCTGCTGCACCTACCGTTGGTTGGCGCGTGCCGTGGCAGGCATGTTGTTTGCCATGTGGCTGGTCCTGGTGGCGGTCGAAGGGCTGCCCGTGAGGCACTTTCCGGTCGGCCTCAGCGCACAACTGGCCGTCCTCGCGGTGGTGTTCGCGGGTTACGCAATCTCGGTCCGCCACGAGCTGGCCGGGGCGCTGATTTCGCTGGCCGGCGTCGCGGCGTTTTACGCGGTGACGTATGTCAACCTGGAGAACACCGTGGGGTTGGCGTTTGCGTGGTTTGCGGCGCCGCCCGTGCTGTGGCTGTGGTCGTGGCGGCTGGCCCGGCGCGAACATGCCGCGGCCCAGGCGCCAACGGACACGCCCCCCAGCGAGACCGTGTAAGACGCCTGTGCGCTGTGAGCCGCACACCGCAGCGCGCCGCATCGCACGCTCCGCCGCGCAACCGCGAGATCCCATGCGAGAATTCGCGAGGATTTCGCTGCTGCGCCGGCGGCGCACGAGTTGCAGATTCGACCGTTGCGAGAGTCGTGAGTCCAGCCTCCGGCGCGAGACGCCTGCGGGCGCCCACCGCGAAGGCTGGCATGAGATGGCCGCCGCCGCATTCTTGGGAAAAATGCGCGGCCCCTTGTCGAGGCCCCCGGCAAACGGGGAATCGCAGGATCGCTCGGATAGCATGTGATGAATGCCCGCAGCGTCCCGCGACTGCCGCGAGAGTGCGGCTACCTCTGGGCTGCGCGAGCGGCGGCGGTGCTGTTGGCGGCCTTCTGGCTGCCGGTTGCACTCGGCTAGGCCGAGGGTGGTCTGCCCAGCGTGCTGTTTGTGCTTGTTGCGCTATCGCTGCGCGACGCTCCCGAGAGGGCGAGGCTCCTGCCGAGCCAGCGTCGGCGTCGCGGGCGATTTTGCCATGCCGCACCAGTTCGGCGGAGCTTCGCTCTCCCTGCGAGGTTGCTTCGGCTGCGGCGCGGCGGGCATAATGGGGACTTTAGCCTGCCGCCCGCTTTTCGAGCCGCTGCCGATGTCTTCGCTGAGTGAATTTCAAGGCGGCGTCTTTTCTCAGGAGATCGAGGGCGGCCGCGCCGGCGCCACGGTGTCGCTGGCGCCCGAGGGGGTCGTCGCCTTTGCTACGACCGGGCAGCGGTTTACCGTTCGCTACAGCGACTGCCGCCTGGAGATGGGAGGCGCCAGCGGGCGGATGGTCTTCTGCCGCAACGCCGATCGCAGCCTCACGATCTTTTGCGAGGACAAACGGTTCCCGCAGGCGCTGGCCAGTGCGCGCGGCTCGGGACTCGCTGGCGAGGTCGACCGGCTGCTGCACGAGCGCAAGCTCGACCGCCGTCGCGGCCGCGGCTGGCTGCTCGTCGGCGCCGGGGTGCTGGCGATCTTGTTGATCGTGGGCTACTACGGCGTGTTGGCCGGATCCCGGATTGCCATGCGGGCCCTGCCCGTGAGCGTCGACCGCACGATCGGCGATCAGGCGTTCGCGGCCATGGATCAGCCGGGACCGGAGATTCACGACCCCGTGGTCGTCGACGCCGTCAGCAAAATCGTCGCCCGGCTCGGCAAGCAGGCCAACGCGGGGCGGGCGGCGGACGACCAATTCGACTTTCGCGTCCATGTGATCAACGCCGACGTGATGAACGCCTTTGCGCTGCCAGGGGGACAGATTGTCGTGTTCACGGGGCTCATCGAGGCGTGCGACGAGCCGGACCAATTGGCCGGCGTGCTGGCCCACGAAATGGCTCACGTGACGCTGCGGCACGGGCTGGAGCGGGTCGGCCAATCGCTGGGGCTCGCCCTGGCAGTGGACCTGGTGGTGGGCAACATCGAAGGCATCGCCACCGCCGGGGTCGAGCTGCTGCGGATGGCCACAGCCAATAGCTACAGTCGCGAGCAGGAAACCGCAGCCGACGCCGAGGGGGTGCGGTTGATGAACGCCGCGGGGCTCGACCCGCTTGCCTTGGGGCAGTTCTTTCAAAAGCTCAAAGCCCAACAGGGCGGCGTGCCCGGCGCGCTGGCCTGGATTAGCACCCATCCCGACCACGACGTGCGCATCGCGGCGGTCGAAGCGGAGGCCGCCGAGTTGCCGCCGGTGAAACGGCAGCCGCTGGATCTTGATTGGAAGCAGGTGCAGCGCCACGCGGCGGATCCCGAGTAGGGTGCGCCCGCGGCGCAGGGCGCCGAGGCGTCGGCGCGAATTGGCGCCCGGCAACTCGGTTGACGAGCTCGCCGAATGTGCGGTTTTGACCCAGTGCAGGGCCAGGGCCGGTTCGCTGCCCGCGGCGACTTAACTTGCGGCGGCTGAGGCGGTTGGGGCGTCCTTGCGAGCGGTAGGCAGTCCCCTATACTGGACACCTCTCACGCTTAGCGTCCCGCATAATCAAGTGACGGAATCCTCCCGCCGTGGACAGCTCTCAGCAATCGTTTCTGGCTCGTAACGACTTTCTCATCCGCCGGCTGCACTCCCTCAGCGGACTGATCCCGGTGGGGGCCTATATGGTCGTTCACCTCAGCGTGAACGCCAGCGTGCTCAACGGAGCCGCCACGTTCCAGAACAACGTGTACAAGATCCACTCCCTGGGCAAACTGCTGCCGTTTGTGGAGTGGGGATTCATCTTCCTGCCGCTGCTATTCCACGCCATCGTCGGCATGGTGATCGTGGCCGGGGCGCTGCCCAATACGCACAACTACCGCTACGCCGCCAATTACCGCTACACGTTGCAGCGGGTTACCGGCGTCATTGCGTTCTTCTTCATCATGTACCACGTGTTTCAGATGCACGGCTGGTTCAACCTCTCCTCGACTTGGATGCACAACGTCGCCGAGCCGCTCGGAGGGGGGCAGTTCAAACCGTACAACGCCACGTCGACCGCCGGCGAGGCGCTGCTGGGAACAGGCATGGCCATCGGTTACGCCGTGGGCATCCTTTCCTGCGTGTATCACCTGGCCAACGGCATCTGGACCATGGGCATCACCTGGGGCGTGTGGACCAGTCCCAAGGGACAACAGCGAGCCTCTTACGTCTGTTTGGTCTTCGGCGTGGTGCTGGCCGTGGTCGGCCTGAGCGCCCTGTGGGGGGTGCGCGACGCCGTCGACACGCCCGAGAAGCTCCAGGCGGTTGAAAAAGAAGAGGCCGAGTTGCTGAAAGCCAACATCGCCACGGGCGCGGTGGTTCCCGACGAGCACAAGATGGCGGACCCGCCCGAGGCGGACGCCGAAGAGGAAGCGAGTCGCAGCGACGACGCCTCCGTGACCACATCCCGATGATCCATGACAATTGACGACCGCCAGACCCCCTGGGGGCTTGGGCGGTGATCATTCGCGGGTTCCGTAATCGATCGAGTTCTCTGAAGAGATAGCAGGTTTACTGATGGCTAAGCAGCGCGTGTTGGTGGTGGGCGGCGGGTTGGCAGGGCTCGCGGCGACGATGCAGTTGGCCGAGTCGGGCATCGAAGTCGATCTGATGAGCCTGACCCCCGTGAAGCGCTCGCACAGCGTGTGCGCCCAGGGCGGCATCAACAGCGTCAACGCCCTCACCCGCCAGCAGGGCGACAACGAGTACAAGCATTTCGACGACACGGTCTACGGCGGCGACTTTCTGCAGCACCAGCCGCCGGTCAAAGAAATGGCCGACTGGGCGCCGCGGATCATCGACCTGATGGACCGGCTGGGGGTGCCGTTCAATCGCACGCCCGAGGGTTTCCGCGATCAGCGTCGCTTCGGCGGTACGTTGTACAAGCGCACCGCGTTCGCCGGCGCCACGACCGGGCAGCAGCTGCTGTACGCTCTGGACGAGCAGGTCCGCCGCTGGCACGCCAACGGGCTGGTCAGCATGTACGAAGGGTGGGATTTCCTCTCGCCAGTGATCGACGCCGACGGCCGCTGCCGCGGCGCCATCGCCCAGAACCTCGTGACCATGGAAATCCGCTCCTTCCCCGCCGACGCGGTGGTGATGGCGGTCGGCGGGTGCGGGCTGATTTACGGCCGCAGCACGATGTCGATGGCCTGCACCGGCTCGGCCGCGGCGCGGGTCTGCCGCTACGGCGGCAAGTACGGCAACGGCGAGTTCATCCAGGTGCATCCCACGGCCATCCCTGGCGCCGACAAGTGCCGGCTGATGAGCGAATCGGCGCGCGGCGAAGGCGGCCGCGTGTGGGTGCCGCGCACGCCGCACGACCCCCGTCCGCCGCGCCAGATCCCCGAGGCGGAGCGCTACTACTTCCTCGAAGAGCGCTATCCCGCGTACGGCAACCTCGTGCCGCGCGACATCGCCACCCGCGAGATCTTCGACGTGTGCGTCAACGACGGCTTGAGCGTCGAGGCGGACCGCCAGTGCGTGTATCTCGACCTGACGCACATTTCGCGGGCCGAGCTTGATCGCAAGCTGGGCGGCATCCTGCACATCTACGAGAAGTTCCAGGGCGTCGACCCGCGCGACGAACCGATGAAGATCTTCCCGGCGGTTCACTACTCGATGGGCGGCCTGTGGGCCGACTACGA
>JAGQOU010000121.1 GCA_020427145.1 Planctomycetales bacterium | reverse complement strand
TCATCGGCTCCTGGAAGATCATGCTGACGTCTTTGCCGCGGATGTCGCGCATCTGCGGTTCGGGCAGGCCGACCAGGTCTTTGCCGAGCAGAGCGATCGTGCCCTTCTCGATCTTGGCGGAGGAGGCCAACAGTCGCATGATCGACAGCGAGGTAACGCTCTTGCCCGAGCCGCTCTCGCCAACGATGCCCAGGGTGCGCCCGGCGTCGACGCGAAAGTCGACTCCGTCCACCGCGCGGATGACGCCCTCGTCAGTGTGAAAGTGGGTGTGCAGGTCGGTGACTTCAATCACAGCAGGCATGGGCGGCTGTCAGTTGTAAGGGTGTTGCAGCTTGGCGTGTATTTCGAAATCCGAGTGTCGAATGTCGAATGACGAAACGAGTTTGACGCCTGCATCGCATTCGTCATTCCGTCTTCGTCATTTCATTTAATGGCTGTCCTGCCTCAGTCGCGGGTCGGTGGCTTCTTGCAGGCCTTCGCCGATGAGGTTGTAGGCCAACACGGTGAGGAAGATGGCCACGCCGGGGAAGACGATCAGCCACCACATTTTTTCGATGTCGTTCTGGCCGGCGTGCAGCAGCGTGCCCCAACTGGGGTTGGGGGGCGAGGCGCCGAAGCCAAGAAAGCTGAGGCTGGCTTCAACCAGAATTGCCGAGGCGATGCCGAAGCTAATCGGCACGAGCACCGGCGCCAGCGCATTGCGGAGCATGTGGCGGAACATAATCCGCAGCGGCGAAGCGCCCACGGCCCGAGCCGCCGCGACGAACTCCATCTGCTTGAGCTTGAGGAATTCGGCGCGGGTGAGTCGGGCGATGCCCGTCCAGCTGACGCAGCCGATCACCGCCATCAGGTGCCAGTTGGTCACATTGTCCAAGAAGGCGACCAGTACCAGGATCAGCACGAGCGTGGGGACGCACATGACCACTTCGATCAGCCGACTGAGCAGTATGTCGACCCACCCGCCGAAGTAACCGGCCAGGGCGCCCACGGTGATGCCGATCAGCGCCGCAATGCCCATGGACACGAATCCCACGCTCATGGCGATCTGCGTGCCGTGAACCATTTGAGCGAACACGTCGTACCCGACGTTGGTCGTGCCAAAGTAGTTCTGCGCGCTGGGGGTCCCTTCACTGCCCCAGGGATTGCCGGGGCGCCCGGGCCATTCGTCGGCGCGAACGCGGTGATACGGATCCTGGAACACCAGCGGGTACACCGCCCAACTGTCGGGGTCCGCCTGCTTGAGCTTGGCGGCATAGTCGGGGTAGACGTCAGCCGCGCGAAAGATCGGGTTCTCCCAACTCGGGTTGTAGTAGCCGAGGCACGGGAAATAAATGTGGCCCTGGAACCGGCAGACGATCGGCTTGGTGCCAGCGATCATCGGCGCGGCAATCGCCACGACGGCGAGCATGCCCACGAACGCCAGCGCCAGCATGCTGAGCCGACGTTTGCGATATCGATGCCACGCCTCGCGCCAGAAACCAGAGGACTTGGGGGGCGAAATGGTTGAAGTCTTCGTCATCGAGAATCAGCAGCGTGTTTGTTGGCGACCAAGCACGAGGCGTTCATGACCGCGCGAGGCCCGAGGGATTTGTCAATTCATCATTGCAACGGGGTCAAGGGATATTCTCGCGTTAGCTGTAGCTCACGCGCGGGTCGACGACCGCGTACAAAATGTCGGCCAGCAGTTGTCCGGCGAGAGTCAGCACGCTGAACATCAGCGTCAGACCCATCACGACGTTGTAATCGTGCGTACGAATCGAATCGAGAAACAGGCTGCCCATGCCGGGCCAGACGAAAATTCTCTCCAGGATCACCGCGCCGCTGAGCAGGCTCGGCAGCGTGAGCCCCAGCAGCGTGACCATCGGGATCAGCGTGTTGCGAAACGCGTGGTGCCAGAGGATGCGCCGGGGCCCGATCCCGTAGGCCTTGGCCGTGCGAATATAGTCTTGCCGCACCACTTCCTGCATATTGGCTCGCACGAAACGGGAGTAGTACGCCAGACTGACGTAGGTGAAACAGGCGATCGGCAAGATCGAGTGTTTCAGCAGGTCCCAGGCCTGCCCGGGCAACGACATTTCGCCGAATCCGTCGGAGGTCATGCCGAACAGCGGCAACCAGCCTAGTTTGACGTAGAACAACAGTTGCAGGTAAAGCGCCGCGACAAACGAGGGGAGCGAATACAACATGTACAACAGCACGCTGACGCCCCGTTCGGCAACCGTGCCGTCGTGGGCCGTGGCCCACAACCCCAGCGGGATCGATAGCAGGTAGGTCAACACGAGCGAGGTGACCGACAGCAGCAGCGTCGCGGGCATGCGCTCCAAGATCAGGCTGAACACGGGGCGATTGTTCTGTTTGAACGATCGCCCCAAGTCGAATTGCGCGAGGTTGCCGAGCCAGGTCGCGTAAGCCATGTACCACGGCTTGTCGAGTCCGTAGAGTCGTTTGTACTGATCGAGCGCCTGTTTGCTGATTTGTTTGCTGGGATTGACGTTCGCCTGATCCGCGGCGATTGGCGAACCCGGCATGGCTCGCAGCAAGCCGTAGATCAGGCAGGTGATCAGCAGCAGGGTGATCAGCCCGACGCCCAGGCGGCGGATGATGTAAGCGGTCATGGGAGAGGGCTCTCAACGTTCGGTGTGTCAGGGTGCGGCGAGCGGAGCGATTCGCGGGGGCGCAACGGTCGGCGCCTCACGGCAAGGCGCCGGTGGCGTAGATCGCTTCGAAACCGGGACTGTAGCTCAGCGGGCCGCGCGGGCTGTAGTTGTAGCCGCGCAGGCGTTTGTTGAACGCAAAGAACCCCGAGCGATAGAACAACCAAGTGTAAGGTTGATCCTCCCACATCAGGTTGTGAATCCTGCCGTAAATGGCGGCGCGCTTTTCGGGGTCGAACTCCTTGCGGCCCTCGACGAACAGGCGGTCGACTTCAGAATTGGAATAGCTGCCGTAGTTGCGGGTGGCGCCGGTTCCGAAAATGTTCACGTTGGTGTCGGGGTCGGCGCCCGCGCCCCAGCCTCCCATGCAGGCGTCGAAACTCTTCTCTAGATTCGCCTCCTGCATGGCCGCGAATTCCGTCGGCTTGACGTGGCAGATCACGCCGATGCGGTCCAGGCATTCCTTCATCAGAGTGGCCGCCTGGATGCCCGACTCGCTGGAATAGGTCATCAGCACGAACTCAAAGGGGATGCGACGGCGCACGATCCTCGTTTTGGTTTCCCCGTCGACCTCCTCCTTGATTTCGAACTCGACTTCCTTGTCCCGAAACCCGTCGCCGTCGCTGTCGATCCATCCCGCCTCGTCCAGCAGCGCCTTGGCGCGCTGCAGATCCTGCTTGACGGGCTCCGGGCCGTCGTGGGGGAACATCCACGACGCGGGGTGGTACGTGCCGACGCTTTGCTCGTACAGGCCGCGACAAATCACGTTGAGCAACTCGTTGTAGTCGAACGCGTAGGTCATCGCCCAGCGCACGCGACTGTCCTTGAAATACGGGGTCTGCTGGTTCCATACGAAGTGAAATTCGGTCCACTCCGTGCCGTACACTTTGGTGTTGAGGCGATAAAACCGCTCGTCGTTGGTTTGCGAGGTCCACTGCTCGGCTCGCAACTCCATCGAGTGGATGTCTCCTTCGCGCAGCGCGAGCAGCGCGGTGTTGGCGTCTTCGATGATCTTGACCCGCACCTCGGCGAAGTAGGGCTTGGGCCGCACTTGGCGCCCGTCGTGCATATACCAACTTTCGCGGCGGCGGACGACGAATTCCTCCCCCTTCTTCCGCTTGGTCAGTTCGTAGGGCCCGCAACTGACAGGGTGATCTTCCAGATCGGAATGCGCAGCGCTGCGGCGCATCGACGGGTCCTCCGGAAGCGTCTTCTCGTACACGTGTTTCGGCAGCACCGGGAACAACACGTTTTTGTATGCTACCGCGGTGGGTTCCTTGTGAAAGTAGACGACCGTTTGATCGTCGTACGCCACGACCGCCTTGAGGTGTTCCACGTCGCTGCGCACTGCGGGAATCACCAACAGCGGATGATCGGTCATGATCGCTCGGAACGTGAACTCGATGTCGTGCGCGGTCAGCGGCTTGCCGTCCGACCAGACGAGGTCGTCGCGCAACACGATACGATCCATCGTGCCATCGGCGCTCGACTGCCAGGATACGATGCGCTCGGCTGGTCCGAAGTATTCGAGGTTCTGGTCGAAACTCAGCGGCGAGAAACTCGTCAGATCCCCCAGTTCGGCGTCGGTAACCGAGCTGGCGAACAGAGGATTGGTCGAGCCGATGTCGCCGGTCACGTGCCGCACGATCGTGGCATCGTAGTCGACCCCCGCGCCGTCTTCGGGGGCCAGTTGGCTCAGCGCCCCGAGGATCTTGCGGTTGTCCTCGGCCGAGTCGTTATGCATCTTTAGCGCTTCGGCGGCGGTGATTTCGGGCGGGCCGGAGGCCTCCTTGGCGGCGCGGAGCGAGGCGTCGCTGGCGATCACGGGGCGGTCGATCCACTCGACTTGTTCCAACTCGTCCCGCGAGGGCGGATCGAACGGTTCGACCGCGTTGCCCAACTTGAAGGGCTCGTCGGTCGATTCCGATTCTGCCCCCGCGGCGCCCTCTTCTTCGGGCTGGGCGACCGGCTCGCTGCGCGAGCACCCTGCCACGACCAGGACGAGGGCCACAATCCACACGGGAGGAGTTGCTAGCAGACGAGCGGGCGGCCGCGGTGAGAATGACATGCAGTTGGCTATTGCGGGGAAAGCTAGTGATACGACCAGCTCGCGGCAGCGATGCGAAACTGGCGAGACATTGGCGTTTGGGCAAAGCAGCCAGCGGCCAAATGATCCTATCTCAGTTTCGCGACGAGGGTCAATGACAGTGCAAGGCCAGGCTGCCAGCCCATTCGCCGCTGGCGCCGCTCGGCGACCGCTGTTGGTCGCTTTTGCGGTCGCCTGCTATGCTGCCGGACTCAGGGGTGAGAATTGCCCGGCCATGGAAGGTAAATGAGGCTCGTCATGCTGACTCTCAGCTGGTCTTGGCGGCGCGCAGGGTGCGCGCTGGCCGCGGCAGTTTGCTGCCTATTTCTCATTGACGCGCACGCCGCCTGTGCGGCCGAAGCCCAGTGGATCTGGTCGCCCGCACACGACAAGGGCGCCGCGCCTGCGGGGGACTGTTACTTTCGCAAATCGTTTCGGATGACCGCCCCGGAAGGGGGACAATTGGCGCTGACCGGCGACAACAAATTCGAAGCGTTCGTCAACGGGCAGCCCGTCGGCAGCGGAGCCGATTGGCGGAAAATGCAGCAGTGGGACGTGTCCAAGCTGCTTCGCCCCGGCATCAACGTCGTCGCCGTGAAAGTGTCGAACATGGAAGCCGGCGCCGCGGGGTTGGCCGGACAGTTGGTCATTAAGGATCGCAGCGGCGCTTGGGACAACGTGCCGACCGACGACTCCTGGCGGACCAGCGTGCGACTGTTTGCCAACTGGAACCTGGCCGAGTTTCCCGACGCCGACTGGGTGACCGCGCAAAGTTATGGCCAACTCGGGGCGACCCTCCCCTGGGGCAACGAAGTCGTCTCCGCCGATCGGGGCGCCCGGTTCATCATCGACGAAGGTTTCGAAATCGAACGACTAGCCCGCGACGAGGAGGTTGGCTCGCTGATCGCAATGACCTTTGACGCGGCCGGCAACATCCTCGTGTCGCGCGAGGGAGGCCATTTGCTGCGGCTCGTCGATCGCGACGGCAACGGCGTGCCCGAAGAAGTCACCACATACTGCGACAAGCTGGAGAACGTGCAAGGCATCCTCGCGTTGGGATCGCGCGTCTTTGCGGTGGGGAGCGGGCCGGAGGGGCCGGCCCTGTACCGCTTGCGCGACACCAATCGCGACGGCACGGCCGACGAGGTGGTCAAGCTGATCGATTTCCTCGGCAGCCGCGGCGAGCATGGCGCTCACGCCGTGCGACTGGGACCCGACGGTCTCATCTATGTGATCTTGGGCGACTACGCGCGCGCGGCGGGCGACCCCACGCCGCGCAGTCCCTATCGCGACTGGTACGAGGGCGACCTCGTGCAGCCGAAGCACGAGGACCCGCGCGGGCACGCGGTGGGCATCCCGGCCCCCGGCGGCACGGTGATTCGCACTGACGCCAACGGCAGCTTTGTGGAAACGGTGGCCGGCGGCCTGCGCAACTCGTACGACTTTGCGTTTAGCCCCGACGGCGAACTGTTTGCCTACGACGCCGACATGGAGTGGGACCGCGGCGCGCCGTGGTACCGCCCGACGCGCGTGAACCACGTGATCGCCGGCGCCGAGATGGGTTGGCGCAGCGGGTGGTCGAAGTGGCCTGAGTACTATCTCGACAGTCTGCCGCCGGCGTGGAACGCGGGCGCCGGTTCGCCCACGGGGTTGGAGTTTTACGATCACACCGCGTTTCCCGCGGGCTATCGGGGCGCGATGTTCGCTTGCGATTGGGGCACCGGCCACATTTACGCCGTGAAGTTCCAGCGCGAAGGCGCCACGTTCAAGGCCGTCGGCGAACCGTTTCTGGAAGGCCGACCGCTGAACGCCACCGACTGCGCCGTGGGCCCCGACGGGGCATTGTATTTCTGCACGGGCGGACGCGGCACCGATGGCGGCGTGTACCGCGTGCGAGCCACTACGGCGCCGCCGGAAGCAGCAGCAATTGCTTCCGACTCGCCCGTCGAGCAGGCGATTGCGCAGCCGCAGCTCGACGCCGATTGGGCGCGGGCGAACATTGCCAGATTCAAACGAGCCGCCGGAGGCGACTGGGGACCCAAGCTCGTCGCGGTGGCGGGTGACGCCCGGCGACCAACGCGCGATCGGATTCGCGCGCTCGACTTGATGGTGTTTTTCGGCCCGCGACCGACCGAGGGTTTGCTGTTGTCGCTGGCCGCCGATCAACAACCGTTGATGCGGGCTCGGGCGGCGCGACAAATGTACGGCAGCACAACCCCGGCGACGCGCGGGGCGCTGGTCTCGCTGCTGGGCGATTCCGATGCGCTGGTCCGGCGTACGGCGTGCGAGTCGCTGGTGCGCGGCGGTCCGCTGCCGGAGGCGACCGCGCTGGCGCCGCTCTTGAACGACGACGACCGCTTTGTGCGGTTTGCGGCGATGCGGGCCCTGCAACAATTGCCGGTCCGGTCGTGGGCGCCAACCGTGTTGCGCGAGACCCGGCCCCGACCGTTCGCCTACGGCGTGACCGCACTGTTGGGCGCCGATCATCCCCCGGCAACCTGCCGGGCGGTGCTGCGACTGGCCATGCGCCAACTGGACGCCGCGCCGACGCTGACCGACGAGCAGCGGCTTGATCTGTTGCGAGTCGCGCAACTGGCGTTGCACCTGGGCAACCTGGGACCGGACGACGCTGCGGCGACGCAAGCCGAAACGCAACTGGCGCGGATGTATCCAACGCAGGACGCCCAAGCGAACCGCGAACTCGTGCGGCTGCTGGTCCACTTGCAGTCGCCCGCTGCGGCTGAGAAGTTCGCCGCCGAGCTGCAAAAGGACCTGCCCGCGGAAGAAAAACTGCACATCGCCGCGTACGCACCCCGGTTGGAGGGAGGCTGGACAACCGCTTCCAAGCTCGCCCTGATGCGCGTGTTGGAAGAAGCGCGCACGGTGGAGGCGGGTTACAGCGTCGCGTCGTACGTCGAGGGGTTTGCCCGCGAATTCTTTGCGAAGCTCACTCTCGACGAGCGACGCCAGGTGATCGCCGGCGGCGAAAAGTGGCCCGCGTCGGCGCTTTCGGCGCTCGCGAGCCTGCCGGAGAGTCCCGCCGACGACGTGCTCGCCGAGATTCGGGCGCTCGATACGCGCGTGGCTCCGCTATGCGAACAAGGCGACGCCTTCCGCCGGTTGCGGGTCGCGATCATCGCCGTGCTGGGCGCATCGCCAGACGCCGCCTCGCAGGCCCACGTGCGGGCCGTCTTCCAGAACGAGCCCGAGTACCGCGACGCCGCGGCGATGAGTCTCACGCAACACCCCAGCGGCGAGAATTGGCCGCTGTTGGTCGAGTCGTTGCGCTCGGCCGAAAGCCCGGCGCTGGAGACGATCCTCGAGTCGCTGGCGGCTGTCGAACGCCGCCCCGAGGACGCGACCGCGTACCGCTATGCGATACTGGCCGGCCTGAGGCTCAAGGACGGTGGTCCCCAGGCGGCGAGCGATTTGCTCGCGCATTGGGCGGGGCCGTTGATGACCAACACGGGCGGCGCCGGCAAGCCGGCAGGATTGTCAACGTGGCAGAAGTGGTACGCCCAGCAGTATCCCGACGCCCCGCCCGCGGAACTGCCCGCCGACGCTGGGCAGGACAAGTGGGCTTACAACGAGCTGCTTACATTCCTGGAAAGCACCCCCGGCCAGTCGGGCAGCGCCGAACGGGGCGCCGCCGTGTTCACCAAGGCCCAATGCGTCAACTGTCATCGCTGCGGCGCCCGCGGCGAAACCATTGGTCCGGACCTGACCAGCGTGGCGCGGCGTTTCCAGCAAAAAGAAATCCTGCAGTCGATCGTCTACCCGTCGCACATTATCTCCGATCAGTACGTCAGCAAAATCGTCGTGGCCAACGGCAAGAGTTACGGCGGGCTGGTCGTGCCGCAGGGCGCCGTGGGCGTCGTGGTGCTGCTGGACAACGGCAAGCAGGTAACGATCCCGCACGAGGACATCGAGGACATCCTCCCCAGCCATGCCTCGGCGATGCCCACTGGGCTGCTCAACGCGCTGTCACTGGACGAGGTGGCCGACCTGTTCGCGTATTTGTCGGCGGGCGCCAACACGGACCTGGCCGAGCGGCCTGCCGATGGCGGTGCGCCGCGGTAGCGCGCGTCAATCGTCGCCCAGTGCGAAGTCGGTGATCAGCACCGCCTCGACCGGCAGTCGTGGCAGCAGACGGCTGATGCGCACTTGGATGAGCCGCTTCATCTGCTGGAGATCAGGTTCGGCGAAGTCTTTGGCTTCGACGAGGCGTACCGCGACAATCGTCTGGTCGCGCAGCCGGTTGACCCAGTGCTCCAGTCGCTGCCGCACCAGATCCGGCGTCTCGGCGGCAAAGACGACGACGACAGAAAAACGAAGATCGGGAGTCTCGTTGCGCGTCGGGCGCCAATCGCGCACGTGGAAGTCGCCTAGTTCGAGTGCGAACGGCTTCTTTTCAACCGCAGCTGGCGTCGCTCCGGCGGCTTCGGCGTCGGCGACCGCAGGTTCCTCGGCGGCGCTGGCAGGCGTCGCCATGGCGGCGCAGACAAGCGCTGCGCAGACCAACCGTCGGACGACGGTCGGCGTCGGCCCGCCGAACATTGCATGTTGAGTGCTCACAGCGATTCGCTCACGTACTTGTCGATGATGAATTGTCGCACTCGGTGCTCGCCCAACAACGGTTTGGCGGCGTCGGCCAGGCGAGCCTTCATCGCCGACAGCCGCGGATCGCTCAGTTCGTCGGGCCCGGTGCGACGACAGACGCGGAGCACCGCGTCGCGCAGCGGGCCATTGTACCTCTGCAGCGCGTCTTCTACGGCTGAACGGTCCTTGGGGTTGACCTCGGCGAACAGCAGAAAGCTGATGCGCATCCATGTGGGGGGCTCGCGCGGATCGTCGCTCAAACGGATCGCCAACGGCACGCGGAACTCGCCCACCGGAATGCACGTTGCCGATTCGAGCGGCGCTTCGAACTCCAATTCTTCCAAGTAGGAGCTGAGCTTTTCCTCGTCCGACGAGTGGCACCCCCCCGCGGCGGCGCAGGCGAGCGCTAGCAGGCAGCGCGCCAGCGAACGGAACCCAGGGATTGGCGTACTGCAGTTCATGACGCGCGGTGGAAGCGATTGTCCTGAAAGTTCGGGGCGCAGGCGCGGAGTTGCAACGCGCAACTTCTCCGCAGAAAAGCATAGGTCGCCCTCGCCCCCTGGCGAGACAAGCTACGCTTGAGGAGCGGCGGATATTGCAACCATTCAGCAACGGGCTGCGCGGGTCTGCCGAACGTACGTACGAAAATGACGATTATGACGGCAATACCCGACAGCGCAGGAAGAGCCCTACGTTTCGGCGCCGCGGCGCTCCTGGCCGCGACGACGCTTGCCGGTTGTTACAACGTCGAAGCGCTCACTCAGGCTAAGATCGCCGAATCGGCCCGGCTGCGGCTGGAAGACGTCGACTTGGGCGTTTACCGGATCACGCTGCCGGGTCGCGATATCGCCAATGGGGGAGGCGTGGTGCAGTTTCACGCCTTCGGTCAGGTGGCCAATCGCGATCTGGAGGAAGTCCAGAAGGGGATCGAGCGCGACCGAGCGGAAGTGCGCAACAGCATGCTCGTGGCGGTTCGCGGCCTCACGTTCTCCGAACTGCAGGACCCTGATCTCAAGACGCTGCGCACCTGCATCGCCGACGTGATGAACGAATCGCTAGAGGGCCAACCGGTCAAATCGGTCGGCTTCTACGATCTGCGATTCAACATGTTGTAGGCGCCGCGTCGGCCGCGGGCCTATTGCTTCACGCTCAGCCCAGGGAGGGCGGCCTTCAGTTTGGCGATCGCTGCGGGGGAGATCGACGTTTGCGACAGGCTCAACGTCTTGAGCTTCGACAGCCCCGCGAGCTTCTCCAGCCCCGCGTCGGTGATCATCGTGCCGTCGAGATTGAGATACTCCAGCGTCTTCATCTGGGCGATGTGATCGAGCGCTGCGTCGTCGGCGTAGGTGGCCCACAAATTCAGCCACCGCATCTTCGGTAACTTGGCCACATACTCCAGGCCGGGCCCCTCGACTTCCGTTTCGCTGAGGTCGAGTTTGAACAGCTCCGGCATGTCCGCCAGATATTGCAGGCCGTCGTCTGAGACGAACGTGCCGCGCAGGTTCAACTGCCGCATCTTGGTCATGCCCGCCAGCGGGGCGAGCCCTTCGTTGCCGATCGGCACTCGCAGCAGATTGAGGTCGTCCAGGGCGGTGAGTTCGCTGAGCTGACTCATGCCGTCCTCCGAGAGTCGGGCGTCTTCCAGGTGCAGTCCCCGCAGCTTGGTCTTGTCGGCCAGGTGGGCCAGCGCCTTGTCGGAGAGCGCGGGGCTGCGCAGCTTGAGACTCACCAGCCCCGGCAGTTCGTCGACGATCGCCAGCGCGTCGTCCGACACGGTGCAGCCGCGCAGGTCGAGCAGTCGCAACTTCTTGAGCGGGGCCAGCTTGGCGACCCCCTCGTCGCCGAACTTGGTGTACGGCGCCATGAAATAGGCAAGGTTCTCGCACTTGGCCACCTGGTCGAGGGCGTCGTTGGTGAGCTGCGCCGAACGGTGCAAGTTGAGCGACTTGAGTTTCGGCAACTGGGCCAGAGGCGCCAGCCCCTCGTTGGTCACCGATGTGTTTTCCAGCACGAGCGTTTCCAAGTTTTTACCAGCGGGAAGTTGGGAGATCACGGCGTCTCCGATCTGGGCGCCCCACAGCGTGAGCGACTTCAGCGTCGGCTCGGCCAGCGCCAACGCCACGTCGCCTGCCTCGGCCTTCACGTCCATGAAGTTCACGTCGATCGCGTTGCCGGCGTCGTCGACGGTCATCCGGCCGCGCAGCTCGGCGACGCGGTCGGACAGTTCGGACGCGACGGCGATCCGAGCCGACAGCAGAATCAATCCGGCGAAGGCCGCCGTCGCCAACCGGGAACTTCGCAATGTGTCAAATGCCACGAGAGTGCCTCTTGATCGCAGATGGGCCGCCAAGTCGAGCCGCAAACGCGTCCGGTGAGTTGCCGTCGCGAGAGCGATTTCGCCAAACCTAAATCTTAATCGCCGGATATGGGGCGAGGCAACTCGCCCGCTTGGTCGCGAGCGGGAGGGCGAAAAGCTACACTGAAAATGCCGCAGTTCGCGGCCATCGCCCCTCCTAGCCCGTTGGAACCTGCCGGGACCCGCCTGTGTTGAAATCTACGCCATTGCGCATACTTGCCGTCGTCGTCGCCCTGGTGGTGCTCGCCCTCGTCGCGGGGCTGGTCTTTCCGGGGCAATATCCGACCGAGCAAGAGGCCGAGCTGTCGTTTACGTTGCCGCACAATTTCACCGTGGTGCGCAAGATCCTCGTTCGCAAGGACGGGGCGAAGCAGATCATCACGATGGGGGGCGACAGCGAATTTGTGAGTCAGAAATGGAGCGACCTGGGCGCCGAGATCGACCCCAAGGAAATCCTCAACGCCGATTGGCGCCTGGAACTCGACGGCACGCTCACCGTCAAGACGCTGGACGACTACATCGGCCATCAGCAGATCGAGCTGGACCAGGTCGTCGTGATTACGGTCGACGAGTTGGACTCGAAGGTGAAGTTGGCCAAGGGAACCGAGCGGCTCAAGGACTACGCGATGCGGACGACGTTCCGCCGCGCCCCGGACGAAGCAGACGAGACGCTGGTCGAATTGTCGCTGCGGCAGGAGATCGTCACCACCGCGCCCTGGTGGGCGCACGGCATCGCCGATCGGCGCGTGAAGGCGTCGGTTGAAAAGACGCTCGCCAACCAGCAGACCGCGATCGGCAAATTCATCGACGAGAACAAAGACGACGTGCCGCTGTTGCCATTACGATGATCTTGACGAAGGCAGCCGGAGACGAGCGCAGCGAGACCTCCGCGACAGCACAGCCGAGACTTGCATGCCTGGGGGATCCCGTTGGTCGTCCCCGGTCGCCCGGTTGACGCCGCATGCGCGACCGCCGGTCGCGGCTTTCTGCTATTTCTTGCGCTTGTAGGTGATTTCCATCATCTTCCACCATTGGCCGTCTTCGTCGGGTACGGGGCCGTACATGGTCATCACCTTGGCGTCGTCATCGACGTACTTGGTGGTGATCTTGCTCTTGGTCATTTCGCCGGTAGCCGGGTCGCGGGACGCGCCCATCATGGTCAACGTGTGGGTTTCGACGTCGTAATCGCCTTCGGTCGTGGTCAGGTACGGGGTCATCGTATCGCACCAAGTGCCCACGAATTTCTTCGCCGCGGGATCGTAACCGGTCATTCCCTTGCCGACGAACTTTTGGCCGCCGAACTCGCCTTCAAATTTGCTTTCCAGCCAGTAGTCCCCCAACATCTCGTTGGTTTCGACCGCCTGGCTCGACATGGGAACGTCCTCGGGCGCCATCCACATCTTCACGTCAGCCTCCCACACGCCAGCCTCCCGCGCCATTTGCCTGTGGGCGGGCGTTGGCGGGAACATTCCGGTTTGAGCGATGGCAATCGTGGCGGTCGTGGCGACCAACGCGACGGCGAGCCAACGGAGCGAGCGGGACATAGCGAGTCCTCCAAAAAGTGAGAAATTCGGAATGCCGCCGCTGCGGGGGCGGCAACCAATAACGGAACGGGCGTTCAGTATCCGGGGTCGTGCGGCTCCGTGCAAGTCGCGACACGGCAGATCGGCAAATCTTCATCGCCCCAGGGCGCGTTTTGCCGTGCCAGCAGTGGTTGCGGTGGCTTTTGCCGCGTTTGCTAAGCGTCGCCGCGCGGACTTGACCCGATTTCTGCGGAGTCGTACTCTCCGCGCCGCTGGCGGCCCAGATTCCGCCGCGGGTCCCCCTTCCACTCTTCGCGCCCCCCAAGGCGCCCACCAACGATGACCAGCCCCACGCAATCGCTGCCTGTGCCGATGCTCGACGTGACCCGGCAAAACGCCCCGCTGCTCGCTGACATGGAGGCGGCCATCGCCGACGTGTGTCGCTCGGGGGCGTTCGTCCACGGGCCGGCCTGCCGGCAGTTTGAACAAGAGATCGCCGATTACTGCGGCGTCGGGCACGCCGTGGGGTGCGCCTCGGGCAGCGACGCGCTGATCCTGCCACTGATGGCCCTGGAAATCGGCCCGGGGGACGAGGTGATCATCCCCAGCTTCACGTTCTTCGCCACCGCCGGCGCGGTTGCCCGTTTGGGCGCCACGCCGGTGTTTGCTGATATCCTCCCCGAGACCTTCAACATCGATCCGGCCGACGTGGCCCGCAAAATGACGCGGCGGACCAAGGCCATCATCCCGGTGCACCTGTTCGGCCAATGCGCCGACATGGCGGCGCTGACCGCGGCGGCAGGCAAGGTGCCGTTGATCGAAGACGCCGCCCAGGCGATTGGCGCCGAGTACGGCGATCTGCGGGCCGGCGCGCTCGGTTGGTGCGGTGCATTCTCGTTCTACCCCACCAAGAATCTGGGCGGCTGCGGGGACGGCGGCGTCGTGACCACCGATGACGGCGACCTGGCCGAGCGGCTGCGCATCCTCCGCGATCACGGCCAGCATCCGCGCTACCATCACCACGTCGTCGGCATGAACAGTCGGCTCGATTCGCTGCAGGCCGCCGTGCTCAGCGTGAAGCTCAAACGACTCGACGCCTGGGCGCTGGGGCGGCAGGCCAACGCCGAGCGGTACGAAGCGGCTGGCGATCGGTTTGACTTCGCACCCGCGATTGAACTGCCGACGGTGGCCGAGGGTTGCCGCAGCGTGTGGAACCAGTACACCGTGCGCGTCCCCAGCGACGACGGCACGAGCCGCCGCCGCGACGCGCTGCAGAAGCTCCTCGCCGATCGCAAGATTGGCGCCGCGATCTACTATCCAATTCCGCTGCACCTGCAGGAGTGCTTCGCCGCGCTCGGCTACGGTGAGGGCGATCTTCCCGAGTCGGAACGGGCAGCCCGCGAGGTGCTCAGCTTGCCAATCTATGGCGAGATGACGGCCGCCGAGCAGGAGGCGGTGATTGCCGCGCTGGCGCAGTTCGCCGCTGGCGAGGCCGCCGCGACCGGCAAGCACGCAGCTTGAGCGGATGCTCGGCGGTAAGCGAGCACTCGACCGCCGGACGAGCAGACCGCGGGCCAACGCGACGGACCGCCGATTTGCGCGGACCGACCCGCTGCCTTGGCGCAAGAATGCGTCGAATCAGTCCTCGACGGGTCGCCGGAAATCCTTCTTGCGGCCGCTGGGGCGCAATGCGCCGAGCGATCCGAGGATGACGCACAACAGGACGATGGCCCACTTCATGGGGGTGGCTCCGCGGGGTTCGCGTCAACGGTTGGCGACGCGGTGGGTCGGGCGATGTCAGATGTTTGATGTGTGATTGCTGATGTGGTGGAAGCACGCGCGAGCTGTGGACTCACGCCACATCAACAATCGAACATCCCACATCCAACACTCCCCCAGCCTAGTTCCCCGCCGCCGCCGTGCCAAGCGCCGCGGCCGGTCGCAGCGGCAACGCGCCCGTCGGCAGCCACTCGGTCAACGGACGGGCCGCTTCGCGAAAGCGGGCCGTGGGGAGCGACACGGTCTGCCATTTGGGCGACAGCGTACGGGCGAACCGCACATAGTCGGCCACCGGCACGGCCAGCATGGCGTACCGCCGGTCGCGAAAGGCGAACAGCTCCTCCGCCGGCAGCGGGGCCCGCTCGCCGGTCACCTCGTACACGAACCCCAGCAGCGCCAAGGCCTGCGGACCAAACTGGTCCTGCCAGCGGGCCAAGCTCCGCAGATCGTCCCAGGTGGTCCAGTTGCGCCAGTACTGCTTGTGCCGGGCGCCGCTGGGAAACTGCCGGCCCTTCACGTCGACCAGCAGCGTCTGGGCGTCGGCCGGGGTGACCACGAAATCGACGCTCTTGAGCGATCCCCACGGCGACTGACTGCGCCGTTGCTCGTTCACCGCCACATACGGCACGCAAATCGCCTGCAGATAGGCGGCGAAGGCCGTTTCGTAGTGGTTGCGGCGAAGCATCGCGAGTGGCCGGGGGGCGGGGCTGAGGCGACGGGCGGAATGCGGCGACCTGTATTGTAGGCGGACGCGGTGCGTCGCCGACCGGCAATCAAGCCGTGGCGGGGTGACAACAGAATGTCACTCACCGCTGGCAACGACCCCGGACAGGCACAGCAGGCGCAAGAACAGATGCGACGGTCGGGGCGCCAGCGCAAACCACTGAGGACGCGCCCCCGGGAGGACGAGGCTCCTGCCGATCGGCGAATTCCGTGTTCGCTACTCGGCGTCGCGCGCCGTGCGGATCTCTGCGGCAATGGCCCCGGCGTCGCGGCCGTCGTAGGGGACCGTGGCGCTGTCGCCCGTGGCCAGGTGTTTCACTTGCGCTTCGCCGCCGTCGAACTCGTTACCGCCGATGATGACCGCGGCGGCGAAACCTTGCTTGTTGGCGTACTGCAGTTGTTTGCCGAGTTTCTTCGCCTCGGGGTACACCTCGACGCCAACGCCGGCGGCGCGCAGCTGGGCGGCCAGGGCGAGGTACGCGTCGCGGCGCTCCGCGTCGAACAGGCAGACCAGCGCGTCGGCCGGCGTGCTGACTGCCGGAAGGCGATCGAGCTTTTCCAGTGCCGCCAGCAGGCGATCGAGCCCCAGCGAGGCGCCCACTCCCGGCAGCTCTTGCTTCGTAAAGGTCGACGCCAGGTTGTCGTATCGGCCGCCGCTGGCGACGCTGCCGAAGTCCGGCAGTTCGTCGAGCTGCGTTTCGATGACCACGCCGGTGTAGTAGTCGAGCCCCCGGGCGATCGACGGGTCGAGCCGCACGCGCCCCGCGGCAACGCCTGCCGCAGCAACCGCGGTGAGCAACTCGTGTAGCTCGCTCACGCCGCGCTCGCCCGTCGTGTTGCCGGCGACCAGGGTTTTGAGTTCGGCGAGGATCGCGTCGTTGTCCCCCTCCAGCCCGGCCAGCGCCAGCAGCGCGGCGGTTTGCTCGGCGGTCGTCTCGGCCGTGTTGGCCAGCTCGGCGGTGACGCCGTCGGGGCCGATCTTGCCCAACTTGTCGAGCGCCCGCAGCACCGCGGCGCTCTTGCCCGCGAGGCCCAGCTTGTCGAGCAGGCCGTTGAGCACCGCGCGGTGATTCACCCGGACGGTGAAGGCGTCGATCCCCAGCGCCGTCATCAGATCGCACACGACCAGCACCATCTCGATGTCGGCCGTCAGCGCCGTCGTGCCGACGGTGTCGAAGTCGCACTGCATGAACTCGCGGTAACGGCCCGCCTGGGGACGCTCGCCGCGCCACACCGTGGCGATGTGATACCGCTTGAACGGCAGGCCGACCTCCTGGGCGTGCTGAGCCACGAACCGTGCCAGCGGCACGGTGAGATCAAACCGCAGCCCCACGTCGCGGCCGCCCTGATCCTGGAAGCTGTAGAGCTGCTTGTCGGTTTCGTCGGAGCCCTTGCCGGTGAGGATCTCCAGGTACTCCAACGCAGGGGTATCAATGGGGCGAAACCCGTACGAGCGATAGACCCGCTTGGCGGTATCGACAATCCACTCCCGCGGCATCGCCGTGGCGGGGAGGTAGTCGCGGAATCCTTGCAGAGTGCGGGGTTGAATCGGCATGACGCGTCGATGTGAGATGTTTGATGTGAGATTGTCGATGTGAGCAGCGCGGCGGGCGATTGTCGTACTGCGACGGCCCTAGCCGCGAGCAGACTTGCTCGCCGGCGGCGGGGCGCAATTACGTCGTTACCGGTTCCACCTCGAATTGCAGCGGGTACGCACCAGCCGTCACGCTGAGATGGTACGGCCGCCCGTCGCCAATGTGCTTGGCTGAGTAAGTCATCGAGTCGTTGTCGCTTACAACATGCTCCAATAGAACGTAGTCATCGACGAAAAACCCTCTCCACTTGCCGCATTCGAGTTTATCCGCCTGCCACGTAGTCATTTGACAGTCGTCGATCAAGCGATTCTTGACCGCGGCGAAGAACGTGTCGCAGTTGCAATCGCTGCTGGACTCTCTCGCACCTGCGACGAGCGCTGTGGCAAGCACGCCGCCGGAAAGCAGGCCGCTCTTGATGGCGCTATCGAGAAACCGTTCAAGACGAGTTTCACTTTCGTCCACAACTCATCCCCACCGAGATTCAATCAACCGCTGTCTCGACAGGCCGATCGTCGACAGCCCCCTTCTCACCCCAACACCGCCAGCGGGTCCGGCTTGCGACTCCTGATGCTGCGGCGTTTGTGGGTTTGCAGCACGGTGGCTTCGGTGTACTCCCACACCTGCTCGGGCGTCTCCAGGTAAAAGTCGTACGTCCACTCGTCGTCGTATTCGCAGTTGTCGGTCGTGTAGTCGCGGCAGATCTGCGGGCGAGTGTCGTAGATGCCGCAGCGGTTGTCGTCCTGCAGGTGTTTGCAGGTGGTGTGGACCAGCAGGTACCAATCGTCGTCTTCCTTGAACACGCTCGCCCGATCGTGCAGCAAGAACCAGCGGAGGTATTCGTACTCCTCGAACGTCTCTGGCTCGTCGATCGGCAGGGCGAAGTAATGACAACACTTGGCCGTGCAGTGTTCGCACAAATTGCCCCCGGCGGGGAGATCTTCGCGGCGAATCTTGTGGGTTCCAAACGGGATAGCCATGTCGCGGGCTCCGGCGGCGAATTGTGCGAAAGTGACGGGGTTGCGTAGCTTAGCAGGACCGGGCCGGATTGGGGAGCGCCCCGGAGGAACCGCCAAGCACGCCACGTGCGCCAAGGCGATGGAACCACGATGCGACAACGGGCACAACGACAGCAGTCCCGTGGCGACCGTCGTGCGCGTCGTGGCGACGTGGCGACGTGGTTCAATCTGCCCGGAGTAGGTTCGCCGCCTTGCGGGCGAGGCGCAGCACGCTCTCTTCCTGGGTGACGCTGGAGAGTTGCTCGATCGCGAACCACCGCACGTCGTGCGATTCGTCGCTCACCACCGGCGGGGCGGCCGTGGGGGCGACGACCAGGTACCGCACGTCGTGGTGCTCGTGGGCGTCGTCGATGAGATTGCCCGCCGCGTCGTGGCGGGCCGGGATCACGTGAACGTCGAGATCCAACGGCAACGCCTCCGCGCCGCCCAGCAGCGACAGATCGGCCAGCCCCGTCTCTTCCTGGGCTTCGCGGAGCGCGACCGCCGCCACATCGGAATCGCCGTCAGCGTGCCCGCCCGGCTGCAGCCACTTGCCGAGCTTGCGATGGTGCACAAGCAAAGCTTGCCGGCCGTCGCGCGTCGTCACCCATGCGGCGCCCGTGATATGCCCCGGCCGGCAGGTGCGGTCAAAACAGTCGGCGTGATCCTCCACCAGCGCGCGAATCCGCTGTGCCGTCGCGGCATCCTCGGGATGCGCCGCAGCGTAACGATCGAGCATTCTCAACAGCGGGCGACGATGCATGAGGGACGGAGTGAGGAGCGAGGTGAGTTGCAACAGCCGCGAGCAGACTTGCTCGCCGGCGAATTCAGGTCGCGGTCGGCAGCCGCCATTTGGGGTCGGCGTACCGCTGCGCGACCAACTCCGCCACGCGCCCGCGCGGCCAATCGGGCAGCAGTTCGTCGGCGCCGAACGCCGTGCGCAACGCTTGGTCCAACTGTTGGCGAGTCAACGGCAGGTTCGCCACGAACTCGCCGTGGGCGCGCCGGACGCGGTACTCCGGCTGCCGCGGCGGTTCGGCGAGCCAGCGCGGAATCAACGCCAAGTCGAAATCATACAGCAGCGTGCCGTGATAAAGCACCGTGCGCCGCCGGCAGCGGAGGCTGTTGCCGGAAAATTTTCGTCGCGGGCCCGTCGCTTCGGCAGGCGGCAGCGTCAGATCGCTGGTGCCCGAGCGTGCCGCGCCGGGGATGAGCGGGGCGAGCGCCGCGGCGATCCGCTCCAGGACCGCCTCGTGCGCCGCGTCAATCGCCGGCAGGCGCGGGTCGAAGGTCGCGTCGAGCACCACGGCGTACATCAGACACCCGGGCCCGGCGACAATTGTCGCCCCGCCGCTGGCGCGCCGCAGCACGGGAACCGCGTCGGCTCGGCAGGCCTCCCGATTGAGCTCCAACTCCGCCCGGGACGACCGCCCCAGCACGATGAAATGCTCGACGGGCTCCCACAGCCGCAGAATCCCCGCCGGCCCGCCGCCCGTCTCGGCCGCGTCGAGCAGCGCCTCGTCGAGCGCGAGATTCGCCGCCGGCTCGTCGAGAGTGAGGGGGAGGAGGTGCATGGAGAAAGGGGGACGGCGGAAGGTGGAGGGCGGAAGGGGGAATAGCGAATGGGGAATGGGGAATGGGGAAAGGGCGTTAGCGGCGGTGGCCACGCCGCTTTCTTACGGGATTTCCGCGCCGCACCCCTGCCGGGGCCCGGGGCGCGGTTGCCGCGGATTGACGCCTCGCGGTTCTCTTGCGCAGCTTGACCCCCTGCGGGGGCCATCTACACTCGACAGTTTCCCGCCATGGGCGAGGGGCTCGCTGAGCGCGTCCTCCGCCTGTGCCTCTCCCGCCGGAGCGATCGCGCCGCCATGGCCGACAATCTACCGTCAAATCCGTCCCCCGCAGAGCCCTCGCCCCCGTCGTCCGCCGGCGGCGGTCCCGCGATTCCCACTGAGCAGCTGTTGCCGCCCGTGGAGGAGCCCAGCGGGCGATTTCTGTTGCAGCTGTTCGTCGTGCCGATGATCATCGTCGCGGCAGTGGTCGGGCTGTGGCTGCTGTTCAACTCGCTGGCGCAACGCGACCAGCTGGCGCCCGAGGATATCGTGGCGCGGCTGCGATCGCAGAACCCGTCGCGATTCCAGGTGGCCAACGACCTGGCCGATATGCTGCGGATGCCCGAGCGGTATCCCAACGTGAAGCCCAACGCCGAGTTGGCCGCGGCGCTGGGAACCCTGCTGGACGAAATGGTCGAAGCCGGCGACGACGGCGACAGCAGCGTCAGCATGCGCACCATTCTGTGCGGATTCCTCGGCGAGTTTTCGGTCGACGACGGTTTGCCAGCGCTGGTCAACGCCGCGGCCAACGACCCCGAGCCGACCGTGCAGCGCAAGGCGATCAATGCGATTGCCGTGCTCGGGCAAACGTTCGCCGATCATACCGAAACGAAAACGGTGACGGACGAGGACGGCAAAGAGGAAGAAGTCGTCGTCAGCAATCCGCAACCGCTCGAGGCGGACGGGCTCGCCGAGGTGCTGATCGCGTCGATCAATCAGCCGGATGACGACCTGCTGCGCAGCGAAACGGCGTTCACGCTGGGCGTGCTGGCAAACGTGCCGGGCGCCGACGCGCGGTACACCGACGAACTGATCAAAACGCTCGACGACTTCTATCCCGACGCCCGCTACAACGCGGCCAACGGGCTCGCTCGCGCGGGCAACGTGGCCGCGGCCGACACGGTGGTGGAAATGCTCGATTTGGACGCGATTGCGGGCAGCCTGGCCGGGGTGCAGCCCTTCAGCGATCGGCAGAGCGCCGCCAGCGTCGCCGCAGCGCGGGCGGCCAAACGCGACCGGATACTCATCAACGCAGTGAAATCGGCGCAGGCGCTGCACGAACATCATCCGGACGCGAAGTTCCCCAAAATCGAAGCCGCGCTGGCAAAGCTCATTGAGGACGCTCCGCAGCAGTCGGACAAGACAATCACGGTGAAGGACGCCGAGGGCGCAAAGGAGTCCCGGTTCGCCGCGGGGCAAGTGGCGCCGACGCTGATCACCGCGGCCCAGCAGGTGCTCAAGGAATTGCAAGGTGCGAAGTAACTGGTGATCGATTTCCTGGCTGACGGACGGTGAACCGGTAACTGATCACCGGTCACGGATCACTACTGTTTGCCATTCCGCTGTCAAACCTTGCCGGTTCTAACGCTGGCGCCGATTCTGCCGGCTTGCGAGTTTGACTTCTCGGGCACTCGGCTCTTGCAGGTGCATCCACGGCGGTGTCCCATGGAGTGTGGCGCGGTTTCGCCAGTCGGCGCAACCCGCGCTGCGACGGCGATTTGTCCGTCTGCTAGCGTAAAAAAAGGTCATGCTGCGAGTTGCCTCCGGCCGGGAGCGAGCAACACTCTCGTAAGAGGGGAACTTGTCAGCAAACGCGTGCGTACTAGCTATCGACGCTGTCGATTGCGCCGTCGCGCGCCGCCGCGACCTTTTCCGCTTATTCGTGACTTCACTTTGTTTGAGGTACTTTGGGATGAAACCCTACTGGGCCCCCGTGTCGGCGCTGTGCGCCGCGGTCTGCTCGTCGTTTGGCGCTCCCGGCGTCGCCTGGTCGCAATGTTGCGGGCAGGAGTATCGCATTGAATGCCAAACCGTGTACGAAGAGCACGAGGCGACCGCCTACAAGCTCGTGACCGAAACGGTGTTCGACGAGCGGACTATCACCGAGCGCGTGCCGGTGTGGGAAACGCAGACCCGCGAGCGCCGCTACAAGGTGGCCCGCCCGGTGCGCGAGACCAGCACCCGCGAGGAACGCTACACCGTGCAGCGGCCCGTGTGGGAAACGCAGGTCCGCGACCAAAGCTACAACGTGGTGCGCAACGTCAGCGAGACGAGCGTCCGCCAGGAGCGCTACACCGTGCAGCGTCCCGTATGGGAAACCGCTGAACGCGAAGAGTGCTACACGGTCATGAGGCCTGTGACCGAGACGATCGAACAAGAACGCCGCTACACGGTGATGCAGCCGGTCACGCGTTACGAAACGCGGATGGTCGACCAGGGTTGCTGGGCCGATCAAGTGTCGTACGTGCAGCAGCCGCCGCAGCGGCGGGGGCTGACCTGGATGACCGCCTCGCCGGTGGTCGATCCCGCGACGGGCATGGTGCAAGTGCAGCGACCGGGGTTGGTGTGGGCCAACGTGCAAGCGCCGCCGCAGCCGGTCGTGACCAAAGTCTGGAAGCCGAACCTCGTCGCGCAGCAGTACCCGGTGACCCAACTGTGCCCGCAAGAGGTCGTGCAGAAGGTGCCCGTGCAGGTTTGCCGGTACGAGCCGCAGCAGATGGTCCGCAAGGTGCCCGTGCGCACTTGCAAGATCATTACCGAAGAGCGGTGCCGCGAAGTTCCCGTGACGACCTGTCGGCAGGTTGTCGAGCGCGTCGAAAAGAAGGTGCCCGTGAAGGTCTGCCGGATGGAGACCGAAGAGCGGGTGCGCCAAGTGCCCGTGGTCACCTGCAAGTGGGTTACCGAGGAACACGTCGAGCCGGTGGAGGTTCGCGTGTGCAAGATGGTCGAGAAGCAAACCACGGTGCAGGTGCCGCGCACGGTGTGCCGCAAGGAGCCGGTGACGTACAAGTACCGCGTGCCGCGGACGATTATGTATCGCGTGCCGATCGCTTCGCCCTGCTGCGACGTGACCGCGGCCGAGACGGACGACGACGCAGGCTTGGTCGCTGAAGCCAGCGACGAGCCGGAGTTGGTCGCGACGAAGTAGGCGGCGACTTGCCGCAGACTCGCATTGAGCAAATCAACCGCGGAGGAGCGCATGACGGCGTTCCTCCGCGGTTTTTCTTTGCGCCATCGGCCTCCAATTGCCCGCAATACACGGCTGCAGGACTGCACTCGCAACGGCCTCGGATTCCAGCCCGCCGCTTGTGCTGCGCGAGAGGGCGCGTTTGAATCGCGAAATCTCGTACGACGCGAGCCTGGCGGGTTTCAGCTGGCCGCGGCGAGGCGCGTTGACGTTTGCGCGGCGGTCGTCGAAACTATCGTCTGGCGCCCCTTCCTCCTTTCTCCCATCGTCATGACGGTTCTCGACGACGAAAAATCTGGCGTCCTGTCCGCGGAGGCGGACGTTCCCGTTGAAACCGGCGAACTCGCCGGCGAGAGCGTGGCGTTTGTCGGCCGGCTCTTGGGGATGACGCACGACGAGGCGGCCGGCTTCGTCGCCGCGGCGGGCGGGGCCGTGACCGAGCCGCAGCACGCCACGACCACGCTCATCGTGATTGGCGATCACCAAGGCGATCTGGCCGCAGCAATTGAGCGACTCAAGCACCGCAGCGAAATCGCCGAGGCCGTCGACGCCGGGCGAGCCGCGTGGATCCGCGAGTCGGAGCTGTGGCAGCGGCTGGGGTTGGTCGAGGAACTCGCCCAGCGACGGCTCTACACGCCGGTGATGTTGGCCGAGCTGTTGGACGTGCCTGCCGCGGCCGTACGGCATTGGCACCGCCGCGGCATCGTGGCGGCGACGCGGTGCGTACGACGGCTGCCGTATTTCGACTTCGCCGCCGTGGCCGTCGCGCGACGACTGGCCGAGTTGCACCACGCCGGTTGCTCGTTGTACGTGGTCGATCGGCAACTTGCGGCGCTGGGTCCGCAAACGCTCGCCGATGCGGCGCTCGACGAAACCGAGTTGGTGGTCGCCGATCGACGGCTCTTGATGCGCCGGGGCGACGAACTGCTGGAACTCACTGGGCAGCGGCGTCTGGAGTTCGCCGACGCGGGGGACGACCCCGGCGACCAGCCGGCGGACGACGTCGTGAGCATTCCCCTGGAGCAACGTCTGCATACCGCCGCCGACGCGGAGGACTTGGAATCCTTGGCTGACCAGTGGGAACTCGATGCGTTGGAGCATCAGCGCCACGGTCGATTTCGCGAGGCGGCCGAGGCGTACCGATCGGTGTTGTTGGCCGCGGGGCCGACGGCGGAGCGTCAGTTCGCGCTGGCTGACGTGCTGTACCAGGGAGGCGAGTTGGCCGCCGCGCGAGAACGGTATTACGCGGCGCTGGAACTCGATGAGGAATACGTCGAGGCGCGCGCGGCGCTGGGATGCGTGCTCGCGGAGCTGGGCGAGTTGGAGCTGGCCGCCGCCACGTTTGCCGGAGTCTTGGATTTGCAGCCCGACTTCGCCGACGGTCATTTTCATTTGGCGACGACCTTGCAGCGGCTGTCGCGGCCGGAGGAAGCGCAGCAGCACTTCCGGGCTTTCTTGGCCATCGCCCCCGATAGCCGCTGGGCCGACGTCGCCCGAGCACGGCTTGAGGAGGCCCCGAGTGCGACCGATACGCCCTTGGAACCGCATGAGTGCGACGAAGAAAAAGAATAAGCAATAGCGCGAAGCGCGGCCCTTCGCCCCTTTGTGGTCGTCGCTGCTTCTCCGTCGCTTGCACTCATTCCCCGGCGGCTTATGCTGGACTGCCGGTGCGGGCCGAAAACGTTCCCGTCCCCCGACTCCCCCAGTCGCACGACTCCACCGCATGAGCGACATCCTTTTCCATTACGAGAAGGTCAACCCCACCAGTTGGGCGTACCTGTCGTCGCTGCTGATGCTGGCGCTGTTCTTCAAGTTCACGCGCATCTGGAGCATTCGCAATCTCGACCTGTTTCTGCTGATCAGCATGGCGCCCGGCCTGCTGCTGGTGCAGTACGGGTTTGAGAATCCCGAGGCGACGCGCATTCTCAAACTCGGCTTCTTGTGGCTGCTGGCCGTGGGCGTGCTATTGACCACGCGGATGCTGATCGACCCGGCGCTGGTGCGGCGACCGCTGTTGGAGCCCAACCTGAACACCGCGGGGCTTTGCTTCCTCGGCGGCGCGCTGCTGTTCTTTCTGATGGCCAACGTGGTCACCGGCAAGCCGAGCGCCGCGGACATCTCCCCGGGACAAACCGCCCGGCAACTGCGCGAAGGCAACGACCAACCGGATGCGGCGATCGAGGATGAATCCACCACGTTCGTCACTCACGGCCCGGGCTACTGGCTGCTGTACCTCATGCCGCGTATCACGACCCAGGAGGTGATCAAAGGCGCTGCCGCCGAACGAGTGGAGACGCCCCGCGAAGAAGTCGAGCAGCAACGCAACGTGCTTGACGCCACGGCCCGCGTCATGGCGATTCTGTCGCAGGTGTCGATCATCACGGCCATGCTGATGATCGGCGCGTGGCATTTCGACAGTTTCACAGCCGGGCTCGCGGCGGCCAGCATGTACCTGCTGTTGCCCTACACCGCACTGTTTACCGGGGACGTGCAGCACTTGCTGCCGGCCTCGCTGTTGGTGGGCGCGGTGGCGTTTTACCGTCGGCCAGTCGCCGCGGGGATCCTCATCGGTCTCGCCTCGGGAACAATCTATTACCCCGTTTTTCTGTTGCCGTTGTGGTGCAGCTTCTACTGGCGGCGCGGCTTGAAGCGGTTTGTCACGGGCGTGCTCGTTGCCATCATGGCGCTAGTGATCGTCGCGGCGGCGATCGACGGCAGCTTTGAAGCGTTCAAGCTGCACTTCATGCAGATGTTCGGTCTGCGACTACCCACAAGCACCGTGGCCCAGGGCATTTGGCAGTTCTGGGACAACTGGTATCGGCTGCCGATCCTGGGGCTGTTCATCGCGCTGGCGTTCAGCTTCGTCGCCTGGCCCGACCCGAAGAATCTGGGACACCTGATCAGCGGCACCGCGGCGTTGATGATCGGCACGCAGTTCTGGCACGCCCACGGCGGGGGTGTCTTCATCGCCTGGTATCTGCCGCTGCTGCTGCTGACGATTCACCGGCCCAGCCTGGAAGATCGCACGGCGTTGGCCCGCGTTGCAGAAAGTTGGTGGCAAGTGCGGCGGCGGCGCGCCGATGCGAGCCCTGCCTCTGCGTAAACGAAAAGGGCGGCTCGGGACGTATCACGGCGAAGCAACCAGGCCCCCGCCGGACGCCCCTCGCTCTGGCGCCGTTTGACGACTATCCGCGGCTGCGGCTATGTACGTCGACAATGCTGCACGCCTGGATGGGATTCAGCCCCAATTCGCGCGCCCGCGCAATCAGCTCGTCGCTTTCGCTGCCGGGGTTGAGCCACAGCTCGTCGCAGCCCTTCGCGGCAATCTCGTCCAGCAGCGCCAATCCCACCTCCGGCGGCACGTACATGCTCACCCGGTCGAGCCGTTGGAGGGGCACGTCGGCCAGCCGAGAATAAACGGGCAGCCCCTCAATCTCGCCCCCTTTGGGGTTCACGGGATACACGTCGTACCCCTGCGCGCGGTGCGCCCGCAGGCTTTGGTTGCCAAACTTGCTGGGGTCGGCACTGGCGCCAATGATTGCGACGGAGGGCATGAAAATCGAAGGGGGAAAGTGAAAGGGGAAAGGAAGCGACAGCCGCGAGCCGACTTACGCGCCGGCGACGGCGGGGACGATTCTGCGCGACCCGACGCACTGCGCGTCGTTACTTATCGCGTCGTGCGCTGGAGAGCGCTCGCTCTTGCTGGTTGACAAACCAACTGCGCCAGGCCGACTCGTCGTATTCCAGGTTGTGCTCGCCCGTGAGTTTCGTCAGCGCTTGCAGCACGGCGGGATTGTCGAGCGCCTTGGTGATGATCTTCGGCCCGTCGCCCCCCATCGAGAAGCCGCCGCTGCCGTTGACCATGCCGGCGTTGATGCCGCCCGGGTTGCCCGTTTGGACCTTGTATTTGTGCTCCGTGGTCAGCGCGTCAATCAACGGACTGACCGCCTCGGGATCGCCGATCAGGGCCAGCGCTTTGCCGGCGCGGTTGACCACTTTGTTGTCGGCGTTTTTGAGCGCCCGCACGTACGGCAGAATCGGCACGCGGCGACCGTTGCGGGTGAGCAGATCGAGCGCCAGCTCGCGCAGGTCGACGCTGGAATCGTACAGCGAGACGTCGACCAGCTTGCGCACGGCGTCGGGATGATCCAGCCGACCGAGCACCCTCAGCAACTCGCCATAAACCCAGGGGTCGGTCACGTCGTCGAGCACCTGCACCACCGCCGTGGTCGCCGCGGGGTCGTCAAGGGCTTCGAGATTCGCGCGAGCCTCGATGGCTTGTTCTTCACGGCGACTGTCGAGCCAACCTAGCCACAGCCTGA
>JAGQOU010000120.1 GCA_020427145.1 Planctomycetales bacterium | reverse complement strand
TGCCGCAGCCACAGATGGAACGGCATCAGCGGATTTTCCAGGTACTGCGTGATCCGCCGATTGGCTTCGATCATCACTTCCTGCACGATGTCGCTCGCATCGACCCGGCGCTTGAGCACCTGATCCATCCGCAGGTCGATCATTTGCCGCACGGCATGACGGTGGCGATCCAACAGTCGGTTGATCGCGTCATCGTCGCCAGACTGCACCTTGGCGAGGAGCTCTTGCGTTTGATCGGCGTCGGGCCACATAAAGCGTCGGGCGAACGCGGAGGACGTGTCGTAGAGGGCTTGGATCAAGTATCCGCTCCCTGCTGCCAGGAATCAACGGCGCGCCCGTACACGCCAGAGGGGGGGAGGGATTGGTATTGTCGCTGAACGGGGGCTGTGGTAGAAGCCGCCCCGCCTGTGAATTTCCTTGCTCAAGGCTCGATTTCCAGTCGCTCAAGGCGCCCGGCGCCAGCAGCGGCGGAGGGATGCAGCGGATGTTCCCCACGTGTGTGAAGACTTTTCTGACGCTGGCCGCGATCGGCTGGATGATCGTCGGCGACGACGCCCAGGCTCAGCCTCCCCAGGCGTCGTCCCCCGCGTCCTCCCGCGGACGGCGCGGGCCGATCGCGACCGACGGGCCCAATCCGGCGAATGACGCAGATCGCGCGGCCGGACGATTGATCGACTCGCTCTTTGAGCCGTTGCCTCCTGCGGACGCGCTGCCCCAGGCCGCCTCCCGCGTACTCGGCGTCTCCACCTCCGAGGCAACCCGGGGCGAACCGTGGAGCGGACGACTGGCGCGCACGCCGCATCCTGCTGAGGGGCGTCCCCCTTACGTGATCATCGACTACTATGGGGGCATCAAACGTTACGTCGAACCGACGACTCAAATCGATTTGGAACCGTACGTTGGGCGCACCGTCACGGTCCGTCGCGACACGGGCGAGACGCTGCTGGCCAGCCAATTGCTCCTGCCCAGACTCGAGCCGACTCCGGCGCGGGCAGGCGTGAGTCTGGCGCAGCATCAATCGGGAGGCGAGGGGGGGGCCGAGCTGCTGCCGATTCCCGCCGACCAGTCCGAGCCCATGATGATCGTGCCCGAAGGGACGGAGCCGGTGTACTTGGACGAAGGAATTGATTTTGGCGTGCCTCGGTCGCACGCTGGCGGCGCAAATTGCTTCGACCCCTGCGGCTACGGAGCACGCCCCATGGTGTACGTGCGCGCGCAGTATCTGGCGTGGTGGCTCGACGGTATGGAAATTCCCCCGCTGGTCATCGCCGACGAGGTTGACGATACCTTCCAAAACGCCGAAGTCATTTACGGCTCCGACAAGATCCTCGAAGAAGGTCGCAACGGCGCGCGAGTCGTCGTGGGGTACTGGCTCGACGACTACGGACAGTGGGCGGTCGAGGGCGATTATTCCGGACTGGAAGTGCTGCGCGAACAGTTCGTCGCAGGCGCTCTGGACGGGCAAATTCCCGCCGTATCCATCGGAAGGCCGTTCATCAACGTCTTCGACGCGGATCTCGACGGCGACGATACGATCGATCTGCCGCGCGGGCCTGCCGTCGAAGAGGTCGATACGACCAATCTAGACGGCTCGGTCACGGTCGACGTCGACAGCGAGTTCCAAACCGCAGGCGTGCGCTTTCGCCACGGCCTGTGTTGCTCATCGGCATGCGGCGACGACTGCGACGCCTGCGGCGTAGGCGTCGGTTGCGGAACGCCGGTCGGGCTGTGGGGGCTGTGGGGCCCGAAAGTCGGCGTGAGACGCATCGATGCGCTCTTGGGCGTGCGGTGGGCGCAACTCGACGAAGGCCTCGTCGTCACCGAGAACTTGGCCGTCCGCCAAACTGCTCCTGCCACCACCTTCTTGCTCACGGACCAATTCCACACGTCCAATGAGTTCGTGGGTCCGGAATTCGGCGTGGTCTGGGAATGGGAACACCGCCGTTGGTCCGTCGAGCTGCTCTCCAAGCTGGCGATCGGCAACACCCGACAGCGCGTCGACGTCAACGGAGTTACGTTGCGCGATCGCGGGCAACCGACCCAAAGTACGGCGGATGGCGGATTGCTCGCCCTACCCAGCAATATCGGAACGTACACCCGCGACCAATTCGGCGTCATGCCCGAGTTGGGGGTCACGGTCGGCTACCTGCTGACCGAGAGGTTGCGGTTTTCCGTCGGCTACACCTTCATTTACTGGAGCAACGTCGTGCGTCCCGGGGGCCAAATCGACCCCATCCTCGACGTCACGCAGGTCCCGGCGTTCGAGGCCCCGACCGTACCGGGATCGGGTCCGGCGGTCGTCCCGCGGTTCGTATTCCAGGAAACGGGTCTGTGGGCACAGGGGATCGACATCGGGTTCGACTACCGCTGGTAGCCTGTCGGACGGATTGCCGTCAGGCGTAATGCGCGGAAAGTGAGGATTCTTCTGACGGAAACGCCGATACCCCCTTAACAGCGCACATCTTCCCAGCGTGATATGGCATTGGGTGGCGAGGTGTTTTCATGGCGGCCTTTGGCTTTTTCGGACGGCGTGCTTCTCGCAGGGCGAACCTCCAACATGGCTCGCGGTCGACGCCCAGGCGTCTCCATCGCGGTAGTCTGAGCTTCGAGGCGCTCGAAGGGCGCCGTCTGCTCGCCGCCGACATGGCCGAGATCGTCGGCGTCGTGCGCTTGGACCTGCAGGGCGACGGCAATTCCGCGAACGATACCGCAGTGGCTGGCGCGCAGGTTGCGCTGTACCGCGACAACGGCAACGGCGTGCTTGACGCGAGCGACGCCCTCGCCGCGAGCCCCGTGAGCACCGACGCCCAGGGCGGCTACCGGTTTTCCGGCCTGCAGGCGGGCCAATACTTGGTCAAAACCACGTTGCCCGGCGGCATGAAGTTCGCCGCGGGCGGCGACGTGCAGGCCGTCTCGATCACCACGGCCGAGGCCGAAGGCGCCGAGGGGCTCACGATCGACGGCTTCACGTCCGAACAAATCGTCGAAGCCCGGCCGCCCATGCCCGCCAGCGACCCGGACACGGTTGCCGACTCGGCCGTCGTGGGCGGCGAACGCGACATGTACGTCCAAATCACCGCGGGCACGGACAAATACTCCAGCGTGTCGCTCATCAGCGGCGACGGCCTGCTGCGGCTGGCCAGCGGTTCCACCGTCACCGGCGACGCGAAGCTGGTTTGGGACGGCGTCGACGGCAGCGCGACGGCGATCAACTATACCGGCTTGGGCGGACTCGACCTGCGCACCGACAACGGCAACACGATGACCGGCATCGGCCTGACCGTGGGCGCCGATCACCCCGCCTCGGCCGTTTCCATTCGCGTCTACACCGACGCGAACAACTGGTCGGAATTCCGCACCGTGGTGCCGGAGACCAGCGGCGGCGCCGCGACCAGTTCGCTGGTGTTCGGCTTTGCCGACGCGACCAGCGCTCACGGCGGCGCGGGCGTCGATTGGGCGAACGTCGGCGCCGTGGAATTGACCTTCGAAGGCGTCACTGCCGTCGACGGCCAGGTATCGCGCATCGGGCTCGTGGGGTTGACCAACAAACAGGCCAACTTCACCGCCACGCCGACGCTCAGCCTGGGCGATCTGGTGTGGAACGACACCGACAACGACGGCATGGTTGATGCCGGCGAGCAGGGCATCAGCGGCGTTAAGGTGAAGCTCTACGCCGACACCAACGGCGACAACAACTACACCGCCGGCGTCGACGCCTACATGGCCGAAACCGTGACCGACGCCGCGGGCAAGTACATGTTCACGAATCTTGCCCCGGGCAGCTACGTGGTGATGGTCGACGCTGCGAACTTCCAGGCCGGTAAGGCGTTGGCGGGGCTCAAGAGCAGCAGCGGCAACGGCGTGGCGACCGATCCTGACGACAATATCAATAACGACGACAACGGCATGGCCCTGGCCGGCGCCGGGGTGGTCAGTCAGGCCGTCGTCCTGGTGGGCGGCGACGAGCCGACCAACGACGGCGACGGCTCGCCCAACACGAATATGACGGTCGACTTCGGGTTCTACGGCTTCGATCTCGTGCTGACCAAAGACGTCAACAAGGGCGCCGTCTCGCCGACCGAACGGCTGACCTACACGGTGACGGTGTCCAACGACGGCCCCGCCAAGGCGTTCGACGTCGATTTCCTCGACACGCTCCCCGCCGGCGTCACGTACGTTTCGCACAGCGCCAATAAGACCGGACTGGGCCTGTCGTACTCCGGCGGCAAGATCACCGGCAGCCTGGGCGATATGGCCCCCGGCGACGTGATCGTCATCACCGTCATGGCCGACGTGAAAGCCTCGGCCACCGGCGTGTTGCTGAACGAGGCGGAGGTTTCGGCGCCCAATGAGGAATACACGCTCAACAACCGCGACGACGCGCAAAACACAGTCGTACCCAAGATCGACCTGCAGATCACCAAGACCGACACCAAGGACCCCGTCGAACCGGGCGAGTCGTTCAGCTACACGCTCACTGTCAAGAACAACGGTCCCTCGGACGCCACGGGAGTGCTGGTCAAGGACACGATGCCGGCGACCGGCGTCAGCTTCACCAGCGCCTCGCAAACGCCGGTGAGCCAGTCGGGCCGCGACCTGCTGTTCGACCTGGGCAACATGGCCAATGGCGAAACCCGCACAATCACGGTGACCGTGACGGTCGCGCCGACCTTCACCGGCACCCTGCTGAACCTTTCGGAAGTGTCGGCCAACGAGGAAGAGATTACCCTGGCCAACAACAAGGATGACGAGCCGACTGTGGTGCGGGCCCTGCCGGCCAGCATCGGCGGCTATGTCTACAACGACCGCAACGACGACGGCGTCTATGACGCCAATGAGTCGCCCATTGCCGGCGTGACGATGATGCTGACAGGCTTGGACATGACCGGGCAAAGCGTCTCGCTGACGATGATCACCCGCGCCGACGGCTCGTATCTGTTCGATAACCTTGCGCCCGGCAATTACAACGTCACCCAGGTCAATCAGCCCCTGCGGTACAAGGACGGCAAGGACACGCCCGGCGAAAACGGCGACGGCGTGCTCGGCACGCTGGCGGACGGCCTCATCGCCCCGGATACCAACGCCGACGACGACCGCGATGGCGACGCCATCGGCGGCATCGTCATCAACGGCGGCAACGACGCCCGGGACTACAACTTCGGCGAGTTGGCCGTGTCGGTCAGCAAGCGCGACTTTGTTCGTCCAGTTTCCATGCCGTAGGGCTGGCAGTCCGGCGGGGCCTGAGTCGAGGTCGTTGCGAAACCCACGCCGGCAGCCGTCGGCACAAGACGCACCGTTGTGCGTATTGCGTGCGCGCAACGAGATCCGCCATCGTGACGCAAAACCTCACCCCCCGACAGCGGGGGTGCTGCGAATGCGGGCCAGATGTGGCGACTCCGCAACGCCTGGGCTGCAATGCTAAGCCGGATCGGCTGCGGATTGGTGCAAATCTACCTAATCTCGCGGCCATCGGACGCTACCACGGCGTTCTTAACATAGTCTTCAATCGTGCCGGCTTGCGATTGTGACCTATGACCGCAGGCCGGCCGTCCCGCCTGAGACTTTTCCCACGACTCGTCCCGCCTTGTTGGTCGCCCCGGCGAATCACTTCGCCAGCGACCCCACGCCTCGCTCCGCAAAGCTTCGGCCGTTCGCGTCGTTGCGGTTCGCGTCCGCGCGTACCGTCTTGACGTGACCCGCCGCTGCGCACTTCGTCCCGTCACGCGTTCCCCGGAGTCTGCCATGCGCCGCCTTGCCCTCCTAATTCGCTTCGCGCTGCCAGCGCTGTTGATGCTCCTTGTCGTCGAGGCCCGCGCCATCGAGATTGTGCAAATCGAGGAGTTCTGGGAACTGCAAGTCGGCGAGCCCGACGGTCTGAGCAGTTCGCCGCAGGTGTCCATGGTCATGTCGCATACGGGTGATCTGTTGAGCGACTATTTCGTCTTCACGGTGAATCATCACAGCCATCCCGAGTTCGCGCCCGGGGGGATGCAAGTGCAGCGTTGGAACGCCGACGAGGCCGTCGCCGTCCACGCCGGGCCGAGCGAAAACACGCTCGATCACACCGAGGAAACGCTCCGGTGGGTGCAGCGCATGACGCTCGACGACGGCCTGCTCACCTTCGAAATCGACAACGGCACGAGCGACTCGTGGGGCTCATTTGGCGGCGAGGGGTACCTGCGGCTTGTCCTGGGCGTGGACGCCGTGAATCTCAACAACTACCGCCCGGCGGTCTCGATTGAACAGTCGGGCGTGAGCTACGCCGGCAATCGCGTGCGGTCGCTGACGCTAACCCGTCTGCGGTGGACCGACACCGCGGGGCAGGTGTACGAACTGATCGCGCCGATCGATGTCGATGCCGACCTGGATCCCTGACACGGTCGGCTCGACGGGCAACGCCCGCCGCGTTGAATTCGCCTAAATACGCCCGCTGAGTTTCGCACTAAGACCTTCTCGCTCATCCCCGCTTGATATGAGGAATTTTGTCATGAACGCTCAGCTCAGCCCGAAAAACAGAGTGCTTCCAACGGGGCGCCGCGGCACGGTGACCGTTCTGGCGGCGGTCATGACCGTGGTCATGCTGGGCATGGTCGCCTTCAGCGTCGACATGGGCTACGTCCTGTCCAACAAGCAGGAGCTGCAGCGCACCGCCGACGCGGCCGCGCTGGCTGCCTGCTGGGAGTACGGCAAGGAGCTGGCCTACGGCGCCAACCCGTACACGGCGGTTTCCGTGGGACGCGGCGTGGCTTCGACCTACGCGGGCGTGAACACCATCGGCGGCGTGACTCCGGCGCTCAACGAAAACTCGTGCAATCACGCCTCCGGTGATCTCGTGTTTGGCGAAATCGCCGACTTCAACGCGGCGAGTGTCGCGCTCGACACGAGCAACATCAACGACTTCAACGCGGTGACGGTCAAGGTGCGTCGCGACGGTTCGATCAACGGCCAGGTGCCCTACTTCTTTGCCAAGATCTTTGGTCAGACGGGCCAAAACGTCGACGCCGAGGCCACGGCGGGGTACGCGCGGAAGGTGAAAGGATTCACCACGCCAGGCCACGGCGGCAATGCGAACGTGTTGCCGTACGCCCTGGATCTTGACACGTGGAACGACTTGCTGGACGGCCATGCTGACGACAATTGGTCTTACGACGTCTCCACCGGCGCCGTGAGCAGCGGCCCCGACGGCGTCTTGGAAGTCAACCTGTTCCCCCAAGGAACAGGCTCGCCGGGCAACCGGGGCACCGTTGACATCGGCAGCTCCAACAATAGCACGAATGACATTGCCCGACAGATCGTCTACGGCGTCTCCAAGGCCGACCTGGCCTATCACGGCGGGTCGGTCGTGTTCGACGGTTGCGGCGAACTGGAACTCAACGGCGACACCGGCATCAGCGCCGGAGTCAAAGACGAGCTGGCCTCGATCATCGGGCAACCGCGGATGATTCCGATCTTTTCGAAGGTCGTCGGCCCCGGCAACAACGCCCAGTACACGATCGTCAAGTGGGCGGGCATTCGCATCATGGAGGTCAAACTGACCGGCGCGATGAAGTCGAAACGCGTGATCGTGCAGCCCTGCCCCATGGTCATGGAAGGCGTGATCCCCTCGACCACCGATACGAGCGACTACGTTTACTCGCCCGTGGTGCTGGTGAAGTAACGCAGAAGAAATGGACGGCCATCTCAGCCCCGGACTTTGCCCGGGGGTCGACGCGCAAACCCATACAGCGACACAGCATGAAGAATGGCGCCCGAACCCCCGGGCAGAGCCCGGGGCTGAGATAGAAGCGACCACAGGGACCTTCGAAACGACAAGCAACCAAGTTCAATCATTCCAGGCGCCGAAGCGCTACAAGGGGGGGGCATGCGAGACTCAATCGATCAACAGGCGTCAGCGACGCGACGGCGCCACCGCCTCCGCCGGCGCGACCGCAAAGGCACGTCGGTCGTCGAGTTCGCGATTGTCGCCCCCCTGTTCTTCATGCTGCTGATCGGCATTATCGAGGTGGGTCGGGCGCTGATGGTGCAGCAGGTACTGATCAACGCCTCGCGGGTCGGCGCTCGCCGCGCGGTCATGTTCTCGTCGACCGAAACCGCCGTCATCGACGCGGTTGAGGAATATGCCGACGGCGTGGGCGTCGACGGCGTCGCGGTGACCGTGACGCCCGATCCGGCCGCGGCCGATTCAGGCGACGCGGTGACGGTGTCCGTGTCGATCGATTTCGGCAACGTCAGTTGGCTCCCGTCGCCCTGGTTCATGGGCGGCAAGACAATCAGCGCCACCTCCGTGATGCGCAAAGAAGGATTCTAATCAAGCAAGGAGCAACAGGACGCAGCAGCAGGACACGCTGCGAGAATCATCTGGGCGGAGTCATCGACTCCGCAGGGGCGACCCGCGCCACGCGGCATGGAGCCGTTCTTGGCAGGAATATTCACCGTGCGCCGGGTGGGCAAACTCGGAAAATCGCAGAATTCGTGCGGTTCGCCGTGCATGCCGCGGAATCGTGACCTAGGGTTGTAATAGCCCGAGATAGCCGGCGTCTGCCACTCGCAGACACCGGCCGATCGCGGCTGCCTTGTCCTGCCAGATTCCTGCCTGCTTTTCAAATCCGCCGCGTCTGCGGCGTCCCCGGCGAAATTGCGATTGCGCTCTGCTGCGCGGTCGCGGCCGGCACGCCCTGCAACTCGTGGCGCGACCCATGCCTGCCTGAGGTTGCTGCGATGAACCGCGCCCTGCGATCCGTTCGCCGCTCGCCAGAGAAATCGCCGCTTCGCCGCGGCACGACCGTCGTCGAGACGGCAGTTGTTCTGCCCGTCTTCCTGTTTCTGTTTCTCGCGATCATCGAGTTCGGTCACGCGCAGATGGTCGCCAACATCCTCAACAGCGCCTGTCGCGTTGGGGCGCGCATGGGATCGACCGAAGGCGTCTCGACGGCCGATATCACCGCCCGCGTGAATCAAACGTTGGGCACGGCCGTCGACCCGGCGAATGTGAGCGTCTTTGTGAAGGACGCCAGCGCGTTTGACTCCGCCAGCCCGCCGGACACGACGGGCGTCAGCATCGAAGCGTTGCCCGACCTGGAAGTCGACGACGCCGAACCCCGCCAGATGTTCGTCGTGCGAGCCAAGGTGGCCTACAACGACATCGCGCTGGTCCCGATGGATTTTATGAATGGAGTCGTGCTCGAAACGCAAGCCTTTATCCGACACGAATAATCAATCCGAGGGCGTGCGGCGAGGCCGCAAGCCGCGAGCGTCCGTCTCGACGAACCTCTACCGCCTCCAAACGCCCCCGACGCCTTTTTGATCCTCCCCGGAGCGAGCTGCCATGAAACGAAGATCAACCGACCGCCGCGGCGCCGTAGCTGTGGAGTTTGCCTGCGTGGCGCCCGTGCTGCTGGCGATTGTCGTGGGCATGATCGAGCTGACCCGCGTCTACGATGTGCAGAACGTGCTCGAAACGTCGGCTCGTGAAGGGGCCAGGTTCGCAGCGCTGGACCGCACCGGAATGCTCCAGGACGGTCAGACCGCCAACGACAAACTGGCCAGCGACGTGAAGAACTACCTCGCCACCATGGGACTGCCTCCGGACGACATCTCGGTGAACGTCGTCAGCGCCAGCGATCCGACTCAAACGTTCGATCTGGACGACGCCGCCAACGACCTGCAGCTCTTTCAGGTGCAGGTCTCGATTCCCTACTCCAAAGTCAGCTACACGCCCGTCGCGCAGGAGAGCGACTATGCGCTCACCTCGGCGGTCACCTTCCGCAACGGTCGTGCGACGCTGTCGCAGTAACACAAGATCGGTCGCGCCACGCACCGCTGCGGGGCGCCACTTGAGTCTCCACGTCGTTTCCATGTGCTCTCTGTCGCGGCCCCTCGCGGCATCACTTGCTCCCTGGAGGTTTACCCCATGATTGCTCGCCGCTTCCAACCAGCCGGTCGCGCGAAAAAGGATTCGCGCCGCGGGGTGATTGTCGTGCTCACTGGTTTCTGTCTATGCGCCATGTTTGCGTTCGTCGCCCTGTCGGTCGACACCGGACGCATCGTGCTCACGGAAACCAAGATGCAAAACGGGGTCGACGCTGCGGCGCTTGCTGCGGCCCAGGAGATCACCGCCGCGGTGTACGCCGCCGGGCAGGGACAAGGTTCCGCGAACATCGACGCCAACTCGATCGCCGTGGAAGCCGCCCGCACGATGGCCGCCCAGGTGGCCGCCGCCAACGGCGTGTACATCAACCCCGCCACCGACGTGCAGTTTGGCAAGCGCGTGTTCGACGCCGCCACGGGGACGTGGCCTATCCAATGGAACACATCGCCCTTCAACGTCGTGCAAGTGGTCGCCCGCCGGACCAACATTGACACGAACGCCGCCGACGGCCAATTGCCGTTGGCGTTCGGCTGGGCGGTCGGCCGCTCGATGGTGCCGATTCAGGCCTCCGCCACGGCGTTCGTCGAAGCCCGCGACCTGGTCGTCGTGCTCGACGTATCGGCCTCCATGAACGACGACAGCTCGCTTCGTTCGCCGCTGGGGCAATCCGAGGCGGAGCAACTCCTCGACGGCATGTGGAACTCGCTGGTGGCGGCCGACCCCAAGTGGCCCGGGACGACGGACTCGAAGTTCCCCGCCACGGGATTCGGCCAGGTCAACTCGTACTATGGCACTTACATTTCCAGCAACGACACCAATACGATTCGCTACTATCTGGGGCTTAACCAAAACGACGGCTACAGCCGCAAGTACCCCTTCCCGCAAGCGGGGCGTTACAGCAGCGGCGCGCCCAAGAACAAGCCGTCCAACTCCACCAGCGATAACTTGTGGAACGGCTACATCAACTACGTGAAGAATCGCGGCGGAACGTACGGCAAGCGGTACGGGTATCGCACGCTCATGGACTACCTGCAGGAACAGCGGTACGACCCGAGCCAGTCGGAAGACCTGTGGCGGACGCCGCACTATCCGTTCCACGCCAATCGCAACGGCGCGTCGCTGTTCCTTGACTTCCTCACCGAACTGGACTTCGGCGACGAGGTCGGCTGGGTTGCCTACGGGCAATGGGCAGAGCAGCAGCTCTCGTTCTACGACGGCGAAGTCGACATCGACGTCTCGGCCGACCCCATCACCTCCGACTACGCCACCATCGACACGATGCAGCGGCGTCATCAGGCGGGCGAGCTCAACGGCTGGACCGCGATGGGCGACGGCATTCTCAAGGCCCGGGAACTGCTCGTCGGCGCCGCCGGCGACCCCAACGACGACGGCTACTCCCGCTACGGGGCCCGGCCGACGATTTTGGTGATGACTGACGGGCAAACCAACCAGAAACCTGGGGGCTGGAGCCTGCCCGCCAGCTTTGATTGGGCCGAATGGACCGACTACGACGGAGATGGTTCTGCCAATTACTCGACAAATGACTCCAACAAACAGTACGCTTTCTGGGAGGCGACCGAAGCAATCAAGCTCGGGATCACGATCCACACCCTGGCCGTGGGCCAAGGGGCTGATCGCGACTTGATGGAGGCGATCGCCTACGCCGGCAGCGGCATCTACATCGACGTGCCTGGGGGGGCAACCGTCGCAGAGCTTGAGGAACAACTACTCGAAGCGTTTGGCCAGATCGCTTCGAAGGTCCCGCCAGCCAAGCTGGTGTATGAACTGTCTGCCAGTCCGTAGCCGCCGCTGCGCCCACTGACGGTATGAGTCGAGCCCGTGCTCTTTGATGGATCACGGGCCGACTCGTTGCGCATTTCCCCTCTGGCGGTCGGCAGTTTGCGTGCGCGGTCTCGGTGTCCTGGACCGCAACCGGCTGTCGACCGCCGCTTTTTTTCAGTGGCGACCACAGATCGAGCTACGCCCGAGGATTGCCCCGACGCCTCGCCGCGTCGCGTTGCCAACTCCGCCGTGGCTAATCTTCGTAGACCGTCGAGTCGTAGCGGCGACGCCGAGAACTTGTCCGGCGGCGGTGGCTGCGCGTCACGTACTCGCCCTCGACGAAGTAGTACCCGCCCAGCATCTTGTAGAAGAACAGGATCACCAGCGTCCCGCCCGTGCCCACCAGCATTCCCATGGGGCTCACGGGAATGACTCGCTGCCCGTCGTAAAAGTAGCTGAGGATGCCGCAGCCGATCACGGTGCCGCCGATCCCCATGAGCACGGTGGCAATGGCGCCGCCCGGATCGCGGCCGGGCATGATCCCTTTGGCTAGCAGGCCAATCACCGTGCCAAACCCAATCCAGGTCAACACGTCGTTGACCAGCTGCTGGGCCGAGTCGTTGAGCACCAGTCCGTGGGCGGCGTCGAGTCCGTTCATGCGCATCGTCCCTGCATGTCGTAGTGAGGTCCCTTGAGCGCGGGGACTGTAGCGTCCGCAGCCCGGGCGCGGCAAGAGAGGCTCGCGCGACGCAACGCTAGCACGCCGCCCAGGGCCTGGGCGCCCAAGGGACGTCAGCTGTCGGGACGGGCAAGTCCGCGCGGGAGTATGAAGCCGAGACGGATTCGAGCATTTCGAAAAGTGCGCCATTCGATTTTACCCCAACGACGTCCGGCAAACGCGGACGCCTTGAAGTGAAATCGACCGACGCGCTTTTGGGCTCCGGCTTGTTAATTCCAACCGGGCAGTTGCCGGGACATGTTGGCGCCGGGGCGCGGTGTGTCTGCGGACCGCGGTCTTGCTCCGTACTTGCCAGGATTTCAGTGGAAAACGGGCCATCGGCGCGTACGCGGCAAGCAGCCACGCGAGCTATGGCGTGGCCGCTATTGCGAGACGCGGCTGGCGGACGTTTCCAGGCGGCCGCCCGTCGCGTCGTGGACCGCGTACTCAAAGCCCGGCTGAATCGCGTAGCCGCCAATGCGGCCCGCCTTGTCGAGTGCGATAAAGCCGACCTGCAACTCTTTCCAGTCGGGGTTCTTGGCCACGACCCGTTCGACCGCCTCGCGACACGCTTCGGCGGGCGAGCGGCCTTGCCGCATCAACTCAACCACCAAGAAACTGCCGACGGCGCGGATCACCGCTTCGCCGACGCCGGTGGCCGTCGCGGCGCCGACCTCGTTGTCGACGTACAGCCCGGCGCCGATGATCGGCGAGTCGCCGACCCGGCCGTGCATCTTCCACGCCATCCCGCTGGTGGTGCAGGCGCCCGCCAGATCCCCGGCGCTATCGACCGCCACGATGCCAATCGTGTCGTGGTTCTCGACATTGACCTGTCGCTCGCGCACCGCGTCGGGGTGATCGGCTTTCCACTTCTCCCATTCGTTGCGCGCCTTGGGAGTCAGAAGATTGGTACGCGTGAACCCGTTGGCAAGCGCGAATTCCTGCGCACCTTCGCCCACAAGCATGACATGCGGCGTTCGTTCCATGACCAGCCGTGCGACGGAAGCCGGGTTCTCGATTTCCGTCAGGCATGCGACCGCCCCGCAATTGCCGTCGGGGCCCATGATGCAGGCGTCGAGCGTCACGTTGCCATCGCGATCGGGGCGTCCGCCGAGCCCGACGGACATGTTGTCGGGGTCCGATTCGCTGTCCCGCGCCGCGGCCTCCACCGCATCGAGCGCCGTGCCGCCGGTTGACAGCACCTGCCACGCCGCTTTGTTGGCGGGAACGCCGTGCCGCCAGGTCGAAAGAACAAGAGGTCGCATCGGTTTCTCGTTGATCGCGTCTTGGGCGAAGAGCGTCGCGTCGGCCGTCGCGGCCGCAACGGCGACGGCCGTGCCGAGGAAGTTGCGTCGTGTGGTCATCGTGGGAATGCCAAGGGGGTGGTCGGTGCGCCGGCCCGCTTCGAAACGTACCGGCGACCCGAGTGCATGGCAAGCACGGCGTCGCGCCGTACGCGCCGCCAAACCCGATCGTGGACGAGTCTCTGAACGGCTTGCCTGCCGCTCGCGTCCCGAAATGAGCCGCGTTCGTCGGCGTTTCGGCAATTTTGTTGTCAACCGCCGCACGACTGCTCTACCTTGGTGAGCAGTGCTTGCCGTTTCGTGGCTTAGCCCGAGGGACCTATGTCCGACTCGACTTCTTGCGATCCGTACGACGATCCGTTCCATCCGCCGACGATTCCGACGATGGTCAACTGCCTGCACTGCGGCGAGCAGTACGACAGCTACCTCATCGAGTGGCGGATCATTCACAACCGCGACGGCGCCGAACTCGGCTTTTGGTGCTGCCCGACTCCTGGCTGCGACGGCCTGGGTTTCGGCTGCGACATTCTGCCCGCCGACCCGGAGTGGCGCGACGAGCGCGGCGGTTGGTGCGACGATGATGATGCGGACTGGTACGACTACGACGACGACGATGACGCCGACGCGGCCGACTTGGACCCCGGCGGCGACATTGAATTCGACGACGACGTTCCGTTCTGAAGACGCGTGGCCGATACGCCTCGGGAGTGGTGATCGCCCGCAGGAACGGCTGGAATGCTCTGAGCTGCGCACCTTAGCCGAGCGTGTTCACGACGGCATTGAATGCGAGCATGACGAGCGCAATCGCCACGCCCGGGCCGTCCGCCGGTCGAAACGTGGCGGCGTTCATCGCCTGAACAAGGCGGATTCGCTCCCGAAGGCGAGCCGCCGTATCGCCGTCAGCATCGCCGCCCGCCGTCGCGCCGCTTGATCGAGCAGCCCGACGATGATCCGCGATGCGATCGAGCGTCAGCGCACTTCGCCATCAATTTGCACAAAGCCAACGTCGATATACTGCCCGCCATGTGTTTGGTGGCAGTGCACTGCGATGGTATTGCCCGTCGGCTTGAGCGAACTGATCGCATCCGACGACAGCTTGAGCTGCTCGTAGTCGCTGGTGTATCCATGCAGGCGACGAGCCAGGACGCCGTTGATGTAGACTTCGGCGTCGTCGTCGTGGTGGACATGCAACCGCAACGATTCGTCAGCGCCGGCGGGGAAATCGAACGTCCGGCGCAGCCAGATATCCGACGTGTTCCAAACGGTGTTGACGCGGGCGCCGGGCGTTTCCTTTGTGCCAAAGCCGCTGCGTCCCGTGCGCCAGGCGGAATCGTCGAAGTCGGCTGCGTACCAGTTCTTCGCAGGCTGCTTGGTGGTGTAGCGCCAGGTTGCCGGCTGCGTATCTGCCGCGGGCACGCGCGTCTGGAACGTGGGCGGGGTCGGCATGGGAGCGTAGTCGCCCGCATTGGTCGTATCGCGATCTGACCACTTTTTCCAAACGGGCTCGTCATACAGCAGCTTCAGAAACACTCCGCCGACGACGGGGCGGGCCGTGAAGCCGACCTTTCGTCCGGACACGGTCTCGTACCAGTCCGTCATCGGACTGCGATCCGGAGTCTCGCGCAAGAATACACGCACGGGATGCACGATGGCCGCGAAGTCGTCCTGGTTGTCCGCGAGCGTGGCGGTCCACAGAATCCAGTCGAGTTTCGTGTAGTCCTTGCGGTTGTCCAACGGCAGGCCGTACCGGTTCTGCGCTTGCAGGTAGTACGCCATTTCTTTCTGCAACACGGCGTCGGGGAACAGATTGAATCCGAGGATTCGGTCCCACACGAGGTTGTACTTCTGGCTCCATGAGCCCGGTTTGTCGAACGCCAGTCGGAAATGGTCGCCGTCATCGGCGGCTTTGATCCACCGCGCGGCAAAGTCTTCCGCCGTCTGGCGGTACTCGGCGGCTTGCTGATCGTCGCCTCGCATTGCGCACAGCTGCGAAAACGCCGCCAATCCGCAGATCGCCTTGGCGGAGAGATTCACGTTGTGGGCGAGGTGCCCCGCGAAGTCGTCGGTGCAGAGTTGGTTCGCGGGGTCGAAGCCTTCGTCTTTGAGGTACCGCGCCCACTGCTCCAGTTGCGGCCAGTAGCGTGCAGCAAAGTCGGCGTTGCCGTCAATTTTGGCGATCGCGGCCATGAGGATCAGGAGGTTGCCGCTTTCCTCGACCGGCATCTGGTTCTCTTCGGTCCGCTCGCCGCCGCCGTAGACCTGGCCGTTTGCCTTCGGATAGGTGCCGAGGTCGTGGGGCGCAAACGGAAACTTCCACCGATCGCTCGCGGCGTATTCCATAAACGGCACGACGAACGACTTGGCCAACGTGGGGCCGAAGAGCAGGAATTGCGGCGACATCGGATAGAACACGTCCGACGTGGCAATGCAGCCGTTGGAGTGGTTTTCTTTGGAAAACTGCAGCGGCTGGCCATTGGCGTCGGCGACGAACTTGCCGGCGGCGAAACACTGCCGGTAGGCGAGCGTCGCAATCGCGGCGTACTCCGGCCCGCCCGCCGCCGTGAGATCCGCCGTCAATTCGCGATCGAACGCGTCGCACCTTGCGAGCAACGCGGCGCGGTCTCGCGCGGCCTCCTCCAGCAGTCCGGCGGCGTCGAGACCGTTGCGACGCCAATAGGGCTTCAGCGCTGTTCCCATGAACTCGATCGACTCCAGGTCGTCGTACGCCAAAATCAACCAGGCCGAAGCCGGCTTGTCGGCGGCGACGTTGCACGTCAACACCACGGCCGCCGCGACTTGGTCGGCCCGTCCCGCGGCCTCGGCCCGATCGTCAGACAAATTCTGATGAGCTGCAAAGTCGTCGCGTAGCTCTTGCGGCCCGCCGAGCGCGAATTGCGATGACTCGGCATCCGGAACGGCAAGATAGAAGTAGCCCCAGTCGATGCGCCGATCGTCTCCCTTGGTTTCCAGAACGGGCTGCGCTTCCGAGCCGATCTTCAGCGCGACGAGCCCCTGCGGACGCGTCGTTTCGCCGACGACCGCTTGATCGGGCGTGTTGACTGCCAGCTCGGCGGACGCCTCGAAGTAAATTCGCACGTCGTGGGGGCGCCCGTCAGTGGATTCCGCCTCGTACGTCACGTAGGTGATCGGGCGCGACAACAGGTCCATGTCGTCCGGCAACAACGGCGTCGTGAACGTGAGCGTCAGCTTGACGCCGCGACCTGCAAATGCGTACTTCGTTTGAGTCGGCGTGATGGACGAATCGACTTGCTTCAGCGGCGGAGTCGACTTCGGCTCGGCGCCCATCAGGCGCACGCATTGGCCGTCAATCGCCGCCAAGGACGCGAGCCGGTGCGGCTTGCCCGTCCAATGCGTCGTGTCGACGTCCGTCAATTGTTTTCCCGTCGACCAAATGCTGAAGTACGGATCGCACGCCACCAGCGGGGTCGCAGGAACCGAGGCCGAGTCGAGTTCCGCGGCGCCGCACTCGCCTCCCCGGGCCAGGAACGTCATCAAGAAAGCCGCGACTTGGAGCGTTGTCACCGCGACCTGCCATGCACTAGTTCTCATCGATATCTTACCTTCACGCATCGTTGACGAATGGTTCTTCATGGTTGGCGAACATGCCGAGCGCGTCGGTCGCTTTATGCTTCGCTTACCCACCTCGACGATACGCGAGGGCGCCGAGCATTGCAACGCGTGCCGGTGAGAACCCGCAAGTGTTCTCAGGGCAAAGACACCGCCGTGTGCGATCGATGTGAATGCTGCAAGCGGCGAAGACGCTCATTGACCGTTGAGGTCTGTGCGGGCGGCCAAAATATAGAAGTGCAATTGAGATTGATTCCGTCTGTGGGGCAGGCAGCGCCTTGTTGCGATCCACAGGACGCGAAGAACCTGCGACACGCGAGCGAGCAACTCCAGCCCGACCGAGGCGTGTGCGGAAACGACACGGCCGCGTGTGCATTGATGCCATCGATTGGGCGCGCCGCTTTGCGCGCTGTCAGAGCTACTCCGACGGCAGACCGAGCGCAAAGACCAGCAAGCACATGACGGACAAAAACGCGAACGTCGCCAGACGCAACGGACGCCGCGGCAGGTCCTTCTTGTCCCACGCCACGATCAACGCCACGATGCATTGGAGCGTGTAGAACAGCGCGAACGCGCGCGACGCGTACGCGATAATCTGATTGACGTTGGTCTGCCAAGTCAGCGTCACGGTGATCAACAGGATAAGGAGATAGGCGTAGCTCATCGGGATTTTGTGATGGGTGATGTCCTCAATCAGCCCCCCTGCCCCTTCGTTGTCGGCCACCGCCGCGCTGAATTGGCTGCCGACCGCCGCGGTCGACAGCAGTAGCGGAAGCACAACCGCCACGGGCGCCGTCATCGTGACAATCGCCGTGACGTCGCCGCCGAGATCCGCTTGAAACAGCACCGTCGCCAGGCCGATAAAGACGAGGTAGATCGCGGCCGACAGGAGCTGCGCGGTGCGCATGGTTGCGACGCGCTGTTCGGCGGGATGCTCGTCGCCGAGAAAGCGCGAGGTTTCGAAGCCTTGCACGACGATCAGCAGTCCCAGCAGGATGCGGACGTCGTTGAAGTCAATCTCCGACGAGACGTTCGGCAATTTCCATGCGCCGTCCAGCAGCAGGTTTGCGTTGTAGATCGACAGCGCGACGAGCAAAGAGCCGACCATGCCCAAATTCAAAGCGACGGCATACTTCTCCACGCCTTCGAGCATTCCGAGGCCGCGCCAGATGCCGATGCCGCCGATCGTCGCCAGCAACGCCGTGGTGATGACATGGGCCATCGTTTCATTGTGGACCCCTGCGGCGTTCAACAGAAACGCAGCCAGCAGTTGCAGGTAGTAGGTCACGGAAATGAAATAGGCGCCCGCCAGCACGACGCGGGACATGAAGGCGATGGTTTGCGCGGCGCCGTGGTTGGCGTTCTCAATCGGTTCGAAGTATCGAATGTTGAACCGAATCGCGCCGCCGACGGCGTAAGCCAACAGCAACAGCAACGCCATGCAGACGACGGCGAAGTTGCCCACGATGCCCCCCAGCAGCGGCGCACTGACCAAAAACCCGCTGCCCATGATCGAGGCGAGCGGGGTGACCGTGGCTTCCCAGTTGGACGAAGCCGCGAGCCGCTGCGAGAACGCCAAGTATCCGGCGAGCAGCACCGCCACCGTGATCACAATCGCGCTGAGCATGACGCTGCCTCGGGAGCCCCCATCGCGTGGTTGCCGCGTCGTGTTGGTCGCTGATTCATCACAGCGGTTGCTCGCTAGAGCCTCGCTCGGCGGAGGCTGAGTTGACGCCGCCGGGACCGAAGCGACTCCGCAAGTGTTTCTCGTCGGCAAGGTGTGGTAGAGGTAAAAACACTATCGGTCGTTCGAGCAAAAAAACTGAAAGCACGGAGCAAAACTTCCTCTCGGCGACGTGGTTCGGGTGAACGGAAGGGCTTTCTGTTAAACGACTTACGCGCGACGCGGTCGGGCGCGGGTCGCGGCGTATTGCTTGCACAACTCACCGCCCCCAAGCAAAACTCGCGGCAGCCATGACCAGTGCATCCCGCCTCGCGCGCCAGATCCGCCCCCCCGCTGGTCGGCATCGGCGCGTACCCTGGTTTTACGCGATGTGGTGGCCCATTTTCTACCCAAAACTTGCGTGGATGAAGGCCGACTTTCTCGACCCATTTGGGAAGGTGCGCAGCCGCCCCTCCGGGGTGGCAAACGCCGCTCGACCATGTTGGCACGCGCTTGACGCGTGCGAACCACGTCTGGCTCAGCTTCTCGGCCGAGACGTTCTGATCGATCGCTTCGAGAATCGGCGATCGTGTCGGTCGCCGTGCGTGGTCGTCGGCGCCCTCTCCTGCCCACGACCTGGCGGGATCGTGGGAGCAAATTGTTCACATGCCACGAGCCGATGAATCCAGGGGCGCCGGGCGTGAATCGGGTCAGATGAGAAACCAGGCTACTTGCGTCGCAGTTTGGCAATTTGCTGCTTGATGCGTTTCTCTTCCGCCTCGGCTTGGGCAATGCGTTCGTCGATCTCGGCGGCCCGGCTCTCAAGTCGACGCATTTGCGAAAGGAGCGAGTCGTGTTGCCGTCGCATCATTTGGAGTTCCATCTGGACCCGGCGGATTTGGGCGTCTTGCATCATTGCTTGCGCTGGGGAGTTGTTGCCGCCGTAAGAGTACCGTGCGAGTTCGTCTTCCAACGCCGCCCCGCGATTCTCGACCTGCCGACCTTGCGCGACGATGGCTTCGATCATCGCGCTCAGTTGGCGGCGCTCGATTTGCAACGACTCGCGCCGTGCTGCGGCGACCGTCAGCGCGAGATTCAATGAGGTGATGCTCTTGTCGGCGTCGGACGATGCCGCGATGGCGGGATTCTCGTTCCGGCGCTCGCGAGCGTTTTCCGCGGCTGCGCGGCTGCGTTCCATCGCCTCGCGAACGGCCTCGGCGATTTTGGCCAACACGTCCTGGGACTGGCCCTGCGGCTGCCGTTCGCCCCGAAGTCGCGACGGGGGCAGATGCACCCAGCCCGTGGGTCGCGGCGAAGTCCGGGCCAGCAGGGTCGCGATGTGTTCGGCGGAGATCGCGAAATTGAGGTTCTGGCCATCGGGATGGTGAAACGAGTTGACGCCTACGACTTGTCCTCGCTCGTCCAGCAGCGGCCCGCCGCTGTTGCCGCCGGAGATGGGGGCCGTTGTTTGGATCCACGTGCCCTGAGGATCGTATTGCATGAAGTCGGCAAACGCTCGCAGTTGTCCATCGAGCGTCGAAATCTGGCGAATGCTGCTGACAATGCCATTGGTCACGGTGCCGTCAAGTCCCTGCGGGGAACCCATGGCGCAAACCGAGGACGCCTTGGCGGGGCGAGCCGGCGCCAGCGGCAACGGCGGCGGCGAGCCCTGCGCATCAACCCGCAGCACGGCCAGATCATGCTCGGGGGCGATCGCCAGGTATCCGGTTGCGTTTTGCGATGTGCCGTCGGCGTAGATCACTTGCACCGAGCGGGCGCCATCGATGACGTGATAGTTTGTGACGACGTCGCCGCGGTCGTTGGCGACAAAACCGCTGCCGATCGCGACCTCGTCTGCCTCCAGCGTGGTTTCGACGCGTACGACGGACCCTTCGGCGACGGCGACGAGTTCTTGCAGTGACAACACGGGCAGGCGGGCGTCGCGAGGTTCGGTCGCGAGTTCTTCAATCTCAGGCGAGTCGTTGACGGGAGTCGGGTTGGCGTACGCATCCGATGCACTCGTTGCGAACGAACTCGGATCGACCGGCGCTGTGGCTTGCTTGGCGACGCTGCCGTCCAATTCGGCACGGGGCGTTACCGAGGGCAGGCCACCGCCAGCATGGGGCAACAGCCAAAGCGTCAGCCCGGCTCCGCTGGCGACCAACAGCGCGCCCCCGACCAGGGCCATGGCAACCCGCGACAGTCGGTGGCGATCGCGCATTGCGGCCGGTTGGTGAGCGTCGGACGAGCCATGGGGAACGTGCCGCGTTGCGCCGCTTGATTCTTGCGGCGCCGGCGGGGTCTCGTCATGCGACGTCGCGGACGTGGCGCGAGCAGCGGGTTTCACAGAGGCAGCGCGCGCCGACGTGTCGGCAATGAGGATCTTCTGCCGGCATCCGGGGCATGTCCCGCGCCGTCCCGCCTGCGAATCCGGCGCCGACAGCCGCTTTCCACAGTGAGGACAGACTAGCTGGATCGCCATGATCGCGCTCGCGGAGTGAAGAGCTTTCACGCCAGTATAGCCGCCCACAGCACCGCCAGCCACCAACGGACGACGACCGCCAGACGGGACCGCGGTGTGCCGGGAGCACGGCAAGGTCGGTCCGCATTACGCGGCAACGGCCCCGTTTTAGTGAGCATGGGTTGCCGCGGCGCGGGCATCTATTCGTTCAGGTCTACGACCAGCCGAAACGGTTGACGAGACTGAAATCTCGCAAGCAGGAGAATCAGGTGGGCGACGGCTTCTCAATGTAACTAGCCAAGTAGGCATGCATTCCCGACGCGACGATGGCACCCGGCGGCCGCCGTTGATGCGTCGCCGGTGGGCCGGCAGCCTAGACTGCGCCAGCCGCATTTAGCCGCCGGTCATTGACCGGCGGCTAAATACTTTGGGGAGATTTACGCCAGGGACAGCTCCAGCCGCTGGGCTAGCTCCTTGATCAGCTTCTCCGCGGCGTCGGCGATGACCGTGCCCGGGCCGAACACCGCCGAGGCGCCGGCTTTGTACAGCTCGTCGTAGTCCTGGGGGGGGATCACCCCGCCGGCGACGATCATGATGTCTTCGCGGCCGTACTTGGCGAGTTCGGCCTTGAGCGCCGGCACCAGCGTGAGATGTCCCGCGGCCAGCGAGCTGACGCCGACGATGTGGACGTCGTTTTCGATCGCTTGCCGGGCGGTCTCCTCGGGGGTTTGGAACAGCGGGCCGATGTCGACGTCGAA
>JAGQOU010000119.1 GCA_020427145.1 Planctomycetales bacterium | reverse complement strand
GTGGCTGGGGACGACCAACGGGAGCCCCCAGGGAAGCGGACGCTCGCGCGTAAGTCACTGGGGGCTGCGCTGCGCTCCGTCCCCAGCCACCCTGTCTGGGGGCAAGCTGCCTCACGATCCCTCGGCCGCCAACCGCGGCTGGCAGCCTTCGTTTTACGCGATGTGGTGGCCCATTTTCCACCAAAATCCGCCGGGGGCGAAGCGGAATCTCTGGGCGATTTCGCGAAGGAGCGTGGCGCAGGGGTGCGCAACGGCATGAAGGAATGGGCTCCCGCTTCTCGAAACGCCCTTTGCCCCAGGCGACGGAAGGCGCAAAATGCCTCGCCCGGTGCATACTGAAGGTCTCCTTCAATATGTACGGCTTACTGAAGAAGTTTCTGTCCAATAACAAGTTAGGCGCTTAAAGGAGGAGCCGATGTCGCGATCGCAGAGGATTCGTATCGTGATTGCCGTTTTCCTCGGCATTGCTTGCGTCGCCGTTTGCTACTTTGGGCCGGCCATAACACCGCTGCTTTGGCCGGCGTTTTTCACGACCGGCGGTTTGAGTCAGAGCGAAAATCATGACTTGGTTCGATTGAACATCGCAGTCGTGGGGATTAGCTTCGTAGTCGCCGCCATCGCATTTTTTTACGTCTTCGTAGCATGGGCCCGCTGGTTTGTCGGCCCCAGCAAAAGTTCGCAGAGCACGACGACGAACGCCTAACCAGTCGCTGCAGTTGACCTGCCGGCAACGCGGGCGGTTTGGTGTTTTTATCTCACAAAGCTTATGCTACGTGGAATCGTGCCACTTTGTTCCGGCGGGCAACTGAGCTTTGGCGTTAGGGGCCTGCAGTGTTCGCGTTCTTTCGGTGACTATTTCGGAGCCAAGATGGAAAGCAGCGTCTCGAACCCGAGTCGCATGTTATCGTTGCGTTCGACGATGACTCTGTGACCTGCACGCGACCGAATGGGGTTGAACAACGTCTCCGTTGGGATGATCTGCGTGCTGTCTTGGTCGAGACGAATGATTCCGGGCCGTGGCAAACTGATGTCTTTTGGCTGCTGATCGGACAGGACGTCGAGTCCGGCTGCGTCGTGCCTCAAGGGGCGATCGGCGCAATTGAACTCCTTGAAAGGTTGCAGGCATTGCCTGACTTCAACAACGACTCATTCATCGCCGCGATGGAGTCGACCGAGAACAAGCGATTTCTTTGCTGGGAAGCGGCCCCCTCATCAGAAGCTGCAGTTGACCGGTGACGCCCGCGATGGATCGTTGAGTCGTCGGGGGGCAGCCCCTCCGCGGGCGGCCGCGAACCGAGCTTTCTTTGTCGTACCACCCGCGGCGCCACACGCCGGCCACAGCGCGCAGCAGACGAAATCAAATTGCCCGCTCGCACTCATCGCACCTCGCAAAACAAAAGACCTCGCGGCAACTCAGCCGGGAGAGGGGCCGGGTCGCCGCGAGGTCGGGCGTGAGGTCGCGTTGCTGAGGATCTCAACCAACCTGCCGAGCCGGGCGCGGCCGGCGTCATCGGACGCCGAAGTTGCCTGCTCAAAGTCAAAAACCGCACCCGCTCGACGGTTGGTCGCTTGTGATTGTCTTCACCAAGACAAGCGGGACGCGGCGGCGGGCGTTACAGACGAAATCTTGAACCCGCGAATCACGCGAATAATCGCGAATCGCCCCGGCGAGCGGGATACGTGAGCGTCCTGTTTGATTGCGCACGGAGCGCGCCTGCGTACCGTGGGATTTTGTGGGCTGTACGGGTGGGGGAAAACAGCGGGGGAGGAATAGCGGGCTTGCGCCCGCCGCTCGCCTGGGGGCGGCGCGGGGTTCTTGAATCCCTCCCCTGGCCCCTCCCTGCGAGGGAGGGGGGGCTTTTTTGGAGGCACTGGGGGCTGCGCTGCGCTTCGTCCCTAGCCACCCTTCCCATTGGCGCTGATTCGCGTGATTCGCGGGGAATCAGTGCGCCCGGGGGTGGGCCTTTTCGTAGGCCTCGCGCAGGCTGGCGGTGCTGACGTGCGTGTAGATTTGCGTGGTGACCAGGCTCTTGTGACCCAAGAGTTCCTGCACGCTGCGGATGTCGGCGCCGCGGTCCAGCAGGTGAGTCGCGAAACTGTGCCGCAGCGTGTGCGGGCTGGTGCGGGCGTCGAGGCCCGTCTCGCGCAGGTACTTCTCCAGCATGCGGCCCACGCTGCGGGTGGTCAGCCGCGTGCCGAACTTATTGACGAACACCGGCGCCTCGCGGCCCGTGCTTTCGCCCGGGCCCAAGCGGCGCACGGCGAGCCACTGTTGCAGGGCCCGCACGGCGTACGATCCCAGCGGCGAGAGCCGTTCGCGGCGGCCCTTGCCGCGCACCCGCAGCACGCCCTGGTCGAGATCGGCGTCGCCGTCGTTCAGGCCGACCAACTCGCTGACGCGGAGGCCGGCCGAGTAGAGCGTTTCGAGGATCGCCCGATCGCGCAATCCCATCGAGCCCTTGGCGGGCGGCGCGGCCAGCAGCTTGCCGATCTCCTCGGTGGTGAGAAAGTGCGGCAGCTTGTGGCTCTTGCGCGGGTTGCGTAGCGCGCGGGCCGGATTGCTATCGGCCCAGCCTTCGCGTTGGCCGAAGCGGTAGAAGCTGCGCAACGAGGCCAGCTTGCGGGCGATCGAGGTCTTGGCGTATCCCGCCTCGTGCAGCGCGGAGAGAAACCCGCGCAGCTCGACCGCGGAGATCGCCTCCGGCTCGGGCGTGTCGCCCGCCTCGTCGGCAAAGTAGTCGGCGAACGACTCGAGATCCTCGCGGTAGCTTTTGACGGTGAGCGGCGAAGAGCCGCGTTCCATGTGCAAGTGCCGCAGGAATTGGCCGATCTTGCGACGCATGGAAATTCACCTGCCGAGGCGACCGGGGGTTCGGGAGGGCGGGGCTCTGCCGAGCTAGCGCGTGGCAGGGCGCGGCGGAGCCTCGCCCTTGCGAGATGCGCGCAGCGCAGGCCGCGCGCGGCTCACTCTTCCCAGGGGGTCAGATTCGCCCGGTGGGGGAGCGTTTCGTCGCCGGCTTCGACGCTGTTGCGAATCTTCTGGCTGAGCACGGCGGCGTCGTACCAGTTGAAGCTCAACTCGGTGTTGGAGGCGAACCGGCCCAGCGTGCGCAGCGCCTCGGCTCGTTGCGAATCCTCGAACAAGAAGACGTAGCGCTCCTTGCCTTTGACGAGGGCCAATACGTTGATGTCTTCGCTCACGGGGGGACTTTCTCCAGGCGGCGGGACGCGGGCGGCTCGGCGGACGCCGGGGCTGGTGGCGGGGCGATGCGGGTCAGACATCGCGGGGGGCAGTCGGGCCGCGACGCGCGGCTCGCGTCGCTAACTGCCTTGCCTAGAGAGGCTTATCGGTCGTCGGACCAGCGATACACCACCTCACTTTTGCGAGCGCCGCCGCGCGCTGAAAGCATCTCGGAGATGTGCAAGTGGCAGCAGAACCGCATGAAATCGTCGGGCCGACGCAGGAAAGAATCCCACCCGCCCAGCCGGCGGTCCTCGTTGAAAAAGGCATACCCCTCTAGGGCTTGCGTCAATTCCACGTCGTCGCCGAAATAGATTTGCGTATGCGAAAGTACGGGGCCGTGCTGCGGCAAACAGGGCGGACGACCGGGGCCAACCTGCGCTGTCGCGGGGCACGCGCCGGTCATGTCGATTGCGCCCGCGGTGACTGTGGCGCCGAGTGCATCGATCGCAGGAACCGCTAGCGGCGCCGCCACGGGCTCCGATGCGTCAACGTCCGCTGCGGCCGGCGTTGGCAACGGCTCCTGGGCCTGGGCAAGCTGCACGCCCGGAGCTTCGAAGGGGTCGCGACGCGTGGTCGCGGCGGCCGTGGGATCGGTCAAGTCGCCGGTCGGCTCGGCGGTGGCGGAACGACCGGCAGGGGCGTTCGCCCCAGCAGCGGAAACCGGGGGCGCCGGCAGCGGCTGGCACGCGGCGTCGCAGTCGGGGGTCAGCTCGGCGAACTCCGCCTTGGCGCGAGCTAGCTCCGCTTCGTAGACCAAGTCGTCGGGAATGAACTCTTCCTCCGGCGTGCCGAAAGGGAGGCCGTAGCCGGCGGGGATTTCGTGGAAGCCGGGGTTGGCCGCGTACCACTCGACCCGCAGGCCGATCCGCGGCGGGTAGTACGGCGAATAGTCGGTGATCGAACCGACGGCCACGGCGTCGACGCCGAGGATTTTGGCCAGTCGCCGGGCTTCGCCGGGGCCGCTCAGGTCGATTTGGTGCTGGATCATCGCCTCTTCGACGACGCCCACCGGGACGACGTCAAAGCCCTGCACCGACTGCAGCTCCGCGTAGTAGGCCATCGCGGCGCCGCGACCGTCGACGGTGGGTTCGTCGCTTTGATTGAAGAAGGGCGCCACCGCCACCCGGCTGAGCTGCGGGAAGGGGTTGCGAATGACCGGCTTGTCGGCCACCTGCGGCAGAATCAAGCTGCACCCCGTCCCGGCCGCGAGCCAAGCGAGTGCCAGCAGAGTCAGAGATGTGGGGGCGCGATGCACCGTGGATTGTTCCGCGTGAAAGGAGCCCCCCTTTCACCGCGATCGGCGCACGCCTGCCGCTACCGGCGAATGTGCGCGTCCTTCGATGCAATCGGCACGACCGGCAAGGTCGCTTGAGGGAATCGGCGCGGAACCGCAAGAAATCTCCCAGCGAGCGGCGGGCGTCAGCCCGCTGTTGGATTGGCGGATCGGGGAGCTTGCTATCGTGCGGACTAACAGGGGGCTCACGCCCCCCGCTCGCCGTTGTTTGCTTGTAAGAAGCGGTGGTGCTAGCGTTCGCAGCGGGCGTCTCGCGGCGCCGGCGTTCGGGCGGCTGCTTGCGATGCTGGCTTGGCTGCGCGATAACTTGGCAGCCCCCCTGCCCTGTCTCCGCCCCTTGTGCTCGCCATGATCCTGCCCGCGTCTCTGCTAGCCGCCGCCGCACGCGAAGTCCCCGAAATCTCGCTGCTGCATCTGGCCATCGCCTTCGTGCCCGTGGCGATCCTGCTGGCGATTCAGCGGCGGTGGTCGTTGGGGCTCGGCAAGTCGCTGCTTGCCACGGCGCGGATGACTCTGCAACTGCTCGCGGTTGGCTACATGCTGATGTTCATCCTGGACGCGCGCACGCCCTGGATCGTCCTGGCGGCGCTCTCGGGGATGATCGTCGCCGCGGGGTGGATCGCCATGCGGTCTGTCGGCGCCGACGTCGACCGACGGCGATTCGGCCACGCGGTCATGGCGATCGCCGCAGCCGGCGTGCCCACATTGACGCTGGTCACGCAAGCCGTGCTGCAGGTCGACCCCTGGTTCGCGCCGCGCGAATGGATCACGCTGGGGTCGATGATCTTCGCCAACTCGATGAACGTGGTCAGCCTCGCCGGCGAGCGATTCTTGAGCGAGCGGTCCGCGGGCCGCGACTACGAGACCGCGCGTCGCACGGCGATGAACGCGTCGCTGATTCCGCTGACCAACTCGATGCTGGCGGTGGGCATCGTCTCGCTGCCCGGGATGATGACCGGCCAGGTGCTCGCGGGCAACTCGCCGCTGTCGGCCGCGCGATACCAGATTATGGTGATGGCAATGCTGTTCGGCGCCGGCGGGATCGCCTCAGCGATTTACCTCACGCTGCAACGGCCGGCCGCGGCGCCGGGGGGATTGACCACAGAGGACGCGGAGGGCGCGAGGTGAGGTGGAAAGGGGTCCCAGTAAGCCAAGAATATACCTGCGAGCAGTAGAATCTCTTCGAGGCGACGGACAATCGTCGACCCATCACGCAGCAAGTTGGGTAGAATCGTTGATGGTTTCGCAGCAAAATAGCCGCACAGGGGGACTTCGTGAAAACAGAAAACCCAAGACAGCCAAACCAACGCCGCGAAACTCGCTCGCGGCGTCTGACAATTCTCCTTGCGTGCGGCTGCCTTGTGCTTGGCTGTCGAAGGTCTGGGGTGCGCAGCGACTACCACCCGCGCGACGTTCCGAAGATCTCTTCGACGCAGCTTGCTGACACGGAAATCGTTCCGACGTTGGACACGCCGCTTGCCGCATCCGGCAACGCCGTGTGGTGCGCCACGTTTCAGATCGCCTGGAATCGTGCGCGAGACGACGTGATCGGCGGACCGCTGCAGATTGCCAACGCCCAACTCACGGCCGATCGACTGAATGGGTCGCCGGTGACGGACGCGGCCTTGCCGGCGGACAGCTATTACGCCGCAGCGGGCCGACTCAAGGACGGGATCGTTGAGACGATCACGCGCGAGATGGCGCGAAAGTTCCCCAACGCGGAGCCGCCAGTTTTCAGCCCTATGGCGGGGTTCGTGGCCTACGGATACCTGAATACGAAGGCAACGTTTACAACTCCCTTTGACGACACAAAACGGCCAGTCCAATTTAGGGACGCGGCCGGCGGCTCGCATGCCGTACGCGGTTTTGGCCTGCACGAGGGAAGTGATTATGAATTGCTTGTTGAGCAGGCGGCCCAGGTGAGCGTGTTGTTCAGCCAAGCCGACGACGAATCGGACGAGTTCAGTCCGCGCCTGTTCGCACTCGATCTGACAGCCCGTCATGCCGACCAGCAAGTGATCGTCGCCGTGTTGCCGCGGGCGTCTGATTTGCGCGATGCTTGGACCGATTTGGCCGATCGAATCGAGACGTCCGCTCCCGACGAGCAGATGGCAAATCTGCACGCGTCTGACAGCATCGCAATTCCGAATGTCGCATTCTATGTGCAACATGAATTCGTCGAACTGCAGGGCGAAGACAAGACAATCAAGAATCCTGGCGAATCCCGGGGCGCGCCCATGATGACAGCTGCGCAGTCGATCGAATTCCGCCTCGACAAGAGCGGGGCGACGGTCTTCTCGGAAGCGGAGATATTGGACGCAGCTGCCATGGGACGTCGTTTCGTCGTCGATCAGCCGTTCCTAGTCGTGATGAAACGGCGCTCGTCGGACCAACCGTACTTCGTGGCCTGGATTGACAACGCGGAGTTTCTTGAAGCGGTCGATTGATCGTGCTGCCGCGGAAGAGCCGCTGCTGGCGGGCTGCCGGGAATAGTCATGGCGAGAATCGGGGGCGCATGCATATTGCAACACTCCCGCTGCGTCCGTTGACGAACACGCCGCTGTCGGCGGCACGGCGCCAGGCCATGGCGATGGCGATGCGATTCGGCGCCGGGGGGGTTTACCACAGAGGACGCGGAGAGCACGGGGTGAGGTGGAATGGGAACCCGGTTCGCGGGGCCCCGGCGACACGCAATTGGGTATGCTGAAGAGGCAACGGAAGGCAGTTGCCACAACCAGCGAGACTTCACTGCATAAGGAGAGATTCACGCCATGCGAAGCGCCGCCTGCACACTGCTCGTCGTGTTGCATTTCCATTGTTTCGCCAGCACGTGCGCCGCCGCTGCTGACGATTTCCCCACGACATTCATGCAAACGTGGGCCGACGCTTGGGAATCGTCCGACGTGGACAAAATGATGACGTTATATGCTCCAGGAAAGGAAACGATTGCGATCGAATCGATGGGCCATCTTCGCCGCGGGCCTGCCGAAATCCGCAAGATGTACCAAGGCGCCTTCGACGAACTGATCTTCGATCGCGTCACCCTGACGCCAATCGCACAAAGCCAACACGATTCGATTGCTTGGGCCGCCTATCGCTACAAGGCCGAGATTCGCCTGAAGTCGGACAACGCCAAATATGTCATCGAGGTGCAGGGAACATTTGTCCTGAAAAAGGAAGATGATTCGTGGAAAATTGCCATGGAGCACTTCTCCACGATTCCCGACATTCCGCGCGTACGCCCGGCAGCCAACTAGCGCCGCAATTGCCTCCGTCCTCCGTGCCCTCTGCGGTGAATCACCAGCGAAAAAAAAGACGCCCCGGGAGAATTCCCGGGGCGTCTCGCAAATTCGCAGTTTCTTTTGCAGTGACAGGTCACCGCTCGGGACGCTTACTTGCCCTTCTTCGGCTGAGCCTGGCCCTTTTTCACAGCGGGAGTGGCCTGCGGCTTGGCGCCCTTACCGGCATTCTGTTGCTGACCCATCGTCGTGATCCTTAGATCATCGGTTCCCGGCAGCGGGGCAGGCGATCACGCCGGCCGTTTAGTCATTCGCTGCACGGTTACCGGGATTCTACTGCCGGCGATATTCTCGACCAAGAGCAGTTGCGCGTTACGATAAGGAAACTCTTCCCAGCGGCACGCTAGCGTCCGGCGCGCCCGCGGCGACGGTCGTCGCGATTGCCGCCGCTGGCCCGACACGCACGAAAAATCACGAGACATTTCGATGAGCCAAACGTTGCTGACCCTCTACAACTTCAACCTGTCGTACCTCGAACGGCTGACGGCCGACATCCCCGAGGAACAGATGACCGTCCAGCCGACGCCGAACGTCAACCCGCCAGCTTGGCTGCTGGGGCATCTGGCGATTTGCACCGACATGGCGTTGGGGCTGCTGGGCCAGCCGACGCGGTTGCCGCAGGAGTGGCACGAGGAGTTCGGCCCCGGTTCGGAACCGCTGTCGCAACAGCACCCCTACCCCGACAAGGAGGAACTGCTGATCGCGCTGCGCGAGGGCCACGCCGCCGTGGCCGCGGCGCTGCAGGCGGCGGACCTGGAGACGCTGGCCGAGAAAAATCCCCTGCCGATGAAGTTTCTCAAGCAAACCCTGCCCACCAAGGGGGACCTGCTGGCGCACCTGATGGCCACGCACGAGGCGTCGCACCTGGGTCACCTGTCGAACTGGCGCCGACAGATGGGATTGCCGCCGCTGTTTTAGATGACGCGGGCGCCCGCGTCGGGATACGCGCTCGCGAGAGTCCTTGTCGATTCGATCCGGTCCGGGGGCTGCCATGGTCTTGCCAACTGAGAGTCCAACAGGGTTTCGCCTGGCGACGAACTGCGGACGCCGAGTTGCGTGGATCGTGCTGGCCGCGGCCATTGCGTTTGCGATCGATGGACCCGCGCCGGCGCAGGCCATCTCCTGGCGCCAAGCCCAGCGGCAACCGGCGCCGTGGTTTGCGACCGACGAAAGTCGCGGCGTCGTGGCCAGCGTCATCGCCTACCAGCTGCCCTGCGGCGGGTGGGACAAGAATCTCGACCTGGCCGCTCCGCTGGCGGGGGCCGCGCGAGCGGCGCTGGCTGATCGCGTCGACGAGGGCACCATCGACAACGGCGCCACGGTCACGCCGTTGCGGTTCCTGGCCCGCGCTGTGAAGGCGACGGGGAATCAGGACGCCAAGCAGGCGTTTCTGCGCGGGCTGGACTACTTGCTGGAGGCTCAGTACGACAACGGCGGCTGGCCGATGTACTACCCGTTGCGCCCGCGCGGCTACTACTCGCATATTCATTTCAACGACAATTCGATCACAAACGTGCTGCGGCTGCTGGACGACGTGGCGCAAGGTCGGGGCGATTTTGATTTCGTCGACGAGCGGCGGCGAGCGCTCGCCACGGCGGCCATCGAGCGCGGCGTCGACTGCATCCTGCGTTGCCAGGTGATCGTCGACGGCAAGCCGACCGTTTGGTGCGCCCAACACGACGAGCACACGCTGGCGCCGGCGAAGGCGCGGTCGTACGAACTGCCGTCGCTCTCGGGCCAGGAAAGCGTCGGGATCGTGCAGTTTCTGATGCGCACCGATCCGCCGACGCCCCCGATCGCCGCGGCCGTGGAAGGGGCTGTCGACTGGTTCGAGCGCGTGAAGATCCCCGGGCAGCGCGTCGAGTGGACCCGCGACGAGGAGGGCGTCGACCGGATCGTGGTGGACGACCCCGCGGCCGGACCGCTGTGGGCCCGGTTTTACGAGATCGGCACGAATCGGCCGATGTTCGTCGGCCGCGACGGGGTGGTGCATCGACGGCTGGCCGAGATCGAGCGCGAGCGGCGCGTCAACTACGCCTATATCGGGTCCTGGCCGCGCGAGCTGGTCGAACGGGACTACCCCGCCTGGGTTGCCCGGCGCGGCAAGGCAGGGGGCGATGATTCCCGCCGCTAGCAGCCGGCCTGTTGTCTTTCGCCGAAAACGACGGTTCTCAACGAGACTGCGAGTCGCTTCCCATTCATTCATTTTCCCGCGGAGTCGATTGCCGTGATCGCCAAAATCGTTGTCCTGGTCGGACTGGTCTCAGCCATTTCGTTTTTCGCCTACAAACCACTGTACGCCGCGGTGAAAGGTTCCTTCGAGCGCGACGATATGGCGGAGGACCAGGTGCAGGACGCGCTGAAGCTGCTCCGCGAGGCGCAGTCGACGGAAGTGTCGAGCAAGCAATTGGCGCTGCTGGGGCAGGCCGCGGAGAACCTGGGCGACGACCACCCGGTTTGCCAATCGGTTCTTGCTCCGTTGCTTGCCGCAACCAGCGCCACGGCCGAACAGATCGCGTCGGCCACGGAGCAGGCGATCGACGCGTTGACGTTCCGTCCCGTGAAGGAAGCGGAGATGCCCGCTGATTTTCCGCCGTTCACGCCGGTGGGTTGTCTCGAAATCAAGTCCTACCCTGCGTACCGCATGGCCACGGCGACAATGCCGGCGAACGAGAATTCGGCTTTCTGGAGTTTGTTCCAGCACATCTCGCGCAACGAAATCGCCATGACGACGCCGGTGCAGATGGACCACCGCGGCAACGAGGCCAATCAGCCGCAACGCATGGGCTTTCTGTATTCAAGCCCGGAGATCGGGCCCGCGGGAGTCGATGCGCAAGACGAGCGCGTGGAAGTGGTCGACGTTCCGGCGCTGACCGTGGCGTCGATCGGCATGCGCGGCAAGAGGACTGAGCAACGCCTGGCCGAGGCCGAAACACGACTGCGACAATGGCTGCAAACCAAGCCCCTGCAGCAGCAGTACGAGCCGTCCGGAGCACGCCGCGTGTTGGGCTACAACAGCCCGATGATTCCTACGAGCCGGCAATACTTTGAGGTCCAGTTGCCGCTGAAGATCGTCGCGACGGACAACTCGGCAACCGGCGCCGAAGATTCACCGGGCAAGTGACTGGCGCAAAAAACAAGCCGCGGAATCAGTCGACCCGCGGCATGCTCGCGCGATGACGGTTGCAATCAACGTTGCCGGGCGATGTTTAGGCTTCGACGCCTTCAAGCTTGTCGGCGTGCAGCGTGCGGAGTTCTTCCAACTCGTTCTGCAGGCGATGACGCAACGGGCTGGTGCCACGCAGTTCTTCGAGCAGCAGTTCGGCCCGTTCGAAGGACTCTGCAGTGACGGCGCCGTTCTTGAACAGTTTTTGCCAACTACGCGAAACTTCGCTTTCGGTGAGCAAAACAGTCCTCCTTAGATCTAGGGCCTCGGGCGACTACGACGCCGAGCTGGGGCGGCAGCAAACTTCGATCGCCGCAATATCGCTGCAGTTCATTATGCGGAGGGACGCCGCCGGCAGCAAGTCTTACGCGCGACGAAGTTCGCGGAGGACGCGTTCGATTGGCGCACGATTCGCTTGCCGGCCGATGGCGAGACGTCGCTTCTTGAGGCCGCGCGGCGCACTTTTCGCGACATCGGTCGGCGCGTCAACCATTATGCGGGTTGGGAAATGGGCGCCGACTTCGGTCAGTTTGTCGACGGCGCCGCCCATGAGTTAGCCGGTAACAAGACTCATCCGAATTCGCTTCCGCGGGGGGCAGCGGAAATTTGCCGCGTGGTCAGGCGAGTGGTAGTGTCCACTGGCAGCGGAAAATGCGGGCGAAACGGCCCCGAAATGCGGCATTTTCCCCCGTGGCGGCCCCGGGCGCCGACCACCGCAACTTGCGTTGTGGGGGATGCGTTGCCGGGGCGGTCTGCGTAAAATCGAGGGATTCTGGAAATGACTGAGATACGTGTTCCCAACCAACGCCTGTCGATCGTCGCACGGCATTGTCGTCGCCTACGCCAGCACGCGCTGGCAAGCAAGCGGCTGGCATGCTTCGCCGATTGGCTGGGCCTGACAGGACAGTTGCTGCTCGATCGGCCGACTCCCGTGTTCGCCGTGGCCCCCGCGCCATGTCGTTCCGTCCCGCCTCGTCGGCCCCCGATGAGATATCGACTGAGATAATTGCGACCCATCCGCGGCTGGCAGGATGCTGCCGCGACCAACGTCCCGGCGAACCGAATGTTCGCAGGGGCCCCGCCCACCGCGTCGATGCTCCATGCGTCTGACGCACAATCCGCGACCGTCTGCCAAGGCGATTCGCGAGGAGAAGATTAGAAACGTGGATCACTTGGATCAACTCCCCGGCTCATTCTTCGGCCCCGCCAACCTGGTTGAGCTGCTGGAGCATCGCGCTCATCACCAGGGCGACGACGTTGGATTTCGCTTTCTCAACGACGGCGAAAAAGACATCGTCGAGTGGACTTACGCCGACGTCGACAAGAAGGCCCGCGCGATTGCGGCCTCGCTGCAGGCGATGGGCATGGAAGGCGAGCGGGCGCTACTGTTGTACCCGTCGGGGCTCGACTTTATCGCGGCGTTCTTTGGCTGCCTGTTTGCCGGTGTGACGGCGGTGCCGGCGTACCCGCCGCGCCGCAATCGCAACATGGCGCGGATCGAAGCGATCGCCAACGACGCCGAAGCCAAGGTGGCGCTGACCACGGCCGACGTGCTGGAACGCGTGCAGACGATGATCGCCGACACGCCGGCGCTGCAACAGATTCGCTGGCGAGCCACCGACCAGTGGGGGCCTGAGCAGGCCGACCAGTGGCAGCGGCCCGACGTGCATGGCGACACGATGGCCTTTCTGCAATACACGAGCGGTTCGACCGGCACGCCCAAGGGGGTGATGCTCACGCACGCGAACCTGATGCACAACTCGGCGATGATCGCCTACGCGTTCGAGCACTCGCGTTCGGGGAGCGGCATGTTCTGGCTGCCGCTGTATCACGACATGGGACTCATCGGCGGCGTGCTGCAGCCGCTGTACATGGGGCAGCCCAACCTGCTGATGTCGCCGACGCATTTTCTGCAAAAGCCAGTGCGGTGGTTGCAGGCGATTAGCCAATGGGGCGCCACGATCAGCGGCGGGCCCAACTTTGCCTACGACCTGTGCGTCGACAAGATCACCGCGGCCCAAAAACGCACCCTCGACCTCAGCCGCTGGACCCTCGCCTTCAACGGCGCCGAACCGGTCCGGGCCGAGACGATCGAGCGGTTCAGCGCCGCGTTTGCCGAGTGCGGTTTCAAGCCCGAGGCGTTCTATCCCTGCTACGGACTCGCCGAGGCCACGCTGATCGTCTCGGGCGGCTACAAACAGTCGCCCGCGGTCGTGCGGTCGTTTGACCTTCCGGCGCTGGAGAATCACCAAGTCGTCGAAGCACGCGACGACGGCGAAAACATCCGCTCGTTGGTCGGCAGCGGCGGCAACCTGCTTGATCAGACCCTGGTGATCGCCAACCCCGAGACGTTTGAGGCGCTGCCGGATGACCGCGTGGGCGAAATCTGGGTCAACGGCCCCAGCGTCGCCGAGGGTTATTGGGGACGCGACGAGCTGTCGGTCGAAACGTTCGGCGCCCAGCTCAAGGACGGCCGCGGCCCGTTCCTGCGGACCGGCGACCTGGGCTTTCTGCACAGCGGCGAGCTGTTCGTCACCGGTCGGCTGAAAGACCTAATCATCCTGCGGGGCGTCAACTATTACCCGCAGGACCTGGAGAAGTCGGTGCAAGCGGCGCATCCGGCGATCGCCCCCGGCGCGGGCGGGGCGTTTGCCATCGGCCCCGAGGGGTCGGAGCGGCTGGTGGTTGTCAACGAAACGGTCCGCCGCCGCGATCTCGACTTTGAAGAAATCATCGCCGCCGTGCGCAAACAGGTGGCCCGCGATCACGAACAGGCGGTCGCCGCGGTCGTGCTGCTGAAGACCGGCAGCATTCCCAAGACCTCCAGCGGCAAGATCCAGCGCCACGCGTGCAAGGACGGTTTCCTGGCCGGCACGCTGGCGGCGGTCGCCACTTGGTCGGCCGAGACCAACGAGGTTGTCGTCGCTGCGTCGCTGCGCAAGCGGTCGCGCGAGGAGGAAGCCCAACTCGACAGCGACGGACTCGCCGCGGCGCTCGACGCCGACGAGGCGGCCGACGCCCTCGCGGACGACGAGTCGGTCGTGATTCCGGCCCGCAACGGCCAAGCGGCGCCCGTCGCCAAGCCGGCCGCCGCCAAGACCCAGATTCCCAGCAAAAAGCTCGGCGAGATTGTCGACGTCGTCTACGCCAAGGTGCGCGAGATCGGCCGCGAGCGGGTTCGCGACCTCGACTGGGATACGAACATCGTCGAGCTGGGACTCGACTCGCTGGAGCGGATGGAGATTGTCGCCGCCCTGGAGGATCACTTCGGCGGTCGCTTCCCCGATCATGTGTTGCCGAATATGGAAACCTGCGGCGAGGTGGCCGAGGCGATCCAGCAGCATCTCGGCGGCCGTGCCGAACGGCCCGCCGGTCACCGCCCTGCGGATTCGGTGGCAGAAGCGGACTACGTCTTTGCCAAGAGCCCCGAGTACCTGCGATTGCAGGAAAACAAAGCGTTGATGACCCGCGCCGGGCTGCCGGACCCGTTCTTCACGGTTCACGAAGGCATTACCAACGACCGCACCATGATTGGCGGTCAAGAGTACATCAACTTCTGCAGCTACAATTACCTGGGCATGTCGGGCGACCCGGCGGTCATCAAGGCGACGCAGGCGGCGGTTGCCCAGTTTGGCACCAGCGTGTCGGCGAGCCGGCTCGTCTCTGGCGAGAAGACAGTGCATCGGCAGTTGGAGCGGGGCCTCGCGGATTTCATCGGCACCGAGGACGCGGTCGTGCTGGTCGGCGGCCACTCGACCAACGAGTCGGTCATTGGCCACCTGTTTGGCCCCGGCGACTTGATTCTGCACGACGCCTTGTCGCACAACAGCATCATGCAGGGCGCCATCCTGTCGGGCGCCCGGCGCCGACCCTTCGCCCACAACGACTGGCGCGAGTGCGGCCGCATTCTCGATCAGATTCGCCATGAGTATCATCGCGTGCTGATCGTGGTCGAGGGCGTGTACAGCATGGACGGCGATTTCCCCGACCTGCCGCAATTCGTCGAGCTGAAGAAGAAGCACAAGTGCTTCATGATGGTCGACGAGGCGCATTCGATTGGCACCATGGGCCTGCACGGCCGGGGGATGAGCGAGCACTTCAGCATCAACCCCCGCGACGTCGACATCTGGATGGGCACGCTCAGCAAGTCGTTCGGCAGCTGCGGCGGGTACATCGCCGGGCAACGCGAGCTGGTCGAGTACCTCAAGTACACGGCCCCGGGTTTTGTGTACAGCGTCGGGCTCTCGCCGGCAAACGCGGCCGCCGCCTTGGCCTCGCTAGAGCTGCTGCAAGAGGAGCCGGAACGCGTGGCGCGGCTGGCGGAGAACTCGCGGCTGTTCTTGCGATTGAGCAAGGACGCGGGGCTCAACACGGGCGGCAGCAACAATACGCCAGTCGTGCCCATAATCACCGGCAACAGCGAGCACGCCCTGCGGCTGTCGCATCAGCTATTCCAGCGCGGGATCAACGTGCAGCCGATCCTGTACCCGGCCGTGGAGGAGCGGGCGGCTCGGCTGCGGTTCTTCATTACGGCGAGCCACACGCCGCAGCAGATTCGCACGACGGTTCGCGCCGTGGCGGAGGAGCTGGACCGCATCGACCCGGCGTATCGCGGGGCCGATCGACCGCTGCCGCCGCTGGAACCGAGCCTGGCGGCCCCCGAAGCGAGCCTGCCGCCCCGGTAAACCGCGCGGTTGGCAGGAGGACGGGCCGCCGGCGGGTGGGGCAATTTCTTTACCCAACGCCCCCTGGCGACTAAAATCAGAACCGGCGGAGAACGTTTTCGCACACTTCGCGGCCGACGCCCGGAACCGTCGTCCGCACCGCAAGCTTGCATCCCGAGTCAGCACGACGGCGGCGGCGCGTGCGCTGAATTGGAAAACTTGGAGGCGCCTTCTTATGTCTCAGGCGATCGTCGATCCCGCCGAGCTGCGGCGTTTTGCGCACCAGCTCAAGACGTTCAACGCCGAGTTGGAGGAGCGCATGGGAACGCTCGCCAACCAGTTGCACTCGCTGACGGCGACCTGGCGCGACCAGGAGCAGAAGAAGTTTGCCGAAGAGTTCGACCAGCATCTGAAATTCATCCGCCGCTCGATCGAGGCGACCAACGAGTACGCGCCGTTTCTGCTGCGCAAGGCGGAACGGATCGAAGAATACCTCCAGCAACGTTAGCACGAGGCGCATGTGGCCGGTTCGGCTCAGGTACGCTCGGTCGAGGCGATCGCCCGCTTTCGTGCGGCGCTGATTCAGTTCCGCGAACGGGTGCAGGGCTCGCTGGAGGGTCTCGACGGCCAAATGCGCCGCGCGATCGATTGGATCGAGCACAACCAGCCGTCGTACTGGAAACAGGCGATTCGCGCCGCCGAAGACGCCGTGCATCACGCGCGGATCGATCTGGAGCGTTGCCTGGCGTTTCCGCCGATCTCTGGCGAACACCCCAGCTGTCGCGAGGAGAAAGCCACTCTGGCCGACGCCCGCGCGCGACTCGATTACTGCCGCGGACAGCGCGAACGGGTCAAGAATTGGCAACGCACGATCGACCACGAGGTATTCGAGTATCAGGGCCGGCTGTCATCGTTGCGCTCGCTGCTGGAGTCCGATCTGGTGATGGCCGAGGGCGACTTGGCGCGGATCATTCGCCGGCTCGACGAGTACACGATCGAGCAAGCGCCGCTCACTCAGCCCAACGAACTGCCGCCCGTGTTGGGCGACGCTCCGCCGGACGCCAAAGACTAGCAACCGCCGCCCGCGACGCCGCGGCGCGCCGCAACCCTGGGGAGAGAAGCTGACATGCGAACTTGCGATCTCGACACCGAAGCCGCCCGCATTCGCGACGCGGTCGACGACCTGCGGATCGCCTGGGGCGAGGTCAGCGACTATTGGAACGACGACGTCAGCCGCGCTTTTTGCGAACGACACCTGGAGCCGCTCGGTCCGGCGTTCAAGACCGCGCTGGATTCGATGAGCCGCATGGCTCAACTGGTCGGCCAAATGGAGCGAGAATGCCGCGACGAAACGCCCGAATCGCTGTAGGATAACGACATCGCGCCGCGTCGCGGCGCTCACTTATCGACTCACCATTACGCTGCTTTTGCGCACGACGACGCCTTGACTGAACCCCGCATTTCCATTCGCCGACAAATGGAACTGTTGAATCAGCTTCAACAGTTGGCGGATTGGCGTGCGGTCGAGGAGGAAAGGATCGCGGGCCAGCTGCGTGAGAACACGGCGGGCGCGGCCGAGGATTTCGAGTCAACCGCCCAGGAGATCCACGAACGTTTCAGCGCGCAGCGGCGCGATCTGGAAAACGGCTTCGCCGAAGCCAAGCAGTCGGCCGTCGCGGAATTTGAAAAGGCCCGCGACGAAGCCGCCCGGCAGTTGGCCGCCGATCTGCAGCGGCTGGAAGTCGAGGAGTC
>JAGQOU010000118.1 GCA_020427145.1 Planctomycetales bacterium | reverse complement strand
CGCCGCCGGGGCCTGTTCGCGGCCGAGAGAACCAAGCGGCCGCGACGCAACCGCCCAGGCTGGCCGCCACCGCGCCGATCGACAGCGCGTAGCTGAACGATCCCGACAGCCCGGCCAACGCCGCGGCGCCAACCGCCGTGACGACGGCCAGCGCGCTCCGCAGCCGCGGCAGGTGATCGGCCGGCGCCCACTGCCAGGCGATCCACGTGGCGACGATCGCCGCCGCCACGGCGCCGACCACTCCCACGGCCCACGGCAAACTCCACGCGTCCGTGGCGAATCCCGCGTCGCGCAACTCCTGGCTCGGCAGGTAGCGACTGCCCGCGAGCAGCCGCCACGGTAGCGCCGCGGCGAGCGCCACCGCCGCCGCCCAGCCTGCCAGCCGCGCTCGACCGAGGTTGGTCGCCGCGATCACGATGCCGGCAACCATCGCCGCGACGGCCGCCGCGGGTAGCCAGTCAACGGCGTCGTGGGGGGCGGTCAATTCGCTGACCGCTTCGCGCAGCGCCGCAGGGTTCATCGAGCGCGCCCGCAGCGCGATTTCCGCCGCGAGGTAGCCCGCCGTGGCGGCGATTGTCCACGGCAGCGCCGCCGCGGCGTCGTCGCGGGCCCCGCGCAGCCAACGCACCAACCACCACGTGACAGCGGCAACGGCAGCCGGCACAACGCCGCTGGCGATCACATCGGAAAGCGTGAGCACGTTGGTGGCTCGCTGCGAGAGGGCGAATCAGTGGGGAGCGACGGCAGCAGGCAAGGCGTATCGAGGCGCTATTGCGCGCCCTTGCGAACGCCCTCGAAGCTGATGGTGATCAGCACTTCGTCGCCGATCGCCGGCGTCATGCCTTTCATGCCAAAGTCGCTGCGCAGGAGCTTGGTTTGCACCAAGAATCCGGCCCGGTAGTCGCCGAAGGGGCTGTCGCCTTCGCCCAGCTTGCGCAGTTCCAGCGTAAGCGGCCGCGTCTCGCCGTGCAGCGTCAGCTTGCCGACGACCGTGTAAACCTCGCCGTCTTTGTCCTGTTTGACCGTGACCTTGTCGCTCTTAAAGGTGATTGCGGGGAACTGTGCGGCGTTGAAGAAGTCGGGCCCGCGCAGATGATCGTCGCGTTTGGGGTCGTTCGTGTCCACGCTCGCGGCGTCGATCGTCAGCGCGAAAGCCCCGCCGTCCGGCTCCAGCGAGAACGAGCCGCTCATTTTGTTGAACCGGCCGTACGTGTAGCTGTAGCTGAGGTGCTTCACGCCGAACACGATCGAGGTGTGCGACGGGTCGAGGGCGAAGTCGGCGGCCGGGGCGGCGGCGGCAAAGACAGTGGCGAGCAGCAAGGCGCCGGCGGCGATGAGCGGCTTCATCGGGGCGATCTCCAAAGGAAGGGGCACGGGCGGGGACGCGACAACGGACGGCGCGCCGAGGTCAGATCATAGCAACTCGCGTCGCCGCGGGTCGGTAAGACCGCCAACAAACGGCCCCTGCCACGCTGCCGGTCGCGGGACAGCTGAGTTGCGCCGCCGGGCCGCTCCGGCGGATGGCGGGGCGGATTTTCGCGAAACCGCAGGCTAGAACCGCCGCAGAAAAGAAAAAACGCGAGCCACGGATCCGTGATCCGTGGCTCGCGTCGGTGTGACTTTTGGGCAGCCGCTACGAATGCGCCGGAAGCGAACTTCCGTAGGCGTTCAGCAGCCCCGCGCTGAGCGGCAAGGGGGTCGCGGCGCGGCGGCGGGGTTCGATCCCCGGGTCGAGCGTCAAGCGGCGGAAGCCCATGACGCTGCGATGCGCCGCCTGCATCCGGGCGTTGAGCGCGGTGATGGCGGCGAAGCGCCGCGAGCCGCGCGATTCCGCCAGGTCGCCGGACGGGGCCTTCGCAACCCGGCTCGACTGTCGCAGCATGCCGGCCAACTCCTCGACGTCAATCGGCCCCACGCCGTCGTGGGCGATGACCTCGGTCACGGCAAAGGCGCGACGAACGCGATCGAGCGCGGCGCCCAGGCCCCGTTGGAAGGGCTGCCGGATGACATGCAACTGCGGGTAGCGGGCCGACAGTTCGCACGCTGTTTCGAAGGTTTCGTCCGTCGACCCGTCGTCGACAATGACCACCTCGAAATGATCCATCATGCCGTGGGCCAAATTCAGGATGGATTCGATCGTACAGCGAAGCGTCCGTTCGCCGTTGTGGATCGGCAGCACAATCGTCGCGGTGGCATTCAAGGCGGAATCTCCTTGCCAAACGTGGGAGGAAGCGATGGCAAGCGGCGACGAGGGGCGGGCTTGGCGTCGCAGCCAGTCGGCCGGCGGGGTCGACTACTGGTTTCATCGGGTCGCCGTCGCGGCCGCTACAATGCCCGTCGCCAGACGCCGAACGCGCCAGAAGCGCGTTTCGCGCGGATCGTAGCGGCGGCTCCGCGCCGGCGGATCGTCCGGGGCGAGTTGTGAGAGTTGCGCCGCCGCTGGTATGCTGGGGCGCTCGTGAACGTGTTTTTCGAGTCGTCGCCTGTCCGTGCGTGGTCCGCCCATGTCCGCTCTGCCCAGTTTCTCCGCCCCCGACGCCCTGCTGCCGGCGATCGCCCAGGACGCCGCCACGGGCGAGGTGCTGATGGTGGCCTTCATGAACCAGGCCGCCTGGGAACAGACCCTGGCCACTGGCGAGGCGACCTACTTCAGTCGCAGCCGCGGCCGGTTGTGGAAGAAGGGCGAGACCAGCGGCCACGTACAGAAGGTCCGCGAAGCGTACGTCGATTGCGATGGCGACGCGATCCTGCTGAAAGTCGAGCAGCTGGGGGGCGCCGCTTGCCACGAGGGTTACGCGAGCTGCTTTTTCCGCCGCCGTGACGGCGACGGCTGGCAGGTCGTCGGCCAGCGGGTGTTCGACCCCCAACAGGTGTACGACCAGCCCCAGTGATCGCGGCGCCCGACTCTTTCCCCCAACCACATAGCAAGGACAACTCCGTGAGTGTTGAAGCCCGCGTCGCCGAACTCGGCCTGCAATTGCCTGAAATGCCCGCTGCGTTGGGACTCTATCGGCCGGTGCTGGTCGTGGGGGATCTGGCCTATCTGTCGGGCCACGGACCGCTGCAGCCCGACGGAACATTCGTGAAAGGCAAGGCGGGCGCCGATCTCGACGTCGCGGCGGCGAAGGAGGCGGCTCGGCTGACCGCGCTGGCGAGTCTCGCGTCGCTGCGGGTCGCCTTGGGGTCGCTCGACCGCGTCGGTCGGCTGGTGAAGACCATGGGGTTGGTCAATTCCGCGGCGGACTTTGTCGATCATCCGGCGGTGATCAACGGTTTTAGCGAGGTGATGCGCGACGTGTTGGGCGAAGAGGCGGGCATCGGCGCTCGCAGCGCGTTTGGCGTCGCGGCGCTGCCGGCCGGGTGGGCCGTGGAGATCGAGTCGGTTTTCCAACTCGCGGGGTGACGGACCCCTTGCGGTCGCCCTTTCCGGTCAACGAGTTCGCATGCCTTGGCCGCGAGCCGATGTCGCTAGGCTTTTGCTTCTGATTCTGCTTCCGCCGCGGTCGGTTCGTCGTTCATCTGCGCCAACTGGGCGCGGAACGCTTCGATTCCCGCCAGCACGTCTTCCTCCACGTCAGGCTCCTGCTGGGCTGAGGGGTCATCGACGCCCTCAGCGACCGTTTCGGTTGGAGCTTCTTCCGCGGACACGGCGGCGTCAGGTTCTGCGGCGGCGGGTGACTGCTCGATCGCCTCGGCGTGAAAATCCTCGTCCGCGGCCGGTTCTTCGGTTGATTTGGTCGCGGCCGCTTGGCGAGGGGCGGGGCGCTGCGCCGCGAACCTTGCCGGCAGCAACGCCGCGGGCATTTCGCCGGCGCGCAGCAGATATACCGCCAGACCGAAGCCCAGCGCCAAGTTCGTGACCGATAGGATTGCCAGAAAAACCAGCATCAGGTCTGCTCCGCCCGCATGTGGTTTGCACGCACGGTTGATGGCGCGCCTCTGACACAAATGTAGGACACAGGGCGGCACGCGACGGGGACCCTCTGCCGGGAGTCCGATTGGTACGATTCTGCGGGACGCGCTGCCTGGGACGATCCGCCGGCCGTGGGGCGCTGACAATCCCCGCGGCGCCGCGAATTGCTACAATACGGAAGCGGTCTCCCAGCGGGGGAGGCCGCACGCTTGCCTGTCAGGAATTCGCCCTCAATGAACTTTTTGGATCCGCTCGCACTGGCGATTTTGCTGTTGGCCGCGGGGTGCTTGCTGGCCGTGCTGGAGGTGTTTATTCCCTCGGGGGGCATCATCGGCTTCTTGGCGGCACTGTGTCTGATTGCCAGTCTGGTCGTAGCATTTCGCCGCGACGTGACCACGGGACTGGCATTTATCACGATGGTGGTCATCGCCGTGCCGGTGGCAGTCGGGCTAGCGTTTAAGGTCTGGCCGTACACGCCGATGGGCAAGGCGTTCTTGGGCGAACTGCCGACCGAAGCGGAAGTGGCGCCCGACGACGAACGTCGCTCGCTCGTGGGACGCACCGGCATTGCCAAGAGCCTGATGCTGCCCAGCGGCAGCGTGGCGATCGAGGGGCGGCTAATCGACGCCGTGAGCCAAGGCGCCGCGATCGAGCCGGGCACCCCTGTCGTGGTGGTCGAGGTGCGCGCCAATCGCGTGCTGGTGCGACCAGCCGAGGGGGACGAAGCCCAGCAAATCGTTGCCGAACAGGGCGACGTCCTCAGCAAGCCGATCGAGGATTTCGGGCTGGAGTCGTTCGAAGACCCGCTCGCTTAGCGGTTGCATGGCGAGCGACGACGAGCGCCAGTCCCCACGCGGCCGCGAGAACCATCCCCGCCGGCTCCGGGACGGCAGTTGTCGCGGTATCGGCCGCGGCGGTCAGCGATCGCTGCCACTCCAATAGGTCGCCGCCGTTGACGACTCCGTCTTCGTTCGCGTCGCCGTCGGTGAACTGGGCCGCCCCGCTCATGCCGAAGCTGTGTTGCCAGATGGCCAGATCGTCCGAGTCGATATCGCCGTCGAGTTCAAAGTCGCCCGCGCCGGCGAACTCGGAACCGCGGATGACGAATCGCATGTTCGAGGCGATCCCGGCGCGCCACTCCAGGTCGTTGCCGAACCACGCAATGAACGAGCTTTGCGTCGTTTCGCCGATCAACGGTTGACCCTGCACCATCGCGGCGTTCGTGCCGGTCTTGGTCGTGCCGCCGTCGTACAGCCCGGCGCCAAAGACCACGGCGTAGTTCCCCGGCGTCAGCACCGCGGAGATTGGCGTGAACGCGTCGTCGCTGGGCGTGGGTGGTTCGAATGCGGCCGTCGCCAGCACCTCGGCGTCCTCAAACGGGGCGCCTTGCGGCAGGGCGTCGAGGGCGTCCAGGCGGATGATCGCGGCGAAGACGCCGCCATCGGTCGCCCGCAGCATGTGGCCTCCGACCTCGGTCACGCGGATGCCTGTCGTCACCGCAAACCGCCATCCCAGGAACTGGTTGGTGCTAATCGATTGCCCAGCAAATTGCCCCGGCGAGGCCAGCGTGGCTGACGCCAATTCGATCGTCGCCGCACATGCCGGTCGCACGCACGCGACGGCCAGAGCAAACGCGAACAGAGACTTGCGAGCAAGAATCGACAACATGGCAGGTGGCTGCAGAAGAGGAAGAGTCTGAGGGAAGAATGCCGCCGACGACAGCCGGGGCGGCGGATCGTACAAGCCGGCGTTCACCGACGCCAACGCCAGTTCGTCGGACTGGCAGGTTGTTTCGCCCTGTCTGATTATGCGGATTGTCCGGGCGAGGCTCGTCGCTGCTAGCAGATGGGGCGTAACGTCGCGGCTCGTCCCGCGCTTCGTTAAGTAACCCGCCGCTGTTTCGCGGGGAACTCACCTGAGGAGCCTTGCCATGGTCGCTTTCGATTTGACTTACCCGCGTCCCCTCGATTCCACAATCGACTTTGTCCGCCGCGAGGCCAGCAGCGGCAGCGCTGCCTCGCACCACGCGGGGCGTCGTGCCGCAAGGTCACCCGTCGTGGTCAAGCGCCACGGCGGCAAGATCGCCGAGGTTCGCATCGGCCCGTGGCGAGTGCTGGCGGCGACCGACCTGCGCCGGATCGCTGACGTGCGTGAACTTTCCGCTGGCCGCACTGCTGTGCTGATCGAGCGCAGCGCCGCCCCCGGCGGGCCGCTCACCAGCATCCTGTGGCAGTTGTATGACGCCGGCGGACGCCTGACCGCCGCGACTCACAGCAACCCGGATCAATCCGCCGCCTTGATGATGAACTACCAGACCCGCGAAGCGTGCCGCACGGCTGTGGGCGCCGATGGCGAGCAGCGCACTGTGGCGCAGTGGAAGTTCTGAATTCAAGGTCGGTTGCCCGGACTCACGCGAGCGGCGAGCCGGCCCCTTGAGCGACGCCAGCCGCCCGCCTCGTTGGGTTGAATCTCCGCCCCCTCGGAAGCTTGGTTGCACGAACCGACGCTGACGCTCTAAACTCAGCGAAGCGAGGGGCTCTTCTGGGGAGATTTGTGATGACCGCGATCTTTTCATCGCGGCGAGTCGGCGGCATGGCGCTGCTGGCGAGCCTTGTTTTCAGCCTGGCGTCCGCCGCTGTCGCGCAGCCGCCAGATATTCTGCGCAGTTACCGTTTTCTGCCGCGTCTCAGCACGCTTAACGAAACGGGAGGCTTCGCCGGCGTTGACATCGACTACACGATGCGCGGCACGTTCGACCTGGCGACCGGCTACGACGTCGATAAGACGGGCTTTCACCAGAAGGCCGAATTCACCAACGTCGACGCCTGGGCGTCGCACCCCGTCCTCGCGTACGTGTTGAACGTCGACGAGGTGCTGGGGCTCACGATGCTCGCGGGGACGGCCCTGCCGGTCGCGGCGCCGTTTGACGTGTTCCAATTCACCGGCAAGAACGAGCAGGGAATGCCGGTCGAACTGTACGCGGCGCAAATCGGCGACTGGCTGCTGATGCGCGGCGAAACCTCACCGCCCTGTTGCGATTTCTTCAAGTATCGCGTGCGGGCTATTGCGCGGCAGAGGTCGGCCGCTGATCTCAACGAGGATGGCGAGGTCGACGGCCGGGACGTCGCGCGATGGGCGGCGGGCTTCGGACAGCCGGCCGCAGTGGACGTGAACGGCGACGGCGTGCTCGACGGCGGCGATTTCCTGGCCCTTCAGCGGCAGATGAGCGCCCAGCCCCCCGATTTCGGCCAAGCTGACGCGATGCTCTCGGCCATGATCGCGGCGGGCGCAACCGTGTCAGCGGTTCCCGAGCCGGCCGCGTATCTGCTCGTCGCCGTGGGGATGGTCCTTGCATTGATCGGCGTGCGCGCCCGGCGTTGATGCGAGCGACTTTCGTCGCAAGCTGTGCTATCCGCGTCTTTTCCAAAGTTTGCGGACCGTGCGATTCCATGCCGCGGGTTTCGCCAGAAACAGACGAGCGCCGAGGATTCGCGCCGCGTTCTGCAACTCGGTGCGGCGCGCCTCCGCGGCGGCGATGAGCGCCCGTCGAAGCGACTCGTCGGTGGAAATCTCTTCCAACCGCACAGCGAGCACGGCTAAGTCGTGATCGGCTCCCAGTAGATCGGCCAACTCGGACGCCTGACTGTCCAGCGTCTTCATCACCGGCGGCCAGATGCGTCTGAGTAACTGCAAGTGGTACCAATGGTACTTGGCATGCTTGCGCCACTCGTGAAAACGTTCGGGCGTCGGATGAGCGTATGCCGCGCCCATGGCGTCGCGCGCCTTGCCATAGGTCGCGGCGAAGCCGTCGGCGAGGGTCGCCACGCCGCCGCCCTTGATCTTCCACGTGTTCGTGCGATCACTCAGTGCGGCGAAGGCAGCGCGAAACTCTGCCAGACGTCCGCGTGCGTCGTCGTTGGCGGCGTTCGTCTGCGGCGAGCCGAGCTGGCGCAACTCGGCGACAATCGCCGCGACCGCCTCACTGTCGATCTGCGTGTCGTCGCCGTCCAGCAGCCCCTGGAGCGTGGCGATCATCACGTCCACGTCGCGCGTGCCTGAGAGCAACCGCGCGGCATCGCGCACGGCGGCATTCTCGCGATCGTAAACGCCGCCCAATCCGCCGCGCGCCAACCGCAGCAACGCCCGCAGCCGCTTGCAGCGCTTGCGGACTTGATGCACCGTCTTGTCGCGCGGCAATCGCGGATCATCGATCTCGGCCAGGCCGGAGACTGTCTGCTCGCCGGCGATGCGTTGCAGGCCCGCGCCGACGCGCTCATCGCTGGAGAATCGAAATGGCACGCGGCTGGCTCGGGATGGGAAGAAAGCAAGTCTCGGCGAGCGATGCCGAGCTTTTGCCATTTTACCCAGATCTCCCCGGCCCGCGACGTAGTGATTCGCCCGATTGTCCGCAGGCCGACGGCGCCGCGTCTTGATCCTGGGGCGTCGTGGCAGCGAGGTCCGCGGCGGGCGTGAACTCGCCCCAAGGCAGCGGGGCGGACCCTGGCGGCAGTTTCTTGCGAAGAAACAGCCCTCGCTACGCAGCCGCCCGGTCGTAGACGGCTTCCAGCGCGGCTTCGTACTGGTGCCAGCCGAACAGGTCCAGAGCCCGCTCGCGGCCGGTGGCCCCCATGTGCTGGGCGAAGGCCGGATCGTCCAGCAGCGTGAGCAGCGCTTCAGCCAGGGCGTCCGCGTCGAAGGGAGGGACCAGCAGGCCCGATTCGCCGTCGGCGATCGATTCGCACGCCCCGCCGGCGCGGCATCCCACCACTGGTTTGCCCAGCAAGGCGGCTTCGACGTAAACGAGCCCGAACGGCTCGCGGTGCGACGGCAGGCAGAAGACGTCGAAAGCGTTGATCAGATCGGCCGCGTCGCGGCGGTAGCCCAGCAGACGCACGCGATTGGCAAATCCGCCGGCCGTCGCAGCGGCCTCCAGTTCGCCGCGCAACTCGCCTTGGCCAAGAATCCAGAACTGAGCGCGGGGAACCCTCTGCAGCACCTGCGGGATTGCGGCGAACAGTTCCCGGTAGCCTTTCTTGACCGACAAGTGACCGCACGCGCCGATCACGGGGGTGTCAGCCTCGGCGCCCAATTCGGCGCGAACCGCCAGCGGGTCGCGCGTCGGTTGAAACTCGGCGGGATCAACTGCGTTGGGCAGCACCGTGATGCGGTCAGTCGGCACGCCTTGAGCGACCAAATCGTCCCGCACCGCCGCGGACACGGCGATCAAATGCCGCTGCCGGCGATGCCAGGCTGCCGACGTAAAACCATGAACGTGACCAATGGAACGCGGGCCGCCGAGCGCTTCCAACCAACCGCACCACCAACTGGCCGTCGACAGGCTGGAGTGCGTGAGCGTCGCCTGGTGTCGCCGGACCACTCGCGCGATGGCCGCCAGCGCGAACAGATTGGCCTTGCCGCCGATCGAGGCCGTGTCGACCTCGATCCCGCGGCTGCGCATCTCGTCGCGTACGCCCGGGTGCCGCTTGAGCAGCACGGGCATCTGATGTCCGCGCTCGCGCATTCGCTTGGCGACGCGCACCACTTGGGTCTCGGCGCCCGACATGTGCGACGGCGTGATGACCTGCAGTACGCGGTGGGCCATAGGGCGCTGCGCGGGTGATTGGTGATTGGCGACGGTTGACTGGTCGTCCGTCGAAGGGCGTGGGGATCTCGGACTTGCTGATCAAAAGCTAACGACGCGACCAATCGGTGCGAGCACTGATGCGCGGACTAGTCACTAGTCACCGATCACTAGTCACCGATCACCAGTCCCCTCCCCCGCCGCTACGCCGCACGTTTGTCGTTGCGGCCGTACAGATACGGATTGAGCGACGGATCGTTGTACATTTTCATCTGGCGGTAGACCTTGAGCACCTTGCGTCCGGCAAAGATGTCCTGCAACAGTTCGACCAGCGACTGGCCCAGGTCGGCGCGTTGCAGGCGGCAACGCGCGAGCCGTTCGCTCACCTTTTGGATGTGCGACTCGTCGACGTCGTCGCGGTCGAGTTGCTCTTTCATGTGATAAATTCGCAGCGACATGATCGACAGCCGGTCGATCGCGCTGCCGGGCGTCTCGGTGTTGATTCGCGCCCCCGGCTGCGGGGTGATGCTTTGCTGAAACAAGCTGTCGATCACGCCTTCGTCGATGCGCTCGATCCAGTCGTTGCGCTGCTGGTTGTAGCCGTCGATGGCGCGCTTCACCATCGCGATGCGCTGGTCCGTGACGTCGGGGCTGCGAGCAATGTCTTCCTCGTGCCACAACAGAAAGTTGTACTGATGTTGCTGGCAGACGATGCCCAGCAGATCGTCGTAGGGATTGTCGGGCTCCTGCTCGTGCCAGCGCACCACGGCGTCGCGCTGCAGGCGGAGAACGGCGTCAACAAATTGTCTTGGCTGGAGAGTCATGCGAGCGATCCTTCGCGGCATAGCGGGGTCAAACGAAGCTGTGCAGCGGGCCAACGCTGCAATGCGGGGCGGGAGTGTAGAAAATGACCGCCCGCCCGCCAAGGGAACCTGCAGCCCGGCAGTTTGCCTACTACGATTCGTCCCGGGGGGCTAAAATGACGGCATGCCAACTCGCCGCACCCATTTCCCGCCCTTCGTATTTGCCACGATTGCCGCCGCTGCGGTGCTAGCATGCATCGGATTGACGCAGTCCGACGACCCGGCCGTGGCGGAACCGCCGTCGGCGCCGCCCGTGGCGAGCGCACCGGCCCCGGCACAATCTCGACCCGCGGTCGACGCCCCGGGCGACTTCGACGGCAAGCGGGCGTTTGGTCACCTGGAAGCCCTCTGCAATCTCGGCCCGCGGCCGAGCGGGTCGGCCGGCATGCGTGAGCAGCAGAAACTCATCATCGAGCACATGCAATCGCTGGGCCTCGAAGTCCAGCGGCAGACGTTTCAAACAGCGCGCGACCGTCGCACGGGCCGACCGCTGCCGATGACGAACCTGATTGTCGAGCTGAACCCGGCCGCCACGGAGCGCATTCTCCTGTGCGCCCACTACGACACGCGACCATTTCCCGACCGCGATCCCAATCGTCGACTCCGCTCGCGTGGTAAATTCCTTGGCGCCAACGACGGAGCCAGCGGCACGGCGGCCTTGATGGAACTGGCCGAGCACCTGCGCGGCGTCGGCGGCAACCGCGGCGTCGATCTCGTCTTCTTCGACGGCGAAGAGTATGTCTTCAGCGAGTTCGGCACGTACTTTCTGGGCAGCACGCACTTTGCCAATCAATACGCCGACCATCCGCCAACGCATCGCTACGTGGCGGCGGTGCTCTTGGACATGATTGCCGACAAAAGCCTCACCATAAAATTCGACGGCTTCAGCAACCGCTGGAGCGACTCGCGGCCGATCGTCAACGAGATTTGGCAAACGGCCCGCGACCTGGGCGTGTGGGAATTCATGCGCAGCGAGTGGCCCACCGCGGTGCGCGACGACCACCTGGCGCTGCACGAGCGGGGCGGCATCCCCGCGGTCGACATCATCGACTTTGCGTACCCCGATCCGCAAAACAGCTACTGGCATACCACGGCCGACGCCCCGGAAAACTGTTCGGCCGAGTCCCTGGGTAAAGTGGGCCGAGTGGTGCTGGCCTGGGTGCGGGGGAGGTTGAACGCACCCGCTGAGGCGACCCCATGATTGGCGCCCGCGTTGTCGGCGGCGCAGTGCTTGCGCTCGCCGGCGTCTTGCTCTACGGGCATTGGCGTCGGCAGAAGGAGTTGGTTACCGCTCCGCCGAAGCGACCGCAGGACGCCCGCTTCGCCTGGCAACAGCTGCGCCGACGCATGCGCGGCAGTGCGTTGATGGCGTTCATCGGCGGGGCGATTCTTCTGGCTGAACGCGTCCCCAAGAGTGCGACCGCGCTATCGCTGTACCTGTTCGGGTTGCTGGCGGCGACTCTGGGGCTGGCGGCGTATGGTCTTGTCGACTGGCGGGCCACGCAGGCTTGGCGCCACCAGGAGTCGCTCGAAACGCTTCGCCAACATCTGGCAGATCAAATCGACAAATTTGCCGACGAGCAGCAGTCGGAAACCGGCGCGGACGAGCCGTCCGGATCGGCGAAATCGTAAAACTCCGCACCGGCCGCGGGGGCCCGTCGCATTGGCCGCCCTGCAGGAGAACTGCAAGGTCCTTTTTCCTTTGGTCTTCAACCGCCAAGTGCGCCAAGAACGCCAAGAAGGAACCACGACGACACAAC
>JAGQOU010000117.1 GCA_020427145.1 Planctomycetales bacterium | reverse complement strand
AAAACTAAATTCTCCGAGCAAAACTCCAGTTCGCGGCGCGGTGGAAAATGTTGGTAGTGCTTTTGTGTCAATGACTTACATGCGACGCCGTGCGGGCGCGGGCCGGTGATTGCGAAAGCAGAACTCATATTCGGCGAGCAAAACCTCCTGGTCGCCCCAGCTGTCGCATCTCGCTCCGTCCGCCAACAGCGCCCGCCGCCGGCCGCTGCCAAGCGGGGCCGCCACGCGTGGCTGGCCCGATCCTGGTTTTACACGATGTGGTGGCCTATTTTCTACCAAAATCGCTGGAAGAGAACGGCCAAGTTCGACGACTTAAACCGCCCCGCACGCCATGGACGCCAAGCCAAGGAATTGACGCGATGACCGGATGCTGAGGATTGAAACGCTCGACGACCGAGCGACGCGAGGGTAGCCGCCCTCGGCAATCATCCTGCCGATCCTGCGAATCCTGGGAACCTGTCCAAAAATCGATTCCGTGTTGCGTGTGGCGCGCCACCGGCACGTTGGTTCAAGTCGTTTCACCCGTGGCGTCCGGCGGGCGAGAGGGCTCCTCGCGATGCTGCTGGGCGGGCGCGCCGGCGAGCAGGCGGTAGATGCGAGTCCTGTAGCGCAGCAGGATGCCGACGAGAATCGCGCCGATGAGAATCCAGGCGGCCGCCGTCAACACGAGGATGTAACCTTGCGGCATGGCGAACACGACCGACGCGACCGTCAGCGCGACGATCAGCGACTTCATCGAAAACCGAAACCCGCTGTCAGGTCGTGCCGTCGCCATCAAATCGGTGCTCCCCAAACGCGGTGGCTGGTCTCTCGCTCACTCGCTGCGTGGCGGCGGTTCGTAGCCGTCGCGCTCGGGCACGTAACGCAGTTTGGTCAAGAAGGTCACGAGTCGCTCGTTGAACGTAATCAGGATGACCGCAAACGCCAGGTTGAGCCCGCAGGTGAGCAGGCTGATCAGATAGCTCGACCCCGTGGGGTCAATCGACATTGGCATGGCGCCCGTCAAGGCACTGGCGTCTACGTAACTGGCAACAACGACCGCGGCCGCCTGAACCGCCAGCAAAAGCGCGTACATCCCCAAGAGTTGAAGTCCCACTTTCAACGGTTTGGACTCGTCGAAGTCGGCGGCCGGCGCGGCTGTTTCCCCTTGCGGATAAAAGCGAGTCGCCAGCGCTGGAGCGAACAAGATCAAGACAAGCCCGACCGCCAAGCGACCGACGAACCAAAGCGCAGCCGACAAAGCGTAACCGATGCCGGAATTGTCCGAGAGGGCCCAGATGAGGTAGGGAACACACTGTTCGATCGAACTGATCAAGAGCCACAGCCCAAAGATGCGCACGGCGAGGCAGAACCAATCGCGATTGACCATAGTCCGATCCTTGAGCGATCGCCGCCGGGCGGCTTAAGTCTTGCTTCGATTCGCGAAAGCCATCGCATGCGCCGAAAGGCCGGCAGCGAACGTGGTGAAGCTCAATTCTTCCGAGGGGCAGTGAAACTTGCATTTGCGACCCGCAGCGCGTGGCGTGAGCAGGAGACTTGCGCCGTCGTAGAGTCGTTCCCGCAGCAGTTTGGTGAGCAGGATTTCATATCGTTTGGCGTAAGAAGCGCCGACGAACTCAGGAAACGCCTGGAAATGCGGCTGCTTGAGCCTGACCGGCGCTTGCGAACGCGGGCAATCTTCCAAGATAAACACGTACCCCAACCACGGTCGCGCCGAAGGCTTGAACGCGCCTTCGCGGTAGGCGGCCCACAGGTCGGTTGCGTTGCCGAGCGCTTCTTCGGTGCGGTTGTTGAAGTTGTTGCCGAACGACGGGCCGACTTGCGCCTTGAACTCAATCACGGCCAGCAGCGTGCCGTCGACGACGACCAGCAGGTCCCAGTTCTTTTCGGCCCGGTAGTAGCCGGGAAGTTCTTTCTTCGATTTCCAGCAAATGTGGGCTTCGTCCAAACCGGCATCGACGAGAATCGCTCGGCAAATATCGGAGAATCCGTCGAGGTGCTTGCCGCCGGTGACCGCTGCGCGAAGACCGGCGTCTTTTGCGCCGCTGCCGGCGCCTTGCTTCTTCTGTTGCTTGGCGCGCACTCGCCAGAACAGTTTGATTGCTTGTTCGACGCGGTCGTTCAGGTCGTCAATCATCGACCACGACCTCCGCGTCGGTGAAGAAGTCCCGCTCGGCCATGACTCGCTTGGCGGCAGTTTTCAGATAACCGGGGTCGACTTCGTATCCAATGCTGTTGCGCCCGGTGTTCATCGCGGCCAGCGTGGTCGTGCCGCTGCCGAGGAACGGGTCGAGCACCGTGTCGCCGGCGAAACTGAACATGCGGATAAGCCGTTCTGCCAACTCCAGCGGGTAGGGCGCCGGGTGTTTGCGCGTCGACGCCCCGGTCAGCCCCGTCCAGATTTGCTGAAACCATACGCGGTGGTCCGTCTCGCTGATGAGACTGAGCACCCGGGTGGCGAGCGACGGGCTGCGGTAACCGCCCGGCTTGCGCTCCATGAGAATGAATTCGATGTCATTCTTGATGACCGCGTTGGGCTCGTACGGCTTGCCGAGAAAGCCGCCGCCGTTGCCGGTTGCTTCGTACACGGCGTTGGCGATCTTGTGCCAGATGATCGGCGCTAGGTTGTCGTAGCCGATCAGACGGCAATGCTCCTGGATCGACGCGTGCAGCGGTACGACGGTGTGTCGGCCGTTGTTCTTTTTTCGCGAGAGGCAGACGTCCCCGACGACGCACACCAATCGTCCGCCGGGCACGAGCGCGTCGTAGCAGGCCTGCCAGACCTGATCGAGTTCGAGCAGAAAACCTTCGTAATCCTCGAAGTGACCGAGCTGCCCGTCGCTGTCGGCATAGCGCTTGAGCGTCCAATACGGCGGCGAAGTGACGACCAGATGGACGCTCTCGGCCGGCACGGCCAACTGGCGAGCGTCGCCGCGAACCATCCGGTGGGCGGTTGGCAGTGACTTGAGCGCCTCGCCAATCCGCCCCATCGCCGCGGGGTCCTTGGCGAGCGCCGGCAGCGCCGTCTGGGCGTCGTCGAAGTTGAGCAACTCCGGCGGAAGGAACTCAGCAGCATCAGCGGCGGCGGGAAGGGGGAGCATCAATGCTTACATACTTTCGAAGTGTGCCACTGTCGTGTCGCCAGTGCCGATTGAAGTTGGAGTCAGTCCGTTGTTCCCACTGGCGGGACGTCAGTGGCACCTAGCGCTCGGCTTGCAAGCACCCACCGTAGGAACTACTGGTCGTTACACATAGCTTTCCCGAAGTATCGTCGGGGAATCGCGATTTGTTCGCGCAGAAAGCAATCTATTAATGTCCTTCGCCGCAAGTCGCCGACAAGTGCGCCGACGGCAAAGAGGCCAGCCATCGTGATCAAAGGGACGTCAATCACCTGATTGCCAATCTTGTCAGGCAAATTACCTCCACAAACCGCGCCAAGGGCGATGCAGACAGTCGCGACGTACTGCATATGGACATAGTCGTTCCACACAGTTAGGTGGTGTCCGATTATTACATCACGTCGGTTCTCCGGCTCAGATTCACACGCGCCAATGGTCCAGCAGTCAACCAATTGCTGACAACTCTCGACTGTTATCAATCGGAAGAACGCCTTGTGTCCCTCGGCTTCACGCCTCCATTTTTGCGTCGCTGTCATTAGAAGTTCGATCGGGGGATAAACCACGGCGCGGTGGAGCGTGTACACGACGACGCCAGCAAATACCGCGGATCCAACACAAAGAAGGGGATTCGCGCTGAGGTTAGTTGCAACGCAACCCCAGCCTTCTGATGCAACGAGATATGAAACGACGAAGAAACCTCCCGGAAATAACCCACGAAAAACAAGCTGCAGCGGGAATATGTCGAAAAGTTTGTCAAGCATTCTCGTGTCGCGCAGGAGTCAATCGTAGTGAGGTGCGTGAGTGGTTAGCACGTCGGACAGTTGCTCGTGACAACGGCGTTCTTGAACGCTCCCCAGGATAATTTCCAGGTCGCGATGGGGTCCGCCTTGGGGTTGGAACCCATCGTACCAGATTCGCGGCCATTCGCGCCCATTCGCGGGCGGATTTGGCGTTGTGAATTTAGCCCCCGGTCAGTGACCGGGGGCTAAATGGGCGGGTGGCGGGCGTTATTCGCCGAGGAGTTTTCGTACCACCAGCTGCAGGATGCCGCCGTGGCGGTAATACTCTAGTTCCACGGGGGTGTCGATGCGCACCTTCACGTTGAAGCTGCGGCTGATGTTGCTGCCGCCTTCGACTGCGGGTTGCTGGCGGGCGAGGACCGTGAGGGTTTGGCCCGGTTGGAGGTCGTCGGCGAGGTCGGGGAAGTCGAAGATCTCTTCGCCGGTCAGGCCGAGGCTTTGCCAGGTGACGCCCTCTTCGAATTGCAGGGGCAGCACGCCCATGCCGACCAGGTTGCTGCGGTGAATCCGCTCGAAGCTGGCGGCGATCACCGCGCGGACGCCCAGCAGGAACGTGCCCTTGGCGGCCCAGTCGCGGCTGCTGCCGGTGCCGTACTCGGCCCCGGCGAGCACGATCAGCGGGACGCCCTCTTCCTTGTACCGCATGGCGGCGTCGTAGATGGCGTACTGCTCGCCGCTGGGCAGGTGGCGGGTGACGCCTCCTTCGGTGCCGGGGGCCAGCAGGTTGCGGATGCGGATGTTGGCGAACGTGCCGCGGGTCATCACGCGGTCGTTGCCGCGGCGGGCGCCGTAGCTGTTGAAGTCGACCGGCTCGACGCCGTTTTCAATGAGGTACTTGCCCGCGGGGCTGGTCTTGGCGATGGAGCCGGCCGGGGAGATGTGGTCGGTGGTCGTCGAATCGCCCAGCGCCGCCAGGCAACGGGCCGAGATGATCGGCTGGATCTCGCCCGGCTCGGGGGTGAGGTCGACCAAGAACGGCGGCTCCTGGATGTAGGT
>JAGQOU010000116.1 GCA_020427145.1 Planctomycetales bacterium | reverse complement strand
CTTCCAGGCAGTTGCAGTCCCAGGCGACGGGGGTGGTTTTGTCGCCGTCGGAGGTGACTGCCTGGGCGGCGATTTTCTGCAGCACGCTGATGACGTTGAGGTTCGGCTCGTAGGTGACCCGATGCCGCTCCCAGAAGCTCGGCTCGCCGGGGGCGGCCTGCCGGAGGATGCGGACCTCGAATGAATTCGGCTTAGCGTGGGAGTCAGCAGAGGCGATCATGGCGAAACTCGGGCAATACGTGCGATGGCAGGCGGATTCGCCGCGAGAGGGGAATCCGCCGGGATTCCGCCGATTGTAGGGAACCAACCGGAGGCCGCCAAGGAGAACCTGACCCTGGCGAACCACAAGAAGCGAACCGGAACTGCCCGGGGCGGGATCACAGCGGGGCTCAGTTTCGGGCGAAAACGCTCGACGGAAGACCGCATCGCGAACAATAATGCGTTCCGCGCACCGGGGCGGGCGAGGTTCCGCCGCCACTGCGCGTCCGCTCAGCCGAATTCCCGGGTGACGATTCATGATTCCCGCGCGGCAGGCCCCCGACGATGCCGATCCGCGGCGCGAGCTCGCCCGGCGGCGCCTGGAGGCCGCCCGCGCCGAGTTGGAGGCCGCCGAATCCCAGGGACGCGGGCCGGCGCACACGCGCCGCGGCGGGGCGGCCTCCCCGCCGGTACGGCTGCGCGACCTGCGCCCGTCGATCACCATGTCGGCCTGGCTGCATGGGTTGCTTCTCACCGGCAGCGTCACGATCGCCGCGCTGGGGGGCGTGTTAGCCTGGCACATGATGTCGCTCATGTTCATGGCCGGGCGCTTCGTCGCCGCCCCGGTGGCCGTGATCGCCTTAGCCACGCTCGCGTACTGCTCCAACTGCTTTCTTGGCGTCGTGATCAGCACCTCGCTGGGGCCGACGACCATCGGCGAGGCGATCGAAAGCGACTGGCGCGAGTGGATCTGGACGCTTCCCTCGTCGTTCGGCATCGCCGCGGCCGCCTTAGCCCTGGGCACGGCCATCGGCCTGTTGGTTGAACCCGCAGAGCGTCGAACGACGACCACGATCGTCACGCTGCTGACTTATCCCATCCTGCAACTCTCGACGCTTGAGACGGGCTCCGTTCTGCAGCCTTTCTCAGCCCCCGTCTGGCGCTCATTGGTCACAAAGCCCCATGCCTGGTGCGTGGTGTTTCTGGCGTCGCTCGCGCTGGTCGAAGGGTTGTTAGGGATTGCCACGCGGACGCTGCGCGATCCGCCGTATCTGACGGCGGCCGTGGTGGCGCCATTGGGCGCCGTGGGGCTGCTGATTTATGCGTGGCTGTTGGGGCAGCTCGCGCGTGTGATTTCAACCGAGGAGTAGTTGATGATGACTCATCTGAACAAGGTTCGTCACCCGCGGCGTCGCCGGGGCATGATCGCCGTTGCTGCCACTCTGTTGGCCGCGGAGCTCGTCGGATGCGGCGGCGGTCCGTCCGTCGTCCCCGCCACGTTCACCAGTTACAACTCGAAGGACGGCACGTTCGCCTGTGACGCGCCGGAGGGCTGGGAAATTACCGGCGGCGGGAAGCGCGGCCCCGTCTGGGCGAAGTTCGTCTCCGGCTCGGCGATGGTCAAGATCAACGCCGGCGCGGCCGGGTCGCTGATGGCCGACGCGATGGGCGGCCGCACCGCCGACATGACCGCCGAGGCCCCCGAGGAGGCGCCGGTGCACCAGATCCACGTCCTGAAGCAGGAGGCCGCCGAGGACGAGTACCCCGGCTACGCGGAACTGAGCGCCCCCGCGACGTTCGATTGCCAACTCGGCCCGGCGCGCGTCAGCGAGTTCACCTCCGGCGGACGCCACGGCTACCGCGCGACGATCATCGCCCACGAAAAGGGCGTCGACGTGATTTGCCTTTGCAACGAGTCGCAATGGACGGCGCTCAAACCGGCGTTTGACCAGATCTTGGCGTCGCTGGAGCGCGGCGTGCCCGAGCTGTGATCACGCGATGCGAGCCGTCCGCCGACGCGCTGGTCGATCTACTCGACCTTCGCCGGCTTCTTCGCCAGCTCGCCGCGCAGCTCGAAGTCGTCGAAGTTGCCGTTGTCGTCGAACGTCCCCAGCCCCACTTGTCCCCAGGTGAACGTCTTATCCTCGGCCGCCATCAGCGGTTGGTCCATGTCGTCGAAGTAGACTTCCATCGCGCCGTCGGCGACGCGGCGGACGACCTTCACGTTGTGCCAGCCGTTTTTCCAGGGCGTGCCCGTGGCGGTCTTGGTGGTGATGGGCGTGCGCGGCTTGTCGTTGACGATGAAGATCTGGCAGGCGTTGGGATCGCTCTTGGCGCCAAGATGGACGTAGTAGAAATGCGACGGGTCCTGGTAACCCCAGAAGAGGCACAGGTCGCGATGCGGCCCCGCGTCGGGACGCGTGTTCTGCAGCTCGACCGTCATGTCGAAGTCGCGGACCACCACGTCTTTCACCAGGGCGATGCTCAAGGGGCTGCGCACCGGCGGCTCGTAGCTGCTGGGCCCCGTCACGCGGAGGACCTTGGTCAACTTGTCGGCGGGCCCCCTCGTTTCGATCACCTCCCAGACCGACTTGGCCGGATCGGGGTCGGTGGTTTGCCAATGATCCATCCCGTGCTCAAAGTCGTCGGAGAAGACCAGCGGCAACTCGGCAACGGCTGCGGACGATCCCGTAATCACCGCGAGCAGACACAAGAACAGGGACGCGCGAGAAATGCCTGACATGATGCTTCCTGGCTTGATAGATGAAGAGGCGAACGACCGGTTGCGACGGCGACAAGCTAGCAGACTCCGCCGAATCACGGGGAGCCGCTCCCCCCTAGGTTAGGACGGACGACCGGGGTGCGCAAGTCGCGATTGGGGCCCCGCGCTGATTTGCCTTCGTTTTGCAATCAAGGCGAAGGCCAGCCAAGCGGCTCCTCAGTCCCGGCCGCCAGTCGCCAACGCGGGGCGGCGGCGCACTTCTCTTGAGAAACTGCCCGATTGCGGCCGTCGTGGCGGGTCCCTATAATGCTGGGCTTGCCCCACGGCGGCGACCTGCCCCGAGGCGGGGCAAATCTCTGTTGAGTCCATTGAATCACGCCCGAATGGCGATATGCCGGGCGGATTTTTCCGCGATATTTTTCGATTTTTGGGCGTCTTGGCCCCGGCGATCACTCCCCCGCCGCGGCCGCGCCCAGTGGAGATCCCTTCCGATGACAATCGACAAGAGCCTAAAGGTCCGCCGCGGTGCGGTCGGAAGTCGCAGCGTGCTGACCCGCGCCGAGCGCGTGCAGAAACTCCAGGAGATGGAGCGCTGGGAGGACGGCCAGTCCCCCATCGGCCTGCCCAAAGTGCGGGTGAAGAAGCTGTCACTCAAGAAGAAGAAGAAAAAGGCCAAGGAAGAAGACGAAGGCGACAAGAAGAAGAAGAAATAGCCGTTTCACCGGCTTTTACTGCGATTTCACGACCGGCCCCTGGTTACAGGGGCCGGTTTTTTTGCGCCTCGGCGAACAGGCATGGGCCCCGGTTCGGCCTGAAAAACGCGCCAAGATTAATTCAAACAAGCGCTTGACTTGCGCCGATATCCTCCCTACGATCCAATCGTTCGTTTCAAGCACTTGTTTTAATCGCCCGCCGTCAGTGGTTCTGGTCCGATGCAGGAAGACATCAAAACTCGGCTGGTCGAAGTCGCCGGCGAGCTGTTCGGCGAGCGCGGCTACGAAGCGGTCGGCGTGCGAGAGATCTGCCAGCAGGCTACCGCCAACGTGGCCGCGGTGAACTACCACTTCGGCGACAAGCGCGGGCTGTACGTCGCCTGTCTGCGACACGCCCAGAGTTGCCGGGTCGACGACCTGCTGTTGCCGCTGCCCGCGGACATGCCGGCGGCCGAAAAGCTGCGGCACTTCATCCGCGGGATGCTCGAGAGCAAGCTCGATCCCACGCGGCCGCAGTGGCACCTGGAATTGATGCTACGGGAGATGGGCCGCCCCACCGACGCCTGCAGCGAGATCGTCGAAGACTACATCCGCCCCATGGCCGAGTCGCTGGCGGAGATCATGCAGGGCTTGCTGCCGGGCGACCAGTGGAACCGGCAAACCTGGATGATCGGCTTCAGCATCATCGCCCAGGTGCTGTTCTACCACGTCAACCAGCCCGTCGTCCGGCTGCTGATGGGCCCCGACGGATTCGAAACGCTGTCGCTTGATGTGATTACCGATCACATCACGCGGTTTAGCCTGGCCGCCATCGGACAGGGCCCCCCGGTGGATCGCAACGACCCCAGCGACGTCGCCGCCCCCCAGTCGCACAAATAAGCGAGACCCCGGCCATGCGGTGGATTGCTTGGAAGATGCTGACCGGCGACCGCGCCAAGTACCTGGGCACGGTCTTCGGCGTCGCGTTCGGCGTACTGCTGATCGCCCAACAGACGTCGATCTTCGTGGGCATCATCGGGCGCACGGCCAGTCAGATCGTCGACGTGCGCGAACCCGACTTTTGGGTGATGGACCCGTACACGCAAAACGCCGACGACATCAAGCCGCTGGCCGCGAGCGACCTGTACCGCGTGCGCGGCGTGGAAGGCGTCGAGTGGGCCGTGCCGTTGTTCAAGGGACAAGTGCGGGCGCGCACTTCCACCGGACATTTTTGGCAATCGATTCTCATTGGCGTCGACGACCAGTCGCTGGTGGGCGCACCCCCCAAAATGCTGCAGGGCGACGTCGCTGATCTGCGCCGGCCCGACGCGGTGATTGTCGATGAAATCGGCTACCGCCTGCTGTGGCCCGAGGGGCAGATTGAACTGGGGCGCGAGCTGGAAATGAACGACCGCCGCGCGGTGGTGGTCGGCATCTGCGACGTGTCGTCCCCCTTCTTCACGTTTCCCGTGATGTTCACGCGGTACTCGCTGGCGATGGGTTACGTGCCGCCGCAGCGCCGGCAAATGTCGTTCGTCGTGGGCCGCGTCAGCAAGGGATTCGACCAGGAAGAAGTGCTCGCCGACATCTCCGAGCAGACCAAACTCGTGGCGTATGACGACGACCAGTTCTTTTGGACCATCATCGGCTACTACCTGCGTAACACCGGCATCCCGGTCAACTTCGGAATCACGATCGCATTGGGGTTCATCGTTGGCGCCGCGATCGCGGGGCAGACGTTTTATCTGTTCACGCTGGAAAACCTCAAACAGTTCGGTGCGCTCAAGGCGATGGGACTCGCCAACCCGCGGCTGGTCGGCATGGTGCTGTTGCAGGCCGCCATCGTGGGAATCGTTGGATACTGTCTGGGGATCGGCATGACCGCCGCGTTTTTCGAATTCACCGCCGATCTGAACCCCAACCTGCGCGGGCTGTACCTGTTGCCGCAGATCGCCCTGGGCGCCGCCGCCACCGTGGTGGTGATCGTGATCATCGCCAGCGTGATGAGCTTGCGCAAAGTGTTGGTGCTGGAACCCGCCGTGGTGTTCCGCGGTTGATTGATTGCCTGTGCCGCTTGCCTGCCGAGTCTTGCCATGTCTGTTGCTGTTGAATCGATCGCTCGTCCCCGTTTGGTTGCCGAGGGCGCCGGCGTTGGCGTGAGCTGCCGCGGCGTGGTGAAAGACTTTGGCGACGGCCAAACGCGGCTGCGCGTATTGCACGACATCGACGTCGAGGTGATGACCAGCGAGCTCACGCTGCTGGTCGGCCCCAGCGGCTGCGGCAAGACGACGCTGATCTCGATCATCGCGGGACTGCTGGATCCCACCGCGGGCGACGTCGAATTGTTTGGCGTCAGGCAAAGCAAGCTGCGCGGCCGGGCGCTGGTCGACTTTCGCGCCGCCAACGTGGGGTTCGTGTTTCAACAGTACAACCTGCTGCCGGCGCTCACGGCGGCCGAGAACGTGGCCGTGCCGCTGATGATTCTGCGGCAAAAGCGCTCCACCGCGCTGGAGGCGGCGCGCGAGGTGTTGGCCCAGGTCGGTTTGGGCGACAAGGCCGACTCGCGGCCGTCCCAACTCTCCGGCGGCCAGCAGCAACGCGTCGCCATCGCGCGGGCGCTGGTTCACGGACCGCGGCTGTTGGTGTGCGACGAACCGACGGCCGCGCTCGACGCCCACTCCGGCCGCACCGTGATGGAACTGCTGCGGCAGGTCGCCGTCGAGCCCGACCGCTCGGTGATCGTCGTGACGCACGATTCCCGCGTGCTGGAGTTAGGGGACCGCACGATTGAGATGGCCGACGGTAGCGTCGTTGCGCCGGGCGTCGAGTCGCCCCGGCATTCTGAAGTTGCCTAACGCAAGGTCTTGCCATGTCTACCGCTGCCGCTTCCTCTGCCGCCGCCGGCTCGACGCCGAACCGCGCGACGAGGCGTCGACCCGCGCTGGGGTTGCCGCGCATTCGCAGCCTGCGCGCCGCCTTGCTGCCGCTACTGGCCGCGGCGTCGCTGACTTACGCAACTTGGCACGTCACAACCTCGGCGCCGGCGACCCCGCAAACCGTGCCGGTCGTCGAGCCGCCGCACGCCCCTTTCGCCGCCAGCGTGGCGGGGGCGGGGTTGGTCGAGCCGCTTTCGGAAAACATCTCCGTCGCCGCGATCGTGTCGGGAACCGTCGCCGAGGTCGCCGCGCACGAGGGGGACGTTCTGCAAGCGGGCGACGTGCTCTTCCGGCTCGACGACCGACAACTGCGCGCCGAGCTGGCCGTGCAACAGTCGCGGCTGGCGGCGGCCCGGGCGGAACTGGCCCGCTGGCAGCAGATGCCTCGCCCCGAGGATTTGCCCCCCAGCGAGGCCCGCATCCGCCGCATGCAATCCGACGTTACGCTGCGAGCCGATCAGCTCCACCGAGCCAAGGAGCTGTTTCCCCAGCGGGTCATCACCGAACAGGAACTGGTCGAACGCGAGCAAGCGTACAACGCCGCGGTGGCCGATCTGAACGAGGCCCAAGCGGACGATGCGCGGCTCCGGGCCGGCGCGTGGGCGGCTGACCTGGCCGTGGCCCAAGCCCAGGTCGAACAGGCCCAGCAGATGGTCGAGCAGGCCCGCGTCGAGCTGGAGCGGCTGGTGATTCGCGCCCCGATCGGCGGCACCGTGTTGAAAGTCGACGTCCCGCCCGGCGAGTACGTCGGCACGCCCCCCGGCAAATCGCTGGTGGTGTTGGGCGACTTGTCGACGCTGCACGTGCGAGTCGACATCGACGAAAACGACCTGCCGCGGTTCCGTCCCGGCATGCCGGGAAAGGGGTTTGTGCGCGGCGACGCCGAGACGCCGCTGCCGCTGCGCTTCGTGCGGGTCGAGCCGTACACCGAGCCGAAGCAGTCGCTCACCGGTGCAGGGAACGAACGCATCGACACCCGCGTGCTGCAGGTGATTTACGAGATCGCCGATCCGAATGCCGCGGTGTACGTGGGACAGCAGATCGACGTGTATCTGGACGCGGTGGCCGTAAAATGAGCAACTGGGGGGACCTGCGTCGTTGCGGCCACAGGTCAGTTGGCGGGCTGGTCAAGTCCCGCCGCGAACAGCAATGTGGCGACGCTGCTAGCATCCCCCCCGCGAGCCCGGCGGCGAAAATACCGTCATTCGTTGAGAAAGCGGGCTAATTCGATGGACTCCGCGCCCGTCTGCGGTTCTGATAGTGTGCCGCTCCAGAGGGGTTCGATCCCCTCGGCGCATTTTGCCAAGCCATTCGGCAGGTCGCAACGCGATGCCGACGGGCAAGTCAACATTGAGGATGTCTACTGCAATGAAACGGCTTTCGATCGCACTACTCCTGGGCGCGGGCTTCGCCTGCGCTTCCACGCCGTCCTCTGCGGCACTCATCTTTGGCGTGGCCGACTCCAGCGGTCAAACGCTGATCAGCTTCGACTCGTCCGCCCCTGGCGCATTAGCCACAGGCGTGGCGATCAGCGGACTGCAAAGCAACGAGACCGTCAAAGGGATCGACTTCCGCCCGGCAAACAACCAGTTGTACGCCCTCGGCAGCACGAACCGGCTGTACATTCTCAATCCGGTGACCGGCGTCGCCGCTCAGATCGGCGCGGGTCCGTTCGCCCCGGCGCTGAGCGGGTCGAACTTCGGGTTTGATTTCAACCCGGCGATCGATCGCATTCGCGTCGTGTCCAACACCAAGAAGAACTACGTGCTCAACCCTGACACCGGCACGGCCACGGGCGCGACGGACCTGGCGTTCGGCGCCGGCGACCCTAACTTCGGCGTCAGTCCGAACGTCGAATTCTCCGCCTACACAAATAGCGTGAACCCGGCGCCTGCGGCAACCCAACTGTACGGGATCGATACGGGACTCGACATCCTTGTGACGCAGGCAAACTCGGCCGGCACGCTGGGGACAGTCGGACCGCTGGGCGTCAACGTGGGCGCGGTGGGCGGCTTTGATATCACGACCGCGGGATTAACAAACACGGCCTACGCGGCCCTGCTGCCAACAAGCACCTCGGCGTCGAACCTATACGAGATCAACCTCGTGACCGGCCTCGCGACCAACTTGGGTTCCATCGACGGCGGCTTGGTGGTCAGCTCGCTCGCGATTGCTCCCGACGGGTTCGATCCCAACGATTATGTCCCCGAGCCGGCGTCGATGACGTTGCTAGGGATGGCGGTCGTTTGCTTGGTCGGACGCAAGATCCGCGGATAAGTTCGCCCTGACGAAGGGTTCACAATGTCTTGCACAGGCCCGGCGCCACGCCGGGCCTGTTTTTTTTGCTGCCGGGTGCCATGCCCACAC
>JAGQOU010000115.1 GCA_020427145.1 Planctomycetales bacterium | reverse complement strand
GCGCAGGGCGCCCCTTCGCAGCAGAGAATTCGACCAGCCAGGCGAGCGGGGGGCGCGAGCCCCCTGTTTCCACGGCGGTGGCTTGCGGTTGGCTGGTTCAGCAGGGGGCTCACGCCCCCCGCTCGCCTACTGGCAGCCTTGGTCCGTCGACCCGCCTGCGTTTCCAGGCGTCGTTGACGATTTCTCTAGTCGCGACCACGCGTGCTGAGCAATTCTACGGCTATGCCGAGAGCGACAACGACGATGGCGAAGAAGACATCGCGTCGGAGTGACGAACGGGGGGCGCGCGATTCATCCTAACCGCGTCAGCTTCGTCACCCGCCCCGTTTGCACCCACTCGGCCACGTAAATATTCCCGTCGGCGTCGAAGCACGCGTCGTGCGGGTGGACGAACTTGCCGGGGCGCCATGCCGACTCGTCGCCGCGGATCGTCCAGCCTTTGCGGTCCTGGCCGTTGGGCGTGTCGGCGAGGATCCGCTCGCTGTCGTCGCCCAAGTGCCCCAGCACGTTGTTGGCGCCATCGAGCAGCGTCACCCGGCCGAACAGGTCGGGCACGAGCAGCAGGTCGCCCTGTCGGTCGATGTTTGCCGGCAGCAGAAACCCGTCCTGCGTGCGGCGATGCTCCCCGCCGAGCGTGAACCACTGCAGGCGTTTGTTGGCGCGGTCGGCCACCACGATGAGAGGCTCTTCGGCGCGGTCGTCGCTCCAGACGCCGTGCGGCGTGTTGAACGTGCCGTCGGCCAGGTCGTCGCCCGAGGGCGCCCCGAAGCACGACAGCCAGTTGCCCGCATCGTCAAAGCGGTGAATCCGGAAGCTGCCGTACCCGTCGGCCAGCAGAAATCCGCCCGTCGGCAAGAACGCGAAGTTCGTGGGATGAAACCGGTCGCGACCCCAGGGGTTGTCGTCGCGGGGCAGTTTGTCCTCGCCGTCGGCGTACAACCCCGACTCCATTGGCGCGAACTTCCGCCACACCAGCTCGCCGGCGGTTGTGAACTTGGCGAAGGAGCGCTGCTGTTGGTAGGCGGTCGCGTAGACGAACTCCTCGCCCCCTTCGCGACGAACCTCCAGGCCGTGCCCGCCGCCCTGCAAGTTTTCGCCGAACGCGCGGACGAACGTGCCGTCGCCGTCGAACACGAAAATCGACGGATGATCGGGCTGGTCGTAACGGCCTTCGTGAATCACATAGACCAGGCCGTCGGCGCCCACAGCCACGTTGTGAGTCGTTTGCCAGGTGAACCGCTCCGGCAGCTGCGCCCACCCGTGGTCGACCGCAAAGTGCATGTCGCCCACGGCGAGCACGGGCCGCGGGGAGTCGGTCTTCTGAGCCGTGGCGATCGCCGGAGTTGCACACGCGGCCGCCACGGCCGCAGCGGCGCGGTGGAAGTCCCGGCGAGAGAGGGCGCGGTCGTCAGGCGCAGGCATGCAAGAACTCCTGAGTCGGAGGCGAAAGAACAGCGGCAAGGGACAAGGCCCCTGATTCTGACGCCGCGGGAGGGAGAGATCAACAATTCGGCGCCCCCGCAGAAAAACTGCGCGGCCCGACGTATTGAACCGCCGAGCTCGCCACGAGCACCAAGGATGTCATTTTGGACCGGATCGCAGGATTTCCATGGTCGGCAGGATTTCGTCGCCTCGCCGGTGACGCCAAATCAACGGCCATCATGTCCGTCCTGCTTGTCCGGCGATCCTGCTGCAGGGCTTGCTGGCGGCCTTGGCTGTTCAAAAAGCGTTTGGCAGCAATCCTGGCCCGCCGCCAGGGTCGAATTGTGGCCCCCGGGGCGCGGCCTTATACTGATCGGTTTGCCCGGTCTCCAACGCCCTTAGCCCCCTGCCGGCCCTCCGCCCCGGTTCGCTTCGACTATGCCCGCGTCCCGCGATTTTACTGCTGCCGCCTCGGCCGAGCGCCCGCTGCTGGTGGGCATCGACGTCGGCGGCACGAGCATCAAGCTGGGGCTGGTCGACAGCCGCGGCGAAACGCTGGCGTATCAGGCCATCCCCACGCACGCGGAAACGGGCGCCGCGGACGCCGCCGACCGGATGGGCCAGGCCGTCAGAGCGCTGTACGCCGAAGCTGGCGTCGCCGCGTCCGATGTCGCCCGCGCGGGCTTGGCGACCCCGGGGCCGTTGGACATCGCCACCGGCATGCTGCTGCACCCGGGCAACTTGCCGCACTGGCACAACACGCCGATCCGCGACTTGGTGAGCAACGCCTGCGGCTTGCCGGTGCGGTTTGCCAACGACGCCAACGCCGCCGCCTACGGCGAATTCTGGCGCGGCGCCGGTCGCGAGGTGCGTAGTATGGTGATGTTCACCTTGGGCACGGGCGTCGGCGGCGGCATTGTCATCGACGACGTGCTGCTGGAGGGTTGCCACGGCTGCGGCGGCGAGTTGGGACATATCATCATCGACTGCCACGATGATGCGCCGAACAACTCCCTCGACATCCTCGGCACGTTGGAAGGCTATTGCGGTTCGTACGGCGTCACCGGTCGGGCCGAAGCCGCGCTAGCCCGCGGCGACGCGTCCTCTCTGCGCAAACGAACCGGCGACGGCGAGGAACTGACGCCGTTGATGATTGCCGAGGAAGCCGAGGCGGGCGACCAACTTGCCCTGGACGTCGTCCTGGACACGGCCAAGTACTTGGCGATCGGCATCGTCACGGCAGTGCATACGATTGACCCCGAGAGCGTCGTGATTGGCGGCGCGATGACCTTCGGCGGCGCCGGCCATCCGCTGGGCGAGCGCTTCCTCGATCGCATCCGCAGTGAAGCCAAGTCGCGGATGTTCGAGGCGCTGCGCGACAAAGTGAGCATCGATTTCGCCACCCTCGGCAGCGACGCCGGCTACTTGGGCGCTGCGGGGTTGGCCCGCCGCGACGCCCCCTGAGTTGCCATTCCCGCCGCAATCCGCGACCGCCGGTCGCGGCTTTCTGAACTCCGAACTCTCCCCGCTGACCTCCCACTCATGCCCGCCCCCAAGTTCATTCGCAACTTTTCGATCATCGCCCATATCGACCACGGCAAGAGCACGCTGG
>JAGQOU010000114.1 GCA_020427145.1 Planctomycetales bacterium | reverse complement strand
CCGTTGGGGTGGTCGGTGCTCATCATCACCTGCCACGGGTCGTCGACCAGCAGGTACCATTCCAGCCCAATCGCCCATTGCAGGGCGTGTACCACGCTCTTGCGACGGTATTGGATGGGCGTCACGCCGCAGCCCGCTTCGCACTCCACGTCGCAGTTGTACCAACGGTCGCCATACAGTTTATGCAGGAAGTAACCGGCGCCGCCGTCGGCGGTGAGCGCCATCGCGTCGCCGAACATCACCTGGCCGACGTCGACGGTGAGTTCGCGGTGGGCGTTGACGTATTCGGCCAACTCGGCCACGCGGCTGCACATGGCGTCTTCTTCGCCGCCGCCGTAACTGTGAAACTGAATGTGCGTGAGGTGCGCCCGGCGACCCTCGACCGCGCGCATGGTTTCCAGCGTGGTGGTCCAGTTGCCCGGCATGCCGAGCTGGTTGCAATGGATGTGGGCCGGGTGGGGCAGGGCGAGGTCGTTGGCCGCGGCGACCAGTTCGCGAATCACGTCGCGGGGCGTAGCGGAGAAGCCGGGCGCCGGGTCGTCGAGCCCCGTCTTGGCGCCCCCGGGCGAGTGTTTCCAGACTTCGACCCCGCCGGGATTAACGAGCTTGGGCGCGTAGGCGCCGGCTCGCTTGACGAGCCAAGCCAGAAAATTCCGCAGTTGCTCGCGCTCGCCGCGTTGGATGCACTGCAGCGCGTAGTGATTATTTCCCACCAAGACGTAGAAGCCCTTGTCCAGGCAGGGCGTGTCGGCGAGTTCCAGGCGGGCGTGCCGCGCGGCAAGCGGCGCGATCGCGGCGTCAAACGCCGTGGTGTATCCCAGCCCGGCGTACTGATAGCCGGTGACGAAGGAGCTGGGGACGAGCCCCCGCGTCCCGCTGCGGCGCCCCGGCTGCCGAGGGTAGGCCCCAGCGGTGCGACTTTGTTCGGGCGAAATCAGTCGCGCCGCGTCGACCGCAGGGCCGGCGATGTGGCAATGCATATCGATGCCGCCGGGCATGACGACCAGTCCCGCAGCGTCGATCGTGCGCGCAGCCCGAACCGCGGGGTCGCTGGGCGCGTCAATGATCTTGCCGTTGTAAATCCACAGATCGCGCACCGCGCCGTCGACGCCGTGGGCCGGGTCGTAGACGGTTCCGCCGGTGATTTTGAGGTCGAGCATCGGGGCGGCGCTAGCGAACTAGAAACAGGAGGCGTGGTCCCAACGGGCGTTCGATGCGCGGGCCAGTCGCATCGGGGCAGAGCCGCTGCTATGCTAACGCGAAGGTCGCTCGCACGCCACAATCGCCGGGGCGACTTCTCGAATCATTGCATTGCGACGGCCCAAACTCCACGCTTTGTGCGGGCGCCGCAAGTTCGTAGCAGCCATGCAAGACAATTGGCCAGATTTCTTGTGGGAGGTCTATATCGGGAATTTGATTGCACTGCCTGCTGTGCTGGGAGTCACCCGTACTGTCAGAACTGCGATCGAAGAGTTTACGCTGCGGCACTGGGTCGGATGGTCGCGCGATGCGAAGGACGTCTTGCTTACGGGCGTTTCGCGCGTTCTGCTCGTGGTATTGGTGGAGACGGCGATTCTTGCTTACATATTGATCGAGCATGAGTTGGGCTATGCCGTGGTCATTGCGTCGATTGCGCTGTACTTCATCGTCGCAAAAATCGGCGTCGTTCGGTGCCGCGAATGTAAGGAGCTGATCCCCAGGTCAGCGGATCCATGCCCGAGTTGCGGTGCCTACGTCACCGCCGGCTACGCGGCCATTCGTAAGAGCTCAAGGACCGGACTCCTTAAGACGGTCAGTCGCTATTCGGTTTACGCGTTTCTCGGTTCCTTCGTCATTTGGTTAGTCACATTGACGTGGAATCGAGAACCAGCGAGGGCGATCTGTTGGGTTGCCTTGTTTGGCGCCATTGGCGCCTTGCTGGGGGCGTTGAAGGGGAGTCAGTGCCGATTGACCTGCCCGAAATGCGGGATGTACATGGGGCTGCCCGAAGACGTGGACACGTCGCCGCCTCGCCGGCGCCGGCGCGCGTCGGTCCCCGAGCGGCGCGTCCCTGAAGAATGGCTTGAAAGTTACTACTATTGCCCGCGATGCGATGAAGAATTTCCCAACGACTGAGAGTTGACGGCGAATGCAATCGCGAGCCGAACATCGAGAAATCGCGCGAAGCGCCCAATACGAGAGCGAACGATCATGTCCGAATCGGAATCCTTTGGCGACGACATCGGGGACGCCGCGCGCCTTCGAGCCGTGGTCGAACGACTGCGCTTTGCGCGACGAGCGACGAAAAACTTTCTGGCCGATTTGACGCCCGAGGAGTGGTACTGGTCGCCGCCGCAGTATGCGACGCATATCGCCTGGCAGGTGATGCACATTGCCGTGGCGCAGTACGCGTTGTGTTTTCGTCGCATTCGCGGCCCGTTGCCGGAGGACGAGGCGTGGTGCCCGGCGGACTACCTCGGGCGATTTGGGTTGGCGAGCCAGCCCGAGCGCGACGCGGCCGAGAATCTCGCCGTTGAGGAGATTCTGCGGGTGTTCGACGGCGTGTACGCGCGGGCGATCGAGGCGTTGCCCAGCTACACGGCCGTCGAGTTGTCGGCGCCAGTTGATCCGCCGCACCCGGTGTTCAAAACGAAACTGGGGGCGATCGAGATGGCTCCTCATCACGAGGCCATCCACGCGGGGCAAATTGCCATGCTGCGACGACTGATGGGCAAGAAGCCCCTGCGATAGCGACCGCTGCGATGGGCTCGTCGCGCTCGGTGACGGTACGCGCGAGCCCCGCAATGCTCGACGACCACCGGCGCTCAAGTCCGCCAAATGTCTTCAACTTGTGATTTCACAGAAAGCGCGTTCGATATGCTTCGCAAAGTCTTCTGCCAATTGATCGTCGTGTGGATTTCGATGTCCGCGGGCTCGCAGTGCGCTCGGGGGGACGCGACGGCTGACTTTCACAAACTGGTTGACGAGATTTGGGAGTTCGGGCTGAACGAAGACCCGCTGTTCGCGACCTCGGTGGGCGACCATCGGGCCGACGGCAAGTTGCCGGAGGTGTCGCTGGCGGCCAGCGCCCGTCGGCACGCAGCGGACGAGCAGTTCCAGAGTCGGTTGGCCGAGATCCCGCGTGGAGAGTTGCCGCCCCGCGAGCAGGTGAATTACGACATTCTCGCTCGCCAACTGCGGGAAGGGCTCGCCGAGTACGAGTTCGGCTCGCACCTGACGCCGATCACCAGTCGGTCGGGATTTCACATCGAATTCCCCGACTATCGCAACGAAGCTCCGCTGGCCACCACGACCGACTACGAGAACTATATCGCGCGGCTGCGTGCATTCGACGCCTACGCCCGCGGATACATCGAACTGCTGCGGGCTGGCGTCCGGACCGAGCAGACATTGCCCGCGGTGATCCTCAGCGGGTGGGAGGACGCCGTCGAGGCGCACATGGTCGACGATCCGACGAAGAGTTTGTTCTACGAACCGTTGGAGAACTTTCCGGCAACCGTGCCCGCGGCCCAGCAGGAACGATTGCGCTCAGCGGCGCAAGACGCCATTCGCGGCGGCATTGTCGCCGGTTACGCCGCGTTTCGCGACTTCATGCGGGACGAATACGTGCCGGCCGCGCGGGGATCGATCGGGGCCTCGGCCTTGCCGCGCGGGCGAGATTTCTACCGCCATCGGGTCAAGTTGTTTACGACCCTGGATGTGACGCCCGAGGAGGTGCATCGGTTGGGCGAGGCGGAAGTGGCTCGCATTCGCGGCGAAATGGAAGCGATCGTGGAGCAGGTGGGCTTTGACGGCAACCTGGACGAGTTCTTCGATTACCTGCGCACCGAGCCGAAGTTCTACGCCGAATCGCCTGAGGAGTTGATGAAGGAAGCGGCGGCGATCCTGAAACACATGGACGGCGAGTTGCCGACCCTGTTCGGCAAGTTGCCGAGGATGCCTTACGGGTTGCGGCCGGTGCCCGGCTACATCGCCCCGCGGACCAGCAGCGCGTACTACATGCGGCCCACCGGCGACGGCACGAAGGCGGGGTTCTTCTACATCAACACGTTCAATCTCAAGTCGCGGCCGCTGTACGCGCTGGAATCGCTGGCGCTGCACGAGGCCGTGCCGGGGCACCACCTGCAACTCGCATTGCAGCAGGAGATGGGCGATCTGCCGAACTTCCGCCGCTACTCCAACTTCACGGCCTTCATCGAGGGTTGGGCGCTGTATGCCGAACGACTGGGGCTGGAGGTTGGCATGTACCAGGATCCGTACAGCAACTTCGGCCGGCTCTCGATGGAGATGTGGCGGGCCTGCCGGTTGGTTGTCGACACGGGGATTCACTACTTCGGCTGGACCCGGCAGCAGGCGATTGACTACATGAAGAATAATTCGGCGTTGTCGTTGCACAACATCGAGGCGGAAGTGGACCGCTACATTGGCTGGCCGGGACAGGCGCTGGCTTACAAGGCGGGTGAATTGAAGATCAGCGCGCTGCGCAAACAGGCCGAGCAGTCCTTGGGCTCTCAGTTCGACGTGCGCGCGTTTCACGATGTCGTGCTTGGCGGCGGGGCGGTGCCGTTGGACGTGTTGGAGAACAACGTCAACGCGTGGATTGAGCGGCAACGCTCAGCGAGTGCGGCGCAGTAGCAACGCCGCGGCAATCCATTTTCGGGTTGCGATCCCGCAGGGCAGGGTAACTGGGGACGACCAACGGGCCCCCAGTTGACGCTGTCTCAACCCCAGCGACCCACGAGAATCGCCGACCTCAACGCTGCTGAAGCTGCCGTCTATGCAGGCAAAAGCTTGGCGAGGTCCCGTAGGATCTGTTCGGCTGACCGTGCGGTCGATTTCACGGCGGCCGCCAGCGGCAGGGCGACGCCGTCGGTGCGGAACACGCTGCCGCTTTCCTCGGTCTCGAAACGCCGCGTGGCGAACGCGACGCGGGCGGCCCCCATCGTGGCGGTCGCGGCGTCGTCAAGCGCGATGACCGGCAGCCCCCGCAGCGCGGCGCGAGCCTCCTGCGCGAGCCCGCTGATTTCGCCAAGCAGGTCGGAACCGACGACCAGCAGGGCGTCCGCTTCGCCGCGGGTCAGGAGCGTTTCGGCGTTGGCTTCATGGGGGCGATACTCCGGCGAGCCCCCGGCAAATGTCACCGCGGCCGGGTACCCGGTTTGCCAAAGCAGCGTCTGGGCGGCGCCCGTCGCATTGCCGGCGCCGGTCAGTGGCAGGCTGACGCCGCGCGTGTGCATGTGCAGCGATTCGATCAACTCGGCCAGTGCCGTGGTTGCCACCGCCAATGGCGTGTTGGAAAGCTGGCGTCGTAGTGCGGCTTCGTCGAACAGCAGCGCCGCGTAATCCGCTGCCGCGAGTTTGTCGGCCAGCTCGTGCCACATGGCCAGCGTGACGCCCGTGGACTGCTCGACCCGGGTGGCGTCCAGGCGGCGTCCCGTCAGCAATCCGCGCAGCACGGCGGCCGCCTCGCACGCGGCATCGGCTTTGACGAGCCATGCGGCATCAGCCGCTTCCGTTGTCGCGGTTGTTTGCGAGTCGACGGCCAACCACGCGCGCGACTTGCCTGGAGCACTTGAGCCGATCCGTCGCTCGGCGCCCAGCCGCTCGCGCAAGCGAGGGTGCGTCGCGACGGGGTCGGCGAACCAGCTCACAATGAGATCGGCCCGCGCTGAGATTTCGCCCAGCGTTGCGGTGACGGCGCCGACGGTTTGTGGGGCTGTGAAGTCGGCGCCGAGTTCGTGCGGACCCAGCGGGGCGATGGTTCCCCGCAGCCGGTCGGCCATTTCGCACGCGGCTTGCACCGTTTCGACCGTTGCCCGGTTGAGCCCTGTGATCAGCGGCATGCGCGCAGCACTGAGGATCTTGGCGGCGGCGGCCAGCGCGTCGTCGTAGTCGGCGGCTTGGCCGTCGATCAGGCACGCCGCCGCGGGTCGCGGACGCGACGCGCAGAGTACTCTGGCGGCGACAGGGCAGGGGGGCTCGACCGCGATGACCTCGCTGCCGCGCGTTCGGACTCGCACGTCGTCGCACAGCAGGCCGCAGGCGGTGCAGACGTGGTCGATTCCCTCGGCGGACGCTGGCGATCCTCTCACGCGCGCGGCACCCCCGGCTCGAACGCCGCGGCAAACGCGGGCGGACTGAGCAACGTGCGCCGGGCAGCGGCGTCCTCACCGTCGCCAAACATGGCAATCCACACCCCCAGCGCCAGGTAACAGACCAGCAGCAGCCACCAAGCCAAGACGACGATGGCCGGCGGCTCGAAGCCGACTGCATGCACGATCAAACCAACAATTGCAATCACGCCCAGGATTAACGCCACGGTTCCCTTATTGGGAATCAGCGTCAGCAGGCCCATGGCCAACGCAGCGCCGGTGAGCGTTAGCAGCAGTTGCTTGGTCGAGAATTGAAAGTAGAAATCGCGCACCGGCGGCGCCACTTCATCGGGCAGCGCCGGCAGAGCGACATCGCTCGGCATGCGCCCCGCTTCAAACTCGGCCCGCATCCGCTCCTTGCGCTCGCGCAGCAACCGCTCACGGCGGATGACGTAGCTCCAGCCCGCCACCAGAAACACGACCATCAGAATCGCGACGCCCGAACAGGGATTCGCCACCAGCTGAAACAGCGTCATCACCAAGGCCAACCCGGCGGTCAGCATTAGCAGGTGCTTGATCTGGAAGCGGAATTGTCGCAGGGCGTCGACGTCGATCAGCGGGTCGGCGCCCGGATCCTCATAAATCTCGTCGAACTCGACCTTCTTGAATGCATCGTCGGTTTTCGACGCAGCGCGAGCCCGCTCGTGGGCGAGAATCGCAGGATCCACGGGCTCGAGTTCCAACTCGTCGTCGTCTTCGGGAAAGTCGGGATTGCCCATTGGCAGGGGGTCTCGCTGGGTCGCGACGAATCATGCCGCGGGCGCACCGCCGCGGCGTTGCCTCCATTGTGCGTCGATATGCCGCGGCAAGCAACGCCGGCGACCGGCCCCTTGTCGCGGCGGCAGGCGGGTGCGAGGATTCTGCGAGTCCAGCGTTTGTCGCCCACCGTCGCCTGCTGATTTGACGTCGCCATGCACTTTATTCTCACGGGATTGGGGAGCTACGGCGACGTGCTGCCTATGGCGGGGCTGGCGGCAACGCTCGCCGAGCGCGGCCACCGCGTGCAGTTGGCGGTCAATCCGTACTTTGAGGGCGTGGTGGCGGCGGCCGGCGCCGAGATGCTGCCGCTGGGCGATGCGGACGATTACCGCAGGCTCATGAATCACCCCGATCTATGGCATCCGACGCGCGGAATGCGGCTTGTTTTCGGTTACGCCGCCCAAACGCTGTCCGATTTGTATGCGTCGCTGGCGGCGGAGACTGTGCCGGGCGAGACGGTGTTGGCCGCCCATGGGCTCGATTGTGCGAGCCGCGTGTTGCAGGAGCAGCACGGCAATCCCCTGGCCACGGTTCACTTCGCGCCGATCTCCCTGTGCAGCGTGCTCGACCCGCCCGCGTTCTTTGGTGCGCCGCCGCGGTGGCTCAGTCCGCTGTGGTTTCGTCGCCTGGCGTACTGGGCGGCCGACCGGATGGTCATTGACCGGCACATCGCCCCCGCGCTCAATGCGCTGCGGGGCGATTTGGGCCTGCCGCCTGTCAAACGAGTCTTCACTCAGTGGGCGCCCTCGCCGCAGCGCGTGATCGCGCTGTTCCCCGAATGGTTCGCGCCGCCGCCAGCCGACTGGCTGCCGCAGACGCGGTTGACCGGCTTCCCCCTGTACGACGCTGCGCCGGCAGTGGCGTTGCCGGCCGATGCCGAGAGATTCCTCGCAGCGGGCGACCCGCCGATCGTGTTTGCTCCTGGCTCGGCCAACGTGCAGGCGGCTGAGTTCTTCGCCGCGGCCGTGGACGCGTGTCAGCGGCTCGGTCGCCGCGGGATGCTGGTCACGAAATACCACGAGCAACTGCCGGCCGACTTGCCCGACGGCGTGCAGCCGTTTGGGTTCGTGCCGTTTAGTCGGCTGTTTCCCCGCGCCGCAGCGGTGGTGCACCACGGCGGCATCGGCACCTGCGGGCAGAGCCTTGCGGCAGGCGTGCCGCAGGTGATCACGCCGCTGGCTTACGACCAGCTGGACAACGGCCGGCGGCTCGAGCGGCTCGGCGTGGGGCGAATCGTCGCCGGCAAGAGCGTGACGGGACCGCAGCTGGTCGCGGCGCTGCAACCGCTGCTTCAGTCGAAAGAAGTCGGCGCCGCGTGTCGCACGCTCGCCGCGAAGTGCAACGGCGTCGCTGCTCGCAATGCGGCTTGCGACTTGTTGGAAGAGCTTGGCGGTTAGTACCGCACGGCTCCAGTCCATCGCTCCACGGTGCGCGTCGTCGCGGGAGCCGCCATCATCGGCGCCACGCCCGCCCCAGAGGCCTGCAGCGCTGCCACCCGCGCCGCGACTTCCGGCTGAAAACGATTGACATTCAGCGAACGCTGATAGTTGGCCAACGCCTGGGACTGGTCGCCCGCCATCTCGCGCAAGCGGCCCAGGGCGGTGAGCGCCCGGGCGTTTTGCGGATCGATGGACAGGGCTTCGACCAGGCGCGTCGTTGCCTGCGGGTAATTCTGCGTCTCTTCCAGCAGCCGCGCCAGCTCGATCCGCGATTCAGGGTTCTGCGGGCTGCGACCGGCCCAGCCTTCCAACAGGCGGAATGCCGAGTCTTGGCGGCCGGTCTCTGTCAGCAGCACCGTCAGTCCGCGATAGCACTCGGCGTGATCGCCGTCGTAGTCCAGGCACTGGTTGTACAGTCGCTCGGCCTGCTGCAGATCCTCGGGCCGGTTGTATAGCTTGCCGTTCTTATGCAGGGCCGCGGCCATGTTGTAGTAGCTGGTCGCCTCCTTGGGATTGGCGGCGATCGCCTTGTTGAACTTGTCCATCGAGTTGCGGTAGTCGCCCGTTTGGTACAGCCGCACGCCCTCGGCATTGAGCGCCGTGGAGGTCATTTGCGTGCAGCCAGCGTGGGCCAGCAGCACGCAGCACGCCGCGGCCGTGAGGCTCACTCGCAAGCGGTCGGGTGTTCGCATCATGTCGATTAGGCCGCCGTGCGGCAGAAGAGGGAGCATGGGCGCCTCGATTCGCGCGGCGGACCGTACCAAGGTCCGCACGGCGTCGCAAGACGGAATCGACGGGCGCGGCCCCTCGCCCGCGCTTTCCAACTGGGCGTTCCCCGCCGCCGGCGAGCCGTGGCCGAACGCCCGTCAACCGGCCCTTAGGTCACAAACGGGCCGCGGGCAACCGCGCCGCTGGCAGTTTTGCTTGATCCGGACAATCCGCACCAACGGGAAAAATCCCGCAAACCCGGTTTCTTTCGTAGTTGGTCCACTTTACATGGCAGAGTTCCGATGACTGCTATCGTCGCCGGCGCCGTTAAGGTTTGCCGCGGCTGCGTCGCTCCCCGAACTTGCCCAATCGCCGGGCCCCCTCGCAAGGAGACCTCCCCCCCGTGGCCACCACCAAGTCCGCTGCCGCTAAGACTGCTTCCAAGACTAGCTCCAAGAGCAAAGGCGCTACCGCCAGCCGCAAGAAACCGGCCGGCAAGCCCGCCTCGCCCAAGAAGCGTGCCGCCGCGCCTCGCTCGTCCCGCAAGGCCAAGTCGGCCGGTGACGAAGAGGTCACGATCGATCGTCGCCGCAATGGTCGCCGGGGCGAGGAATCCGTCGAGTCGGCCGCCAAGCCGGCCCCCGCGCTGGAGCGTCGGGCCAAGGTGCAGCGTCGCCGCCAGATCGACCCCACCACCTGCGAACGCGACTA
>JAGQOU010000113.1 GCA_020427145.1 Planctomycetales bacterium | reverse complement strand
CGCCCAACACGCTGTTGGAATAGGCTTCGCCGACAATGTTGACATTGCCGCCTGCCGGGTAGAACACGTCGGTCGCCACGGTCACGGCGCCCGTGTCGACGTTCACCGCCAGGTTCTGCTTCGTGTTGCTGACGATTCGCAGGCTGCTGGCGCCGCCGAAGTCGGCTGCCGGGTTGAAGTCGATGCCAAAGCTCGAACCGTTCAGGCCGCCGTCCGCGGCGAGGTTGGCGTCTGCATTCACGTTGAACTGCAAGGCGGCGGTCGCGACGCCGACTGTCGTCAGATCGAGCGTGTAGACGTTGCCAAAGCTACCGACGGCGTAGAGCAGTCCAGTCGTCGGCCGATGATCAATTCCCAGGACCGACTCATTGGCGGCCAATCCGTCGATGGGCTTCGACCAGAGGAGTTGACCGGGGTTGTCGCTGAAGAAGGAGAGCGCGACGTTGTCGTCGGTTACGCCGACCAAGAGCGCCGCGCGGGCAGGGGCGGCGGCCCACGTCAGCAAGAACGCGGCGAACAGCCGCGCGGTCAGGTGGCGGGTCGAGAGGTTGCGAGTCATGAGGTCCAACTCCGTGTGAGCTATGCGTCTTGGCCAACGTCGCGCGGCAGGCGGTGGGAATCGCAAGACGATCCGCCGCGGGGCCGAGAGAGATACGGGCCAGAACGCTACGCGGACGCGACGAAGATGACAAATTTGCCAAGGACGCCGCATGGGGGCTCGCGCGGAGGGGCGTTCGGCGACTGCGAGGGGGTTGTTGGGCCGTCGCTTGCTATTGCGCGTCGCCTACGACCGCTGTTTCCCAGAGCGCTTCGCCGCGCGGACGTTCGCCCGGCGGCAGTTTCTCCAGCGTGACAACTGCCCGCCGAACGTCGCTCGGTTTCGCAGGCAGCGTCGCGGCGGTAGCCATCACGCCCGGGGCGGTCTCTTCCAGCACTGTCGCCACGTACTCGCCTGCGGCGGTGACAAACCAGAAGCAGTAGGCCGAGCCTGCCGGAGCGGGAGGCGCGTCGACGGCGAACACATGCCACTGGTTGACCGCTCGATCCCAGGCGACATGCACCAGGCCGTTTTCCCGCTGGCCGACCGGCGCCAGGTCAAACCGCGTCGTGGGCGTCGCGCCCTTGGCGCGAATCAATCCGCCCAGGCGCTCGGCCAGTTGGGACGCGGCGCGCTGTTCGGCCACGAGGTCGCGTCGTCGGGCGTCGCGCTGCATATGACCCGACCACCACGCACCAACGCCCAGGGCCAGCAGCACGCTGGCCGCCAGCGCCAACGACCACTGTCGTTCACGCGTCGAGGGTGCGGGGGTGGTCTCAGGCGTCGCACTACGGGTCGGCTCGGCGTTCGCTTCGGCGAGCCGTCGCACCAGCTCCGCCCGTTCACCGCCGGGAATCGGACCGTCGAGCGCAGCAAGAACTCGGCCCCGCAGCTTGGGAAGTTTGGCCGGCATCGGCAAGTCATCGGGCAGCGTCGCCCAGGCATCGGCCCACGCATCGGCTTCGCGCTGGCAATCAGGGCAAATGCGCAGATGGTCCGCCACGACCGCCGTCGTCTCGGCGTCGCACTGTCCCAGCACAAACTCTTCAAGTTGCTCGCGGCAAATGGCGCACTTCATCATTGCTCGCCTCCCTCTTGGAGACCGCCCAGCGCATTTCGCAGGCTCATCAGGCCGCGGCGGATGTGCGATTTCACAGTGCCCAACGGCTTGTCCAGTCGCTGGGCGATTTCTTGGTGCGTGAGCCCGGCGTAGAACGAGAGTTCCAACGCCGCACGCTCATCTGTTCGCAGACCAGCCAGCGCGGCCGCGACTTCGGCTTTCGTTTCGCTGCAGCGGACGGTTTGGTCGGGAGCGGGACCGGGGCTGGCCACTTCCGCGAGCGGCGGCGGGGCTTCGGCGGCCGTGCCATGCAGCTCCGGCCGCGCTTGTCGCCTGCGCAAGCGGTCGATCGCGCGGCTGCGGGCGAGCATGGTCAAATAAGTTCGGCACCGACCACGCCGGGCGTCGAACCGCTCGCGAGCGCGCCAGAGCTCCCAAAAGACTTCCACCACGGTATCTTCAGCATCGGCCCCGTTGCGCAGCACCCGCATCGCAATCGCGTACGTCAAGTCCTCGTACCGGTCGTAAAGCTGCTCCAGCGCACGACGGTCCCCGCCTGCAACTTGCTGCAGCAAGACTTCGTCGGTCGCCGCAGCGGCGGTAGCGGGCGGATCGAGCACAAGTGGCGGAGGTCAGCGCGGGACGCGGCGCGGGCGGCCGGGTTGACGGATGCTGTGACTTTTCAAATGAGAGTACGCCGGGGCGAAGGCGGCGGATGCAAGATTTCGGGGGAACCTCGATGCACGAGACGGTATTAACACGTTTGTCGCTGCGGCGGACGTTGCTCACGAATCGCCCTGCGGCCGCGCGGACACGGGCGGAGTCGGATCATTCTCGCCGACCGGTAGCACCGAGTCGGTCATCCAGCAATCGAGGTACGGCTGGGTAGATTGCCGTTCCAGCAGAAAGGCGAAACAGTGCAGGCGGCCAGATGCATCGACGATCGTTGCAGTCACGCGTGCAGTGCGCCCGTTGATTCGCGGCGTTCCCACCAGCCACGCTCGGGGGTTGCTCAGAACATGGTAAGGGGGGCGGCGGACCAGGCGCCCGAACGCGTCAAGCGTGCCGATCACGGCCAGATTGGCCGGCGACGCGAAGTAGTAGCATTGCAGAATGCCGACCGCGGGTTGTTTCTGATTGGCCAACCCGGTCAGCTGCAGTTCGACCACTTCGTCGGGGCCAAATCGAGGCGCGGGGAGGACGACCCCCTCGACCCCGCCGTCAGGACGCTGCCGCGGAGCAACGATGGCGCCCCGGCCCGCGCCGCTCGCCGCGTCGTTCTGGCCGAATCGCGCCAGCAGCATCGCCAGTGCGAATGCGAGCAGTACGACCCCTGTGGGAGCGAGAAATCGAAGCGTTCGCACGCTCAAAACCTCCATCGCCGGTGATTCCATTGCGGATTGCCGTCGAGCAACCTCTGGCAGCATAACAGCCGCAGGCAGGCTTCGGTACGGCAGGACCACGGGGCCTGCCGACAGCAGCAGTACGCGGCTCCAAGGGGTTCCGATGCGTGCCAATTTGAGAGTTTGCCCGGCGGCATCCTTGTCCGGACGCGAAATGACCGGCTTGCGATTTCCGCGGTAGCGGCTCGATTGGCGGGTCGCGGCGCGAACGGCATGGCAGCACACAGTGGGTTCCGTGCGGCTGCCCGCGGAGGGTGGCACAGCGGCGGCGGTTGCACGACAATGGCAGGACCCGCCGCGAGCGCGTCGCGCTCGCTTTTGTCTTGCTTGCCCGTCGGATCCCCATTTTGTTTCGCTGGCGCTCTGCACTCTTGAACCAATTGGCGCGCATGCGCGTCGATGCGGCCGTCGACGTGGCGGGGGCTCGGTTGCCGCCGCCGGGCGAACGCCCCGACGCCGTCGCTGCGCTGCAGCTGCCCGCGTTCCGGCTATTTCTGGCGGCCAGCCTGTTGTCGAACATCGGCAACCAAATGCGAAATGTGGCGATCGCCTGGGACGTTTACCAGCGCACGGGCGATGCACTCAGCCTGGGTTTGATCGGCTTGGTGCTCGCCGGTCCGGTACTGCTGTTGGCGATGCCCGCTGGCGTGGCAGCCGATCGCTTATCACGCAAAGGAATTCTGATTGGCGCGCACATCGGGCTGGTGTCTTGTAGCTTCGGGCTGGCGTGGGCGTCGGCCCATAATGCGCCTCTTCCCTGGACCTATGCGCTTTTGCTGGGGACGGGCGTGTGTCGCGCCGTCGGTTGGCCGGCCATGTCGGCCCTGTTGACTCAGTTGGTGCCCAAGCCGTTATTCGCAAATGCGGCGACGTGGCGCAGTATGGCATTTCAGACAGCGGCGGCGCTCGGGCCGCTGGCCGGAGGATTACTGCTGCGGTTGCTGCGTCCGGCGGACGTTTACCTAATTGACTCGGCGACAAGCGTTGTGTTTTTAATCGCAATGTTGCTTATTCGCCCCGCGCCGCAGAAGCGTTTGGTTGGCGTCGGGTCCTGGCAGAGCCTGGTCGAAGGCGTCAAATTCGTGCGCGGCGAACCGCTGATACTGTCGACCATTACGCTCGACATGGTGGCCGTGATGTTTGGCGGCGCGATTGCGCTGCTGCCGCTGTATGCAGTCGACATACTCGGCGTCAGCGAATTGGGTTTCGGCTGTCTGCGGGCCATGTCGCCGATCGGCTCGATACTGATGGGGCTGCTGCTGGCCACGCGCGTGTCGATTCACCGCGCCGGCGCCGCCCTGCTGTGGTCGGTGATCGCGTTCGGCGCCTGGACGATCGCGTTCGGGGTATCGCGCACCTTTGCGGTCTCGCTCGTGGCCCTATTTGTGATTGGGGCCGTCGACACCGTGTCGGTCGTCGTCCGCGCGACCCTGCTACAACTGCTCACGCCCGACGAGTTGCGGGGCCGCGTCTCCGCGGTCAACGCGATCTTTATCAACACGAGCAATGAAATCGGCGAGTTCGAATCGGGCGTCACCGCCCACTGGTTCGGCCCCGTTTTGGCGGTGTGCGGCGGCGGCGTGCTAACGCTGTTGACCGTCGCCGCGGTAGCCGTCGCCTGGCCCGGATTGCGCCACGTCGGGCGGCTCGAAGACATTCGCCCTCGTCGCGAGGAGAACGACCAGGGCGAAGTCATTGAGCCGACTGCCGGCGCCGCCGAGGCGCCCGACGACCAATTCGCAACGACCAACTGACGCGGATGGAGGAAACGTCAGTTGGAGTGCGAGAGTATTGCGCTCCCTTATTTGAACCACGGTGGGCCGCTGTGGCGCGGGAAGCTGGCGGCGGTCTGACTAACCGGCCAAGTTCTTCTTCAAGAATTCGCCACTGACGTGACTGGTTTCTTCGCTGATGTTGTCCAGCACGAAGTAAGCGACGAAACCGACCAGGGCGACAATGAGGGCGGGGCTGAGCATGTGAGATTCTCCCGATCCGTGGGATGATAGCGGTGTGCGAGTTCGCGATGCCGCCGAAGCCGTTCGGCGGGCTCTGGCGGGTAGTGCGAATTCGGCGCCAAACGATCGCGAGCGGCGATTCGCCGTCACGCGGGGCCGAAACGGGCCAAAACCGCCCGCAATATCGACGCAGTCGCGCTAGGTTCGCGCGGTCGTGCAAAAACTGCCTTGCAAGGCTTACACGCCTTATCCCGTTTCTACACGCCGTGGACTCGGTCGGCCGGGCCCGACCTACTCGCTCCCCGCGGCGCCGAGACGGAAGGCGGTTCCCACGGCCAGCAGGACAAAGAGCGCGTCGATCGGACCAAACAGCAGCCCGATGACTTCTGGTTCGAGTATGAAGACTCCCAGGATGAAGTAGACGATGAAGATTTTGGCAGCGAGGATGCCGCCGATTGCCATGCCCGCGGCGATCAAGCCCGCCGTACCGCCGCCGCCGCGATGGCCGACGGCCATCCCCAGGCCGGCCAGTCCGCCCAAACCCCAGGCGATGTAGCCAATCTCCGCCTCAAGAAAGTAGGCGACGCCCGCCCACACGAGGGCTCCGACGAGCGCCCCCGCGGCGCTCAGCAGCGTGCCGGTTGCTAGCGAGGTGGTGGCCCCGGCCGCCGCTCGGACGCGCGACTTACCGGGTTTGGCTTTGTCGCCTGCTCCCGAGGGACTGGTGGCGACCTTTTTTCCCGAGCGGGTGTCGTACCCGCAGGCAATGCACAGCACGCCGCCGCCGGGGATGCGTCCGCCGCAGGCGGGGCAGGTTGCCGGCGCGGCCGACGCCGAGGAATCGACGGCGAGCTCCTCGTCCAGAAAGCTCCCCATATCCGAGCTCACAGCTGCCAGCGGCGCCGCCGCGGGGGTGCGCTGGGGTTTGGGTTGCGGCTTGGCCTGCTGAGCTGCCGCCGGCCTAGCCGCTGCCTTGGCTGCCGAGGCCGTCGCCGCTCCCACCGCTGCGGTCGCGGGGATGGCGATTTTATGACCGCAGGCGCACTTGGCACTTTTGCCGGCCAGCGCGTCTTTGACCTGGTATTTTTTCTGACAAGCCGGGCACGAAAAGGCAATTGCCATCGCGAGAGCTTTCCAACGAGGGTCCAAAAAACGCCGCGAGCGACGCGTTAGCTCAGTCCTCGTCTGTTCCACCTCACAGGCTAGCTGGTTTGGGGGTTAGCCGCAATTCTTTTCCTGGTGCATCGCGGAAGGCTTCCCCGCGCGCAGCTGGCGACGGCAGCGGTCAGGGCGACTCTGCCGGGGCCGCCAGGCGATCTGCCGCCAAATGGCGGTCATTTTTCCGCTTCCGCCGCGCAGAACGGGCAGGGTGCGGTGGCGTCGCCCGCGGGCGGATTGAGCTGCGAGGCGCCGCGGGCAATGGTGATGGCGCCGGTGAGCACGACGCACCAGGCGGCGGCCTGAAACACGCGGGCCCGGGTGGCAACCGACAGCAGCGACGCGCCGGCTCCCGCGGCGACCATCAGCGGCACGGTGCCCAGGCCGAACGCCAGCATGGTGAGCCCGCCCGACAGCACGCTGCCGGTGCTGAGCGCCTTCATGAGAAATGCGTAGACCAGGCCGCAGGGGATAAATCCCGTGAACACGCCGGCGAGCAGCACGCCGCTGAGTTGCGGAGCCGCGAGGAAACTCTTGAGCCCTCGCGCCGCGCCGCACGGCATGCCGCCCAGCTTTGCGCGAGCGCGGCGCGGCAGCAGTCCGGCGGTGGCCAAGCCCATGACGATCAGCGCCACGCCGGCGAGAATCGCCAACCACGATTGCGACAGCACCAGCGCTCGCGAGTGTTGGGAGGCCCACATGCCGCCCACGCCCGCCATGACGCCCAGGAAGGTGTAAGTGAAGAGCCGCCCGAGGCTGAACACCAACTGCCGGCGCAGATTGTCGCCTGCCGTGCGACTGCCGGCGCTGAGCGTCAGCGCCAGCGGCCCGCACATGCCAATGCAGTGCGCCCCGCCCAACAGCCCTCCGACAAAGATCAACGGCAGTTCAATCACGATTCCCGCGCCTCCGAAACCGCGGCCACGTCATCCCCGGTGACGACGCCGGCCGTGGCGTTCGCACTCGGTGGATTCTGGCCGCTGTGTTGAGCAATGTCGCCGCCGCTTGACTCGAACCGTACGCCCTGGGGACTTCGCTGCGCTGCGTCCTCGGCCGCCCGGTTGAGCTCCGCAACCGATTCGCCCGGTTCTGGAAACCGCGCGAGCCGTAGCGAGTTGCCGATGACGATGAGGCTACTCGCCGCCATGGCGAGCGCCGCCCAGACGGGATTGAGTCGCCCGCTCGCCGCCAGCGCCACGCCGGCCGAATTATAAGCGAACGCCCAGAACAGATTCTGCCGAATTGTGGCGATGGTCCGCCGCGCCAGTGCGATGGACCACGGCGCCCGCCGCAAATCGTCGGCCAACAGGCAAACGCCCGCGGCGTCGCGGGAGAGTTCGGCCCCGCACCCCAACGCAATTCCCACGTCGGCCGCGGCCAGCGCCGGGGCGT
>JAGQOU010000112.1 GCA_020427145.1 Planctomycetales bacterium | reverse complement strand
CACCGTGATCTTGGGAACGGTCGCCGCCGCATAGGCGAACAGCATCTTCGCCCCGTGACGGATGATTCCGCCGCGCTCCTGAGCCACGCCTGGCAGAAAGCCCGGCACGTCGACCAGCGTCAGCAGCGGGATGTTGAAGGCGTTGCAGAACCGAATGAAGCGAGCGCCCTTGTCCGAGGCGTCGATGTCTAACGTGCCCGCCTTCACCGCCGGCTGGTTGGCAATCAGCCCCACCACAATTCCGTCGACGCGGGCGAAGCCCACGATAATGTTCCGAGCAAACGACTGGTGGACCTCCAAGAATCGGCCCTGATCGACCACGCGATCGATCACGGCGTACATGTCGAGCGTCTCTTTGGGGTCCTCGGGCACCAGCGCGTTCATCAACTCGTCCTTGTCCATCGCAATGTCCGGACTCGGGCGGTGCGGCGGCTCTTCGACGTTGTTCGACGGCAGGTACGACAGCAGGTCGCGGGTGATGGCGATCGCGTGATTGTCGTCGTCGGCGATAAAATGCACGTTGCCGCTGACGGCGCCATTGGCCTCGGCGCCGCCGATTTCCGCCATCGTCACGTCCACGCCCGTGGCCGCTTTGATGACCTGCGGCCCGCAGATAAACATATTGGCGTTTTCGCGGGTCATGATGAGGAAGTCCATCAAGGCCGGCGAATAGGCGGCGCCGCCGGCACAGTTGCCGGCAATCACCGCGATTTGCGGGACGCAGCCCGAGAGCATCACGTTGCGGTAGAACACCTGCCCGTACCCGCTCAGCGAGTCGACCGCCTCTTGGATGCGAGCACCGCCGGAGTCGTTCACCGCCACGAACGGCATGCCGCACTCGCCGGCGTAGTCCATGGCGTCGCAGATTTTCTTGGCATGGCGGGCGCCCAGCGCTCCGCCGCCGACGGTGGCGTCCTGACTGAACGCGCCCACGGCGCGACCATCGACCAATCCCACGCCGGTGACCACGCCGTCGCAGGGCATGGGTTTTCCTTCGAGGCCAAAGTCGTGGCAGGAGTGCTCGACGTGCTGCCCCCACTCTTGCAGGGTGCCGTCGTCGAAGAGCAGGTCGAGGCGCTCGCGGGCCGAGAGCATCCCGATTTTGCGGCGTTTTTCGTGTCGGTCTTTGCCGCCGCCCTCGCTCGCCGCGGCGCGGCGTTTACGGAGGTCGTCGAGCATTTCTTGTTTGATTGCCATCGCTGTATTTTGCCTTTGCGACGAAATTACCCGAGTCGACGGCTAGCGAATAGCCCGCGCCCGGCAATTGAGAGAGAACGCGCACGTCGCGTTCGCCCGGGACGAATCGCCCCGTCGGCTGAGCTAGAATCCCCCCTCGACGTATTTAAACGACACATTAAGCCGCGTGCGATAGATGATCTTTCCCGCATCGATCTTGATATCGCACTTCGTCACCTCGGCCACGCGCAGATCGCTGAGCCGCTGCCCGGCGACGTCCAGGGCGTTCTTGGCGGCGTCGTCCCACGACACTTCACTCGTGCCGATGACCTCAATTAGTTTGTAGAAGCTGCTCATCTTTTCTTTCGTTTCGAACGAGATCGGCAATACGCCGCCTCGGAGAGTCCGAGGCGAGAGGGCGACTTGATCGATATATCCGATCGGGCAGAGCATCTGGGGCGAACGGCACGCCCCCGAAACCAGCGGCGACTGCACGCACTGTTAGCAAATCTGTTGCCAAACGATCGCCGCGGTTTTGCGGCCTCTGTGCGCGGGTCGGCGCGCCGATTTCCGCGAATCGCACACCCAGTGTGCCACAGACGGCACAGATTTGCGATCACGCCGCGCCGCCGCACCCGGGAGTGCGAGGCTCTGCCGAGCCCCGGCAACGTCTCCAAGTGCCGGCGCGCCGGCCGCTGGCACTCCCGCCGGGACAGCGGTGGGTTTCCGACGCCGAGCGTGATAGGATACGGGGGTTGCCCGCCTTTTCCCCGCTGCCCCCGAGGATGTTTTGCCCGTTTCCGCTGTTCCCGCTACGAAATCAAGTTCGCCGCTGGTCATTGGACTCGGCGAAGCATTGTTCGACCGCTTCGGCGACTACGCCGTGTTGGGCGGGGCGCCGATCAACTTTGCCGTGCATGCCGGGCAACTGCTGGCGGAGCGAGGTGGGCAAGGGGCCGCGGTCAGCCGCGTGGGCGACGACGAACTGGGCCGGTGCCTGCAGGCCGAACTCCAGGCCCGCCGCATCAACCTCAGCGGCATGCAAATTGACGAGTCCGCGCCGACCGGCGTGGTGGAAGTGACCGTCGACGCCGACGGGCAGCCCGCCTACGACATTCGCACCGGCGCCGCGTGGGATCGTTTGGAATTCGACGCCGCGCTGGCCGATCTGGCCGCGCGGTGCGACGCCGTGTGCTTCGGCACGCTTGCCCAACGCGCGCCGACGAGCCGTGCGGCGATCCACGCCTTCCTCGCCGCGGCGCCCCAGGCGCTACGAATGTGCGACCTCAACCTGCGTCCGCCGCATTATGACGACGCCGTGATCGAGGCAAGCTTGCAAGCCGCCAACGCCGCCAAGGTCAACGAAGAGGAACTTGAGCTTGTTGCCAACCTGGTCGGGGGCGCGATTGCCGCGGGGAGCGGCGACGACCAGGTGTTCGCCCTCATGGAACACTTCCATCTGACCGCGGCCGTCGTCACGCGCGGCGCGCGAGGCACAGCAGTTTACCGCGGCGGCGAGTGCTTCTCGGCGGAGCCGCCGCCGCTGGCGCGCAATCCCGACGCCGACGCCGTGGGCGCCGGCGACGCCTGTGCCGCTGCGGCCGCCTGCGGGCTGTTGTTCGATTGGCCGCTGGAGAGAATCGTGACTCTGGCCAATGCGGCGGGGGGCTTCGTCGCCTCGCAACGCGGCGCAACGCCGCAACTGCCGGCCAACCTGATCGCAAAAGTTGCCGAACCGCGCTAGCGGCTTGTCACTCGTCCATTCTGGCAAAGTTGACGTAGCGCTATGTTGACGGAGCGCTAGGACTTCAGCACCAGTACCGGGCAGTGAGCGAATCTCACGACGCGCTCGGCCACCGAGCCCATCACCAAATGCGAGAATCCCGTGCGTCCGTGCGACGGCAGCACGATGAGACCCGCTTTGGCTTCCTGGGCAAACTCGGCAATCTCGTGCGCCGGCTCGCCAAACCGCACGGAGAACTGCATCCCCTGGTAGCGGTCGTCAGCGTATCGCTCGTGGAACACTTCCTTGAGCCGTCCCAGCCGATCCTGATCGCTGACCATGTCCCACACCACGCCCGGCTCGAACGCGGCCAGCGGGGGAGCAATATGCAGCGCGATGACGCCTTCGGGGCCCTTGGCCAGACTCAGGGCGTACATCACGCCGCGGTCGGCTTCTTCGGTGAAGTCGATCGGCGCCACAATCGGATGCTCTGCGAACTGTGAAATCATAAAACCCCCTTGGCCTGCCGGCCGTTTGCGTTTCGCCTCAACGCCTGACGTTCCTCGTCGGCCACAGCCATCAACGCCGCAACGATGTCGAGCGTCGTGAGCACGCCCACAGGCGTCGCCCGCTCGTCGAGCACCACCAGCCGATGAATGTGTTCCAGGCACATGACCCGGGCGGCCTGCATCAGCGAGGCGCCCGAATCAATGGACTGCACAGCGGGCGCCATATAATGCCGGATCGGCGTCATGTCGTCCGACGCGCAAGCCGAGCCCGGCGCGGCGGCCAATTGGCAACTCGCGGCGTGCTGTCGCAGGTAGTCGCGCGAGCTGATCATGCCGATGCAGCGTCCGGCTTCGTCGACTACGGGGGCTCCCGACGTGCCGGCGGAGGTCAGCATCTCAGCCGCCTCGCACAGGGTGGCGTGATGCGGAATGGAAATGACCTCGCGGCTCATCACGTCGCTGACGCGCAAGCCGCGCAGACGATCGAGGCCTTCGCAGGACGGGAACATGGGGGCGCCTCGCAGTGAAGTGAGTCGTCGAGAAGAGTGGGGGCGGATAAGGACCGGTCGGCCGCGGCGGACCAGGAGGACAAGCGCGGACGCCGGGCGCAATCGCTCGGGTCGGCGTCACTTTGTATTGTACACCGCCGCAAACGCGGCGCCGTTGATTTTGGCCCACGGTTGCCAGGGCATGCCGCCGGGCAAGTGTGCGATGGAGCCCACAGACAGCGTGCGCGATGGGCCCGTTCGCTCAAGAGCCCCCGGTGCGGCTCCGCTGCGACGGGGCGACACTTGAAAAAATTGCCAGCTGGGAGGGCGGCTTCAGTTGGGCATACCGGTTGCATAACCCAACTCCCCAGCGGGTTGCCGCGAGCATTCTGCGGGCGAGTCGATCCAGACGGGGCCACGCCATCCGATGGCGCCAGATCGAACAGCCCCGCGAGACCTCCTCTCCCCCTGATGCTTCGCGACGCCTTCCCTCATTCGCGGCCCTTGTCTGCGCCGCGTTCCTGAAGGCATCTTGCATCGGAGGTTGTGATGGCGCGTCAGGTTGTGTTTCTCAGCGGCGTACGGACGCCGATCGGCGGCTACGGCGGCAGTCTCAAAGACATTCCGCCCAGCGATTTGGCGGCCCTGTGCGTGGCCGAAGCGGTCGAACGCGCCGGGATCGACCCCGGCGAAGTGGGGCATGTGGTGTTCGGCAACGTCATCCACACCGACGCCCACGATCATTATTTGGCCCGTGTCGCGGGCGTCAAAGGCGGACTGCCCCACGAGACGCCGGCCCTGACGCTCAATCGGCTCTGCGGCAGCGGCATGCAGGCGATCATCACTGCGGCCCAGGCGATCATGCTGGGCGATGCGGACGTCGCGGTCGCCGGCGGCGCCGAGAACATGAGCCGGAGCCCCTATTTGGCCCCCGCGATGCGGTGGGGAGCCCGGATGAACGACGCGACGCTGGTCGACATCATGGTCGGCGCCCTCAGCGATCCGTTCGACGACTGCCACATGGGCGTCACCGCCGAGA
>JAGQOU010000111.1 GCA_020427145.1 Planctomycetales bacterium | reverse complement strand
GGCTTCTTGCGTTCCTTCATGCGGGAATCGCGGGTGAGGAAATGGCCCTCACGAAGCTTGTCGGCCAGGTCGCTGTCGTGCTTCAGCAGCGCCCGCGCGATGCCCTGCCGGCAGGCGCCAGCCTGACCGGTGGTGCCGCCGCCGTGAACGCGGATCGCCACGTCGACGCTGTCGGCCACTTCGCACGCCTCGAGCACTTGCAACACGGCGCGGCGGTCGTGCTCAATGCGAAAGAACTCGTTGAGTTCCCGCTTGTTGACGACCACTTTCCCAGTGCCAGCCTTCACGCGCACCCGCGCGACCGAGGTCTTTCGGCGGCCAGTTCCCAACGCTTCTTCAACGGCAGTCGCCATAGCTTCTTATTTCCTCGCCTGCGTCCCGAGGCGTCGGGACAGATGGATTCGTATGTCTTGGGGGCGCCGCGGACGACTCAGCGAACCCGCAGCTCGCCTGCGCTAGGCCTTGCTCGCCAGGTCGGTCGGCTCAGGCTGTTGAGCCTGATGCGGATGGCTGGGGCCGGCGTAAATCTTCAGCTTGGCGAGCATCGCTCGGCCGAGCTTGTTCTTGGGAAGCATCCGCCGGACCGCCTCGCGGAGGATCATGTCGGGCTTGCGCTCCAACCGATCGGCGGCGGCAATCGTGCGTTGCCGCGGGTACCCGGTGTACCACGCGTAGGTCTTCTGTTCCCATTTCTTGCCGGTGAACTTGATCTTCTCGCAGTTCACCACAACCACGAAGTCGCCCGTGTCGACGTGCGGCGTGTACGTGGGGCGATGCTTGCCCATCAAGATCACGGCGATCTCACTCGCTAGACGACCGACCACCTTGTCGTCGGCATCCACCAGCAGCCACTTCGGCTCCACCGTTGCCGGGGCGTTCTTACTCGCCCCTTTGGCCATAAACGTCTTCATCGGGCTCATCAATTCTTGTCTTGATTCTTGACGGATCGCCGTGGGAATGCGGCAAGGCTGCCGCCGGGGCGATCCCGAATGAATCGGAAAAAACGCCGGAGGCAGCCGCAAGCACACACAAAATGCGGAGGCCGCCTCCGGCGAGACGGGGCGTATTGCATTTCACGAGCCCGCATTTGGCGGCCTCGAATCCCCGAATTTAACAGTCTCGCCAGGGCAAAACAAGTCCCGCCGCCCCGGATCAGGCCCCGGAAGTCGCAATTCCCTGCCGCGGGGGGACCGCCCTGCCGCGGCCGCCGTCAATCCCTGCCGCCTGGGTAGTTTTTCCCGAAACTGTCGCTCTGCCACGGGGTTGTGTAGGCTATCGGACGGACTGGGCGCGGGGGCAAACGGTAACTTCCCCGCTGCGGTCCGTTCGCGGATCGCGAACGCTACTCTCAGCGACTCATCAGCGGGCCAACGCACCCCGACTGCCGAACTCCTCGGCCGGGGCTCCCGGCGCTGGACCGATTTACGGAGAACCGAGCAGATGAAACGTGCAGTTGCGGCATTGGCCGCGTGCCTGATGGCGGTCAACATGGCTTATGCTCAGCCAGAAGACGGCGGCGGCGGACGGCGCGGCCGGGGCGGATTCGGCGGCGACCAGGGCGGGCCTCCCGGCGGCGGACAAAGCGACCAGGGCGGACGCGGTGGCTTCCGCGGACGCGGCGGTCCGCCACAGAATCTCATTTTCGAGGCGATCGACGTCGACGGCAACGGCGAGATTTCCAAACAAGAACTTCGCAAAGCGGCCGCGGCGATCCTCAAGCTCGACGCCAATGACGACGGCGTCATCACGCTCGACGAAGTGACGCCCCAGCGTGGACCGGGCGGCCCCGGCGGACCCGGCGGATTTGACCCGGCGGGCATGGTCGATCGATTGATGGAGTTGGACGTGGACGGCGACGGCATGCTCTCGGCTGAAGAGGTGCAGGACTCCCGCTTCGCCCGCATGCTCGGCAACGCCGATACCAACAACGACGGCATGCTGGACAAGGAAGAACTCACGGCCGCGGCCGAGGCGATGGCGCAGCGGTTCGGCGGACGTGGCGGCGGGCCCGGCGGCCAGAACGGCCCCGGCGGTTTCGGCGCTGGCCCTGGCGGCGGACGAGGCGGCTTCGGCAACCCGGATCAGATGGCTCAACAATTGATGGCCAATGACCAGAACGGCGACGGCGTGTTGTCGCCCGACGAGGTGCCGGCCAACGTGCGTCGCATGCTCAGCGGCGCCGACCTGGATGGGAGCGGCACGCTCGACGCCCGCGAGTTGGCCGAGTACGCCCGCACCATGCAAGCGCGGATGCAACAAGGGGGCGGCGGACGCGGATTTGGCCGCGGCGGTCCCGGCGGCGACCCGCAAGGTCAGGGCCAAGGACAGGGCGGCCCCGGCGGCGGGCGCGGCGGTCGACCCCAACGTCCGGAAAACTGAGACCACGGTTCGCGGCGACCGGAGACGGCCCCAACGAGCGAATAGAAGCGATACAGGCGGCGCTCTCGCCCAGTGCGAGGGCGCCGCTTTGTTTTGCGCGTCGCCAGCGCGCGTCCCGCTCGCCACAACAATCGATTACAATCATGGGCCTTGGCATTTTCGATTCACCAGGGACTCCTCTCATGCAACGACGTGATTTTCTGAAACTGGGCGCCGCGGGAGCCGGTGCGCTCGCCGCGCTCGGAGCCACCGCCAGCATTGGCCACGGCTCTGAGGACGACCAAGCGAGCCAACGCCCCGCGCCGCGGCACAAGTTCAAGCTGAAGTACGCCCCGCACTTCGGCATGTTCGACAACCATGCCGGTCGCGATCGGATCGATCAACTCAAATTCGCCGCCGACCAGGGGTTCACCGCCTGGGAAGACAACGGCATGAAGGGCAATCCCCCGGAAGTGCAGGAGAAACTCGGCCAGGCGATGGCCGACCTGGGGATGACCATGGGCGTGTTCGTGGCCCACGCCAGCTTTGGCGAGGTAACGTTCGCAGGGCGCAACAAGGATGTCCGCGATAAGGTCGTCGAGGAGATCAAAGACAGCGTCGACGTCGCCAAGCGGTGCGGCGCCAAGTGGATGACCGTCGTGCCCGACGCCTACGACCAAGGCGTCGAGTGGGGCTACCAAACGGCCAACTGCGTCGAGCTATTGCGCCGCTGCGCTGACGTGCTCGAGCCGCACGAACTGGTGATGGTGCTGGAGCCGCTGAACTGGTGGACCAACCACCCGGGCCTGTTCCTGAACAAAATCCCCCAGGCCTACGAAATCTGCCGGGCGGTCGACAGCCCCTCGTGCAAGATCCTGTTCGACATCTACCACCAGCAAATCCAGGAAGGCAACCTGATCCCCAACATGGACAAGGCGTGGGACGAGATCGGCTACTTCCAATGCGGCGACAACCCGGGCCGCAACGAACCGGGCACCGGCGAGATCAACTTTCGCAACGTGTTCAAGCACATCCACTCGAAAGGCTACGAGGGGATCGTGGGCATGGAACACGGCAAGTCGCAGGGCGGCAAAGCGGGCGAGCAAAAGGTGATTGACGAGTACGTCGCGGCGGATGATTTTTGAGCGTTTGTCGAACAGGCGGGCGCCTTGGCTCTCGGAGCCGTGGCGCCCGCTGTTTCCGCTCTACTCCTTCGCCGGCTTGATCTTCTCAATCGCCGCCAGCACCTTTTCGCTGTCCTTTGCCGCGTTCACCTTGGTGTCCTTGTACGCGATCTTCTTATCGAGCCCAATCACGAACGTCCAGCGATCGGCCGTGGCGCCGCGGGTCAGGGCGACGATCTCGCCGTCGATGGGGCGCTGAATCGTGCCCCCTTCGCCCAGCTTCACGCCAAACGCCTTGGCGATCGCGCCCTTGGGGTCGGCCAGCAGCGTGAAGTTCAGGTCGTACGCCTTCTTGAAATGCTGGTGGTTCTCCACGGTGTCGCCGCTGACGCCGATCACCTCCACGTCGTCGCGCTGCAACTCGGCCAGTGCGTCGCGATACGCGCAGGCTTGCGCCGTGCAGCCGCCGGTCATGTCGGCGGGGTAGAAGTAGACAATGAGGATCTTCTTGCCGACATGGTCCTTGGATTTCCACGGCTTGTCGGCGTCGGTCTGGCCGGCGAACTCGGGCGCGGGATCGCCGACCTTCAGCACCACGTGCTTGGGCCTCTTGGCGGGCGCCTCGGCGGCCGGCTCTTGGGCGCGAACTGTCGCAACGCACGCCAGCGTCGAGACAACCGCGGCGGCGAACAAGCGAAACTTCATTTTGCTGAACATGGAATATCTCTCCTGCGTGTGAACGACGGTGGCCGCGGATGACGCGGGCGGGCGACCCTGGGGCCGGGCGGCAAGCGTTACCATAGGTCGCGGACAGGCGCTTTGCCTACTCGCCGGCGAAGTTGGTTGACGACTCAGTGAGGAACCGCACACAGGGTCAAGCAAGGATTCATCAAACGCCTGAACGCGACCGCTCGAGCGATGGGGAGAACCGCAAGGATCCCGTGCGACCGCCCGCTGCGAGCCCAACTGTCGCGCCGCCGGCGGGAATGCCAGCAGCGCGAACTGGGGCATTTCGTCGCCCTGCGGGGCAATCTCCGTGCAGGGGCGACGGCGAACCGTTAGGATACACTCTCGATCGTCACCGGGTTGCCGTCGGCAGCGCCGCGCGTCGTCGATCACCCGCTTTCCGTGCGCTGCCGCGCAAACTGCCCGATGCCTTCCCCCCGTTGTCGTTCCATTCTGGTGACCGGTTGCTCCTCCGGGATCGGCCGGGCCACTGTCGCTGCGCTACTCGCCGAGGACTTTCACGTCTTTGCCGGCGTCCGCTCTACCGCCGACGCCGAGCGACTGCAGGCGGAATTCGGCGATGGCGTCACCGCACTGACGCTGGACGTGACCCGTGCTGAACAGATCAGGCATGCGGCGGAGGACGTCAGACGCTTGGCCCCCGAGGGTCTCGCTGCGTTAGTCAATAACGCCGGCGTCGGCGCCCCTGGGCCAATTGAATTGGCCGACCCGGAGGAACTGCGGCGGCTGTTTGAAGTGAACGCCATCGGCGCCTTGCAGATGATGCAGGCCTTCCTCCCGCACCTGCGTCGCGGCAGCGGTCGCATCGTCAATCTTTCCAGCATGAACGGCGTGATCAGCCTGCCGATGGTGGGCGCCTACTCGGCCAGCAAATTCGCGTTGGAAGCCATCTCCGACGCGCTGCGCATCGAGCTCATGCCGTGGAAAATCCCCGTGGTGGTGATCCGCCCGGGGCAAGTGCGCACGCCCATCTTCGGCAAGGCGCGCGTCGAGATCGAGCGGCGGCGAGGCGAGGTCCCTGCTCACTTGGCAACGGGGTACGAAACGCCCTACCGTCGCACGGCCAAGTTCAACGACCGCGGCGATCAATCGGCTACGTCGCCCGAGGCGGTGGCCCGCGTCATCGTCAAGGCGATTACCTGCCGCCGCCCGCGACGGCAGTATCACGTCGGCTGGGACGCCATTGGGTTGCGGATCGCACAGCGGTTCGTTCCCGGACGCTTGCTCGATCGGGCGCTGGGCCGGGCGATCGGCTCGCTGCGCCGACAGCCGCGGCCGCAGGACGAGCCCGCTCAGTCGCCCGCGGCCGCCGCGAGCGGGTCGCCGATCGGCCCGTAGTAGACGCCGAACTTGGGGAACAAAAACTTGCTCGCCACGAGCCGGTCGGCCGGCCAGCGGTTCCACACGCTCGCCACGACGGGGTGCAGATCGGTCGCCGCGCGCCGCTTGGTTTCGTTGTTCAACGGCCCCATCGTCATCGCCCGACAACCGCGCTCGATCGCCGTCCGCACGCCTGCATAGATGAGATTGTGGTACGCGAGCACCTCGTGCGAGCGGGCGTAGTCGAGCCCGCCGTGACATTGCATCCAGCGCTCGCCGGCCTGCAGGAAGCACATAAATCCCACGGCTCGGCCATCGACGCGCGCAATGAGCGCCGTCTGCCGTTGTTCGGCGAATGCTTGCGGGTCGATGAGCACGTCGTTGTAGGGGGCGACCAGTTCGCTGTGCGATTCGCTCGCCGCGAGCAGGTGCGTCAGCTCAGCGACCAACTGCGGCCGATCGACCAACGGACCCTCGACGATCTCGACGACCGCGCCCGCGTCGGCAAACACTTGCGACTCGTGCCGATAGTTGCGGCGGCGTTTCTTCGACAGCCCGGCGAGGTAGTCGTCGAACGTGGCGATGCCGGAGAGATCGATACTCGTCATGGGCAGCGTCGAGAACTGGTCCCACTTGTCGGCGGCCGCCCAGGCCGCTTCGTCCGGCCGTTCGGAGATCCACACGGTGTCGATTTTCTTCTGCCGGCAGAGAAAGTCAGCGATGGCCCGCTTGGCCGTGGTGCGGTCGAATCCGGCGGCGATCTGAAACGGTCCGGTCTCGTCATAGGCCAGGAACGCGGTGTCGACCAGCAGGGTTGTCTTGCGGATCACGGGGCCCAGCCAACCGAGTCGTCGCCGCCACGGGGGCACGAGCATGTCGGTGACCGCCCGTCGTCGCAGACGCACGACCGGCGCCGCGGCGACCGGCGCACCCGCCTCGCGCAGCACGGCCCAGGACAACTCGGTCGCGGGTTTTGAGTGTCGCTGAAAGTGGTTGAAATTGTCGACCAGCGCCGGCGTCGCCGCCATCGCGGGCGGCGGGTCGAAGGTCGGCTCGAATTGAACGGCCAGCGGCGAGGAACTGACGGCAGTCATAGCAGGCCAAATCGGGGGATCGGACCCCGTGGAAATTGTCGCTCCACTGCGAAAAAACCGGGGCCCCTGTCAATTGAGCCTACTTGGCGGCAAACCGCTCGGCAAATTGACCGTTCCCAAACTGCGGGGTAAAGTCTAAGGATTGGGGGGACCGGACGAATTGCGGCGTTTGCCCGGACTCGTCCGCCCCGCCAAGCCCCTGCCGCACATGTGGCGAGCGACCGAGTCGCTCCGCCTTCCCGCCCCGCACGGATGCCGCCGATTGTTCCCCAGGCGCCGCCGAGCTGCGCGCAGCTCACGCGATCGCGCCGATGAGCGTTCGCCGGGCCTCAGTTCTGAAAAAATCGCTTACATGTCATCCAAGCATGCCCTGTCGGCGACGAGCATTCGCCGCCGTGCGGCCGCTAGAATTGTCAGAGAGTTGAGACAGGCGTGGGTCTGATCACCACTTTCACCGCCGCCGAACTGCGGCAACTCGACGAGAAACGAACCATCCCGCGGCTGGCCTCGGTGCCGTTGGCCGCCATGGGAATGGTCCTCTCCGGTACGGACTTCGCGGGCGACCATCCGTGGCTGCTGGTCGCATCGGTGCTGTTCACCGCGTCGATGATGTTCTGCTGGACCAGCGCCCTGCACGAGGCGGCCCATCAGACGCTGTGGAAGTCGCAATGGCTGAGCGTGTGGTGCGGCCGGGCGCTGGGCACCTTTATGTTCACGCCCTACACGGTGTACCGCGAGAGCCACATCCGCCACCACGCCTACCTCAACACGCCCCGTGATTGGGAGTTGTGGCCCTACTCCGATCCCGAAGCGTCGCTGGCGTTTCGTCGCGCGTTTGTGTGGTTCGACCTGCTCGCCGGGGTGATCGCGGGGCCGATCATTTACGGCCGCCTTTACTTTTCCAAGAAGTCGCCGATCAAGTCGCCGCAGGTGCGTCGTACCATTGCCTGGGAGTACGTCGGGATCGTCGCCGCCTGGGCAGCCATCTGGACGGTGACGACGCTGATCAACCAATGGCCCCAGCACGCCCGCGCCGTGCTGCTGCCGATGTACCTGGCCGCGCTGGCGCAAACGGGCCGCAAGTTCACCGAGCACCTCGGCATGGCCAGCTTCGATCCGCTCTTGGGCACGCGCACCGTGCTGCCGCGCAAGTGGCTGCTGCGACTCAGTTCGTTTTTGAACTTCGACATCTTCATCCACGGCCCGCACCACCGTCACCCGCGGCTGGTGCATACGGGGCTGGAAGCCAAGCTCGACGAGTACCGCGGCGCCAACCCCGAAGTGGCTTACCCCGCGTACGAGCGCTACTGGCAAGCCACGCTGGCGATGCTCCCCTGCCTGTGGCGCAACCCGGGCTGCGGCGTGAACGCCGGCGGCAACCTGGGCGGCGAGGCAGCCGACGTCGAGGCGGAAGACTTCGCCAGCGACGTGGTGGGGGCCTGAACCGGCTGCGCTGCTGCGATCGCTCATCTCAAAGCGGCGACCTTCAAGACGTTTTCCAACGCTGCTCATCACGCAGCGACTCGGCTTCGACCCAAGCCTGGTCTTGGAGCGTGATCGCGTTTGATCCATGCGGAATGGAGATGATTGTTTCCTGCCATCGAGTGCGCGGCGATGGCTCGTTTGCAGTTGACGGACGACCGGCGGGAGATGATTGCCGACGTGTTTCCCGAGCCGGCGGCGACAGGGCGACCGCGGGGGCGATCGACGAAGAGCTGGGGTGCATCGACGGGACGATTGTCCGTGCGGCCCGCTGTGCGACCGGGCGTGCTATCAGGGATTCGCGTACCGGGCGCCTCCATAGTAGCTGTTTCAGTCTTCTCTGTATGTTCAGAATGGACTCTCGTGAATAATCGGGTCGACCTTTCCTTCTTTGGCAATGGAACTCCGCGTCGCCAGGGCGTTCATCACGCTGGGGTCGACGTCGTCAAAGACGAATCGGACGCCCCCGTCGCAGAACCCAAAGTACGCACCGCCCGGATGATCGCTGCCAAATGACTCGGCGTAGCTCGTCGTGGCGTTGCGGTCGACGCCGTCCGTTTGGCAAATGTTGAATCCATCCTTGAACGTCGTGCCGAGCACGAAGCCCGGCCCGCCGGCGAACTGCCCCGGATGTTGATGATCGAAAAGCCGTGATCCGGCGACCACTCCCCACATGACAGCGTTGGCCGAACGCGTATTCCGTTCGCCCGTGGCAAGCGTGTTGGACGTGCCGTCGGTGATTTCTTGAGGTCGTAGCGGTCGGTTGCGGCCGAACACGCCGTCAAACTTGTCGCGGCAAATGATGCAGGTTGGCCGCACCGTACCGACGCTGGCCACGTAGCTAGCGGCCGCCATTTGGCAGACCGGCTTGAAGTAGGCGTTCATCCGAATATCAATCTGACGCTGAAAGCCGGCATCCGACGGGCAAGCCCAACCGCTCAGGGACTCGTTACGCACCGCAGACGCTTCGACCGGCGCCCGCTGATCGACCAAATCAAACAGCGCGTTTTGTTCGGTGTAGGGCAGAAGCTGAACTCCCCAGGCCCAGCCTGGGCCGGCGTCGTCGCCGTTGTCCTTCAACTTCGAGACGTACCCGGCCGGAAAAGTCCCGCGCGCAGCCACATGCTGATGCAACCCAAGAGTGATTTGCTTGATGTTGTTGCCGCACACCTGCTTTCGCGCCGACTCGCGCGCCGTCTGCACCGCAGGCAGTAGCAACGCGGCCAGCGAGGCGATCACCGTAAGAACGACGGCCAACTCAATCAATGAGAACCCGTGCCGCATGCCGAGACGCGTGCGAAGCGACCTGATGTTCATCGTGCTAACCTTCGTAGAAGTACAGATAGTCATCGGCTGGCGTTGGTGAGAAGGGAACAATCAGGAGGGGTCGATCTATGGACGACGCGGCGTCGCCATCCCGCGTCGCAACAATGAAAGAACTGCGATCACGGCGGCCAGCAACTTGGCAGTGGCTGGTTCGGCGAGCTGACCGGTTGTCGGCAACGCGACAGCAGGAGTGTAGTGGGATTGCCACAGCAGAAAATCGGCGCCATTAGACTCGTTATCGCCGTTCGCGTCGCCGGCATCCGTCGCCCCGAACGCTCCGCTCCACATGGTCAGATCGGCCGCATCGACGCGGCTGTCGTGATTGAAGTCGCCCGGCATCAAACCGCCGGCGGGCGCCAAGTTAAAACTCAGCGCGTGGCGCACCACGGAATACTCATTCTGAAAGAGCATGACGTAGTCGCCGCTCGGCAGCGGTGGCGAGAATCCCTGCGCACCGGGCGCTTGAGCGATGTCGGCGAGGATGTCGACGTCCGTGTGCGCCGTCGCGGGGTCGACGGGAAAGTCAACCCATCCCAGCATGGGCGCCGGATCGACGTCGAAGCCGACTCCTGCCGTCCAGACGTTGCCCGCCTGAATGCCCGTGAACACCTGCGTCAGGTCCTCGTGAAATTCGATAATGATGGTCTGCAACACCTGCCCGGCGGGAATTGTCAGGCGAAGCAAATCGTAGTCTCCCGCGCCTGTCTCGCCGACAAGCACGTTCTTTCCGCTCTCGAGAACCCAGTGCGTGGGCGCCGAGGGCAGATTCGAGAGATCGCCGTCAACGAATTCGCTGTACGTTGAAGCATACAAGTTGCGTCCGCCGAGGACGGCGCAACACAGGACTATTGCAAATCGAGAGCAGAGCATCTGTGTGGCACGAAAATAATCAATCGTCGGCGTCGCCGCGAACATGCACAAGGAATTGGACATGCGGACGACGGACCGCAGCGGATTGCGAGCAGCCCGCCCCCAGCGGGTCGCCGAATGGATCAAGTCGAAACCGAGATTCCCCATTTGGAGCGAGCGGGAACCGGTCTCGGCGCAGTCTTGCCCCCCGTTGTAACCGCTGCGCCCGCCCGGTGTCTAATGCGCGGTGATTTAATGGCATTTTTCGCGCGCCTTGACGGACGAAAAGCGAAAAGCAGCCTGCCGCTGGGCATCAAATCCTCGCGCGGCGCAAAATCTCTCGGAATGGGACCAGGCACGCCCCTCATTGGCTGCCGGGGCGTCACGACATCATCGCTGAAGACTGATTTGGAATCAATTGCGATTGGAATGGCGCCACAGCCCGAAAAAGGGGAGCCCGAAAAAGGGGACATTCTACTTTTTTCTTGCCGCTGGCCCGTTGATGCGGCACTCTGACCGCCATGCCCCGCACCGCTCGCGCATTCGTCGGCAACGTCTGCTACCACATGCTCAAGCCGGACAACGGGCGGGCCGAGGCGTTTCATAAGGAGGCCCGCGAGGTTCCCGAACCGCATGCGTTGGTCTCGACCGCGATCACCGTGCCGGCGACGACCATGCGGCGTGCGAGATCAATACGCGTCTGCGGCAATCGGTCGGCGTGCTCGACGTCACGCCTCTGCGCCAACGTCGATCGAGCGCAAGAATTCGGCGACCGACTCGGTGCGTTTGAAATCATGCACCTTCTCGAAGTCATCGCGCGAGAAGCCGTAGAATCCGACCAGGTACAGCGCCGTCGGCGTCAGTTCGCCCGGGCTGGTGAAGCGAAAGCAGGATCGCGACATTGCGATGCTGAACTCCGCGAATTCTTCCTCGCACGCGGCGCCGCACTGCGGACAGGCGTACTTTTGCAGCGAGTCGCCGCTGTCCAGGTCCTGCCGGTCGCCGATGCGGTCGAAGCGCTGGCGGATGAACGTGTTGCCGAGCGTCTCGGTTTCGGCCAGCCCCATCGGGCCCGCGTCGTAATCGCGGAAGTCAAACGACAGCAGCTTGCGGAAGCCGGGCTGGGCGCACAGGCAGGCCGCGTCCCACGCGGCGGCGACCCGCGGCAGCACGGCGGCGGCAAACTCGTCCGGAGTCATCGTCCTCGCCAGGCGGCTTGAAGGCGGCTGTCGTCACGCCGCGTCGTCGCGGCGGGCGTCGGGCGACGAGTCGTACCGCCCGCCCGTGAGTCGACTGCGCAGCGCGGCCAAGCGGCTCTGCGTAGCGGTGGCCGGCAGCGGCGCGGCGGCGCGGGGCGCGGGTCTGGGGCCGCCGACTCCCAAGTCCATGCCTTCGCCAAAGTAGTACTTGCGCGCCGCGGGGTTTTGCAGCACCTCGTTCGGCTTGCCGTGGCACAGGACCTGCCCGGCGCGGATTACGTAGCTGCGATCGGTAATCTGCAGCGTCTCGCGCACCTGGTGGTCGGTGATGAGGATCGAAATGCCGCGGGCGCGCAGGTCGCGGACGATCTCTTGGATGCTGGCGATGGTGACCGGATCGATGCCGGTGAACGGCTCGTCGAGCAGGATGATCTCGGGGTTGGAGACCAAGCAGCGCGCGATCTCGACCCGCCGCCGCTCGCCGCCCGACAGGCTCATCGCCTTGGCCTTGCGCAACTTGGTAATGCCGAACTGTTCGAGCAGCTCGTCGCAGCGGCGCTTGCGGGTCTTGCGCGGCATGCCGAGCATTTCCATCACGCCGAGCAGATTGTTCTGCACCGACAGCTTGCGAAACACGCTCGACTCTTGGGCGAGATAGCCCATGCCGCCCTCGCGGGCGCGCTTGAACATGGGCCAGTTGGTCACGTCCTTGTCGGCGAGCGACACCTTGCCCGCGTCGGCGTCGATCATGCCGCAGGTCATGCGGAAGGTGGTGGTCTTGCCGGCGCCGTTGGGGCCCAAGAGGCCGACGATCTCGCCGCGTTCGACGTGAAAGTCGACCCCGTCGACCACGCGACGACGGCCGTAGTTCTTCACCAATCCTTTAACGCGAAGTAGCGACATGCGTGCGTCCTCCATGACGCGAACAAGCTGCCGGCGTTTGGCCGTCAGCTCTTAGCTCTCAGTTTGTTTTGCGATCAGACATTTCCGCGAGTGGCGCCAGTGCCGCTGTGCCACGTGTTAAGTGCGAATCAAAATCCTCGGGCGGACAGCGCAAAGCCAACGGCTCGCAGCACCTTATCTCACCAATCTCATATCGCCGAAGTTCGGGAACCCCGGCAGCCACGGCATGCCTGGGATCGACCCCCAGGAATGCGGCCAGAACACGGCCACCGCTCGACCGATGAGCAGCCGCCGATCGACGTAGTTGCCGCCGGGCAGGCCGCGACCCCCGCGTTCGTTGTCGCGATCGGTCCACACGCGGGCGTCGGAACTTTCGGGACTGTTATCGCCCATGACGAAAAACTGGTCGTCGCCAACTTCAAACTCGACCTGTCGCCGATGCCAAAACCGCCCCCAATCCTCGGGGTTGGTAAGCAGGTTCTTGACGCCCTTATAGGCCGGAACGCGCTGGCCGTTGGCGTCTCGCACTGGGCCCGTGGGATAGTCGTCGTTCGGATTCGCCGGGTAGTCGGGGTCCGATGATCGGTGTGTGCGAAGAAACTGTTCGGCATCCTCGCCGTACTTGGCCGCCACATAGTAGATGTCTCGCAGCACGGCGAGCCGATCGACGATCAGCGCCGCTCCCCGTGCGCCAACGCCAGCGGGGGCCAGGTCGCCCTGATCGCCCGCATCGTCGGGACTCGCCCATGGCAGCATTTCCTTGCGACCCCCCAGCAACGTGTCGGGATCGTACGCAGCGCCGGCGAGGTCCACCCGATCGCCATCGACCCACAGCCACAATTGATCGTCGATATTGGCGAACCGCAGTTCGTAATCTCCGGCGGCGTCCAGCGACGTCTGGCCGCTCGCCTCGAAATCGAGCGTTTCGCCCGTGCGCCCGTCGACGATCGAGCAGAGCACGGCCCCCGTTTCCAGGTCGATCGTGGCACGGAAGTGAAAACCCGCTTTGACGAGATCGAGCAGCAGTTCGCCGCGCGGTTCCAAGACGTTCACGTCGCACTCCAGGGCCAAGTCGCCGACCCAGCAGTAACCGGTCGATTCCCCGCGAACGGAGGAGGGGGCTAGTTGCCAGCCATGGCGGGGGAATCTCTCGACACTATTGCGCTGGAGCCGCGCGTTGTACGGATTGAAATCGCTGATCAGTTGCGGCCGCTGGGAACTTTCCCACTCCGCGCGCTCCTCGGCAGTCAGCTCGCCGCGGTCGGCAAGTTGCGCCACGCGCCAATCATCTTGATCGGGCACAAGGTGCCGGTAACGGATCCACGCCGTCTCGTCGCCCGTGCCGTCGATGGCGAAGGTTTGCACGACGTCCTGCTCGTCTGCATCGACCGCGTGCTGCCAGCCGTCGGGAGTCGTCGGCGCCCACCGCAGCGGCCAGCCCGCGTCGTACAATTCGCTGGGTTCGTACCGCGTATCATGCACCGGCTGCAACATGGCCACGAGTTTGTCGGCCGGCCGCCGCGCGATCTCAAACTCCGTCGCGTCAGGCGACTTGACGAACAAATCGCCCTGGTAAATCCGCAGCGAATCTCCCGGCAACCCGGTGAGACGTTTGATGTAATTCATGTTCCCGTCGCCGGGAAATTTGAACACGACCACGTCCCAGCGCTCGGGGTCGGCAAAGTCGAGACCGAATTTGCTGACCACGATCCGGTCGCCCGGATAGCTTGGCTGAAACTCGACTTCATCCGCGGCGACCCCCGCTTCCTCCAGCGTCGACTCCGGCAGATCGGGGCGAAACGGCATCAAGTACCGGCACATCGGGCACATGCCCCCGACCGTTTGCGCCATGGTCAGATCGGCGCGAGATCCCGCTGGTCGGTTTTCCGGATCCTCGTCGCTCGCCGTCACGCGAAATCGATAGCCGCACATCGCGCAGTCGACGTCTTTGTGTCGGCCCTCAAGCGCCGGCGCCATCGAGCCGGTGGGAATGACAAACGCCTCGGCCACGAACGTGCGAAACAGAAACGCCAGTACGAACGCCACCGCCACGGATTCAATGACTTCACGAGTCGCGTGAAAGTGCGAACCGCCGGGGGCCTCGATCAGCGCGACTTCGCCGGGCGGCTTGTCGCTGACATTCGACGGCGCGTCGGCGAAGCTGGGTTTCTGCTTGGCGGGTTTCTTATTGGCCATGATTCGGGTCGCTAGCGCGTACGGCCAGCCGCAAGCGGCGGGCGGGCTGGGGTTGGTAGGGTATTCGTTCCGCCCGCCGCAATCTAGCCGAATCCGGGCGGCATGCGCGGCCTTTTGCCCCTTCTGCCGCCGCACCACGGCGTGGCATGCAGGCGTAGCCGGGAATCGCGGCAGGCTTCCGCGCGGATCGCAGAGCCGTGACACGCCTCGGGCGGAGAAATTGCTTCTATTTTAACGCCTTGGCGGTCGCCGGGGCGCGGAAAGCCGCCTGCGCTGCTGGCGCCTCGGTTTCCTCCTCGACGGCGGGGACCGCGCGCTGCTCGGGCGGGCGCACGGGCCACGCGTGCTCGTCAAACACCTCGCCGCTCATCAGCACGACGCGGTAGGACAGCTTCTCGCGGTCAAACGTTAGCAGCTGCAGGTGGTGGTCGCTGCCCACTTTGGCGTCGGGAGCCCGCAGATACCACAATTCCGCGTTCGGCGTCCGCTGGCCCACGCCCAGGCCCCCCTCGCCGATGTACGGTACGCCGGTGGGATCGATCTTGTTCGCCCGCAAGCGGGGCGTCCGCTTGATGGTGTGCCCGTCCCCCTCGCAGACCAAATCGGCGTTGAATTGCTCGAACAGCGGCACCCAGTGCACCAGCCCGCGGCCGGGGAGCTTCACCGCCGGAAACGATGGCCGATGGTATTGAGCGACCACCCAGCGGTACTGCGGTCGGGCGTCGGCCAACTGCTCGGCGAGCCACTTGGTCTGCTTGCCAGCGACGACTGTCTCGGTGTTGAGCGTGATCCACCGCAGCTGGGGGCCGACGTCCACCGCGTAGTAGTTGCGATCGCCGGCGGGAAAATCGAACACCTGGTTGAAATGCTCGCCGTGATCGTGATTCCCCCGCGCCGGGATAATGGGCAGCAGGTGGCCGTCGACGCCGGCGGTCAGTTCATGGTCGGCCATCCACTGGGCCCACAGCGACAGTTCGTTGCCGTCGTAAACGTAGTCGCCGCCGTGAGCCAGCGCAACAATGGGCGGGCGCCCCGCGGCGCGAGCCTCCGCCGCCATGCGGGCCATCAGGGCGTTCATCTGGCGGCGCTCGACAAGACCCGAGCGCGAATCGGCTCCAAAGATCACCGACACGGGCCGATCGTCGGCGGGCGCCGTGGTGAACCGTAGCGGCGGCGACGCGTGCCCGTCGCTTTCGAGCGTCACCTCGTAAGTCGTGCCGGGCTGTAGATCGGCCAGCCGGGCGTGGTGGTAGTGTAGTTCGAGGTCGTCGCCGGTGAATCGCCCGTTGTGCTGGGCGGCGACGGTGCGTTGACGCTCCTGGTCGGTCGCCGGCGCGGGATCGACCACCGCCATCTTCACGATGTGCTGTCGTCCCGCCGCGGCGGTGCTCCACGACAGCGTTGCAACGGTCGCCGGGTTTTCGGTCCATATGCACCGCCAATGCCGGGGCGCTAACGGGTCGAGTTCACGCGGCGCATCGGCCGCACGCGCCGGCGTCCGGCCGCTGGCGACCGCGGCCAGAAGCAAAGTCAGAAAAACTCGCTGCCTATCGAAAGTTCTGCCGCACACCTATGCGTTCCTCAACCGTTTGGGGCTTCATGTGTCCGCGGGTGATTCTACCCGATTCGCCAGCGTGTCTGCTCGGGGCGCCAACCACGCAATTGCCGCGGGGACCCCAACATGGGGGGCTCGCACCACGGCGTCGTGCCACCAGAACCAGCCGTTGGCCGCCACTCGGCTCCACGCAGTGATCAGCCCCCAGGCGGCCATCCACCACAACACCCACCGCCAGCGCGTGGAAACGCACAGCGCGGCGACCAGCAGATCCATCACGCCGATCGCTGTGAGCAGCTCCGTGGCGCGCGCCTCGGGCAGGTCGATGTCCAGCCAGCGGCGGTGAGAATCGAGCAACAGGTCGACGAAGACGGGGTTGGTTTGCAGGGCCTCAACCCCGTGAGCGGCAAACGTGATCGCCAGCGCCCACCGCAGCAACTGCTCGATCCCCGCCTGGAAGCGTGGGGCCGGAGCGCAACGCAGCCCCCACGGCGCGTTGCGAATCATGGCAGCATCCTGGCACGGCGCCCCCGCCGTGCCTGCTCCGCCCCACGCCAGCCACGCCACCGCCAACGGCGCCGCCATCCGTGCCGCGTGGGTGAGCCAGGGAAACGCCCGCCGCGCCGCCGCCGGCAGCCAGCTGGCCGCGACCGGAAACCCCTCGTCCGTGGCCGTCATCGCCCAGGCGATCGCCATTTGCACGGCCGCGAGCAGCACCGCCGGCGCCCAACTTGGCCGCCACAGGCACCACGCCGCGGCCGCCAGCGCGCTCCAACCGACGGCGAGCTGAATGGCCTGAGCCGTTCCCTCGGCAATGCCCCATCCACCCACGTCGGGGGGGCTGTGCAGCCACTCCAGCAGCGGCGTTTCGCCCAACACCACGAACCATCGCCACACGCCCACGGCCTGCACGACGGTGGCCGCTAGCAGGGCGTACCAGGCCCATCGAAATCGGTGCAAAGCGCCTGCATCGGGGTCATCGAGAGCGGACATCCCACGATCGTAGCTGGCCAACCCCGCGCGGGCCATGGTCGCAAATTCCCGGCAAAACCGCTGCTGCGGCGTCGCTCTCCGTTTGCTACGGTTCGCCGATCAGGCGGCTCCCCGAAAATACGCCCCCTGTGACCCAGCACCTGCTTTGCGGAGTTACCCGTCATGTCGCTCGCCCGCTTGTTTCGCCGTCGCGAAAAAGTCCCGTTCGCCGAATGGGGACACGAGATTCATGACTTTCAACTGCCCGCCGACGGCCGCGTGCAGTACGCCCAGTGGCTGCACCCCTTCGAGACGCCCAAGACCGTCGACCAGCAGGAAGTCGATGGCTTGCGCCAGTTCATCAAGCCCGGCGATTTCGTCATCGACGTCGGGGCCCACACCGGCGACACCACGGTGCCGATGGCACTCGCCGCAGGCCCCACTGGCTGCGTGCTGGGGCTCGAGCCGAATCCGTACGTGTTCAAGGTGCTGCAGGCCAACGCCCGGCTCAACCGCGACAAGGCACATATCCAGCCGCGGTGCTACGCCGCCACCGAGGAGCCCGGGCAGTTCGTGTTTCACTACAGCGACGCCAGCTTCTGCAACGGCGGCTTCAAGACGCAACAGCGTTGGAAGCTGTTCCGCCGCAAGTACCCGCTGACCGTCGAGGGCCGGCCGCTGGGCGAGTTGCTGCAGACCGAGTTCTCCGACCGCCTGCCGCGACTCAGCTACGTGAAGGTCGACGCCGAGGGGTACGACCGCGCCGTGCTGGCGTCGATTCTGCCGATCCTCCGCGAATACCGCCCGGTGATTCGCACCGAGGTGTTCCGCAAACTGTTCGCCAGCGAGCGGCACGCCCTGTACGAGCTGCTGGCCGAGGCGGGCTACGCCATCCACCGCTTCGCCGGCGGCGCCGCCCCCCAAGGCCCCCGCGTCAACCGCGACGACATGACGGCCGAGAAGCACTTCGACCTGCTGGCCGTGCCGGTGACGCACCAGTTTCGCAAAGCGGCGTGACGGGCTGCGGCAGCGAAGTTGGCCGTCTGTGGCAAAGCGTCTTGCGACGCCATCAAACGAAAAAAGCCCGCTGCTCACGAGGAGCAGCGGGCTTTGTCGTTTCATCCGCCAGCGGCAAACCGCCGGCGGGTTGTTAGCAGCTCAACTTAGGCCATGCGGCGACGAATCGCGGCCAGGCCCAGCATGCTGATGCCAGCCAGCACGAAAGTGGCGGGCTCGGGAACACCAATAAGGGCAGTGCTCTCGAAGGTGCCGTTGGCGGTGGCGATGGCGTAGCGGAACTCAACCGTTTGCCCATCGGGGATGACCAAGTAGGCCACGGATGCCGAGCTTGTCTGCGAAGCGCCCGGAATGCCCCAGGCGCCGCTCAGCGTGCTGCCGACGCCATAATCAAACGCACCGTCGGCCAACGGGCTGTCGCTCACATTGTTGTCTTCCGTGGGAGCCGAGCCGATCAAGGCGCCGGCAATGGGCGTCAACGAGCTGTCGCCACGACCGTTCGAAGCCACGCCCTGGGGGGTGGGGTCGGGAACGCCGTCAAAGTTCGTGTCCGACCAACGCTGGTGCATCGGGCCGAGGAAGGTCGCATCGACGGCTGAGATCACTGAACTGTCGTCAGTGATCACGTTAACCTGATAGGCAGTGAAACCTGTCAGAGCTGCATCCGGAGCCTGGAAGGGAGGAACGCCAGGCATCGCCGTCGCTTGAACCAAGACACCGGCGTTAGCGGCGCCAGCGACAACCATCGAGAAAGCAGCAGCCAAACCAAAGATTTTACGAGACATAAGATAGTTCTCCAAGAGTCGGTCAAGAGTGAAATCTAAGCAGAAAGTCCTTATCAATCGCGTTTGCATCCAGCGGTCGGAGCCGCAAATGAGGTCTACTCATGGCGTCGGACGCATGACGATTCGGAGTAAAACAGGCAAGGTCGCTGATATGTGAGCGAGCGACTCGCCTTCATTTCACCATTAGGACTTCCTCCGTCGGGTTCACTTGTTGACGTTTGGAGAACGTCTTAGTGCTTGCTGCCCGTGATCGATGCAAAATTTCGTTTTGTTTCCGTAAGCGAGCAGCCCTGAGGGCAAACAGCTCGCAGATCTAATCTATTTAGTACCCTTCGGCCAAAAAAAGCGGCTTCGCCGGCACCGAGGCACCGTCGAAGCCGCTTGGTTGTCAGGATACTCGTTAGCAGTCACCAAAAAATACTGTTACGATGGGACACTTCTGATTCTAATCTGCTGTCGCCCAAGAATCAAGAAGTTTTTTTCTTTTTTTATCGACGCTTGAATCTGAGAGCGACGCCAACCATTGCCAAGCCAATCAAGGCAATACTGGAGGGCTCAGGCACGAAGCCAAAGGACGCTGCATCGAGCCGACCACCACCAGCCGAGCCGGCGATATCAACGGTGATCTCAAGCGTCGGCTCCGAACCAGTCGGAATCACGATGTAAGCCAAATCGGCCGAACTGGTTTGCGAGGACCCCGGAATACCCCAAGCACCCTTAAGATACGATCCCAAACCATAGGTGAACGCTCCACTCGGAAGCGGGCTACCAACTCCGCTATTGTCTTCTGCGGGCGCTGAACCAATCAATGCGCCTTGCAGCAACGTCAGATGACTATCACCACGACCATTGGCCGGAGGACCGTTAGGCGAGGGATCCGGCACAAAGTCAAAATCGACATCCGACCACCGCTGGTGCAGCTGACCGGCAATCGACACGTCGACGGCAGAAATCACGCTTCCATCGTCGGTCGACACGCTTAGCTGATACGCAGTAAAACCGGTCAAGGCCGCGTCAGGGGCATTGAACCCCGGAACTTCCGTCGCCGTGCCGATAAAACCCGCCACGGCGGCGTTTGAGGCCAGCAAGACAGCGGCCACTGCCAAAGACAATCGCGAAAAGGCCCGCTTCATTATACTTACTCCAGTTAAGTAGATCGCTAGATGCTGAATTTAGTTGAGAGATAACCTGGGCGGTGCGAACCAGCCGCTACCGCCCAGGCGCCTTGGATCAATAAAACCTACTTACGACGACTTGCAGCCAAGCAGCCAAGGCCACCCAGGACAAGCAGCGCGATAGAGGCGGGTTCAGGAACGGCACCGACAGCGGCAACGACCGGAGGAGTACGACTCAGCTGCCAATTCGTAGCGAGAATACCAAGGTCGGTCACGTTCACGATGTCATCGTTGTTGGTACCGGAGAAATTACCCTGATTCCACCCCTTGCCAGTCAACTGCCAATTTGTGGCAAGAATACCAAGGTCGGTCACGTTCACGATGTTATCGCGATTGGCGTCGCCACCTTTCAAACCATCAGTTGCAACCCCATCGCCGCGAACCACACTGGTAGTGGCACCGTCGTCGGCCGCAGTGAAGTTCGGATTGGCGCCTCCCAGGATGTTGCCGTCAACACCGACGAAGGAGGGGCGTGAACCGCTAAAGGAACCCGAGGCGATTAGCGCCGAGTTATTCCACGAGGCATTCAGAAACTGGTCGGTCGGCAGGTTGCCGGCACCTGCTCCAGAGCCCACGCCCGTGACGACCGTCGCCGGGGCGCTGATGTCCTGACCGTAGATCAGGTCGACGCCGCTAGCCGTGGGGAGGTAAGCGGGACGCTCGTTAAGACCGCCGGCATCGATCGGGTCGATGGCGCCGATGCCGCTATTGAGAGTCACATCGTCGGGACCGACGCCGTTGTCTACGTTATCGATGACCGCATTCAATGCGGCGATCGATGCGGCGTCGCTGGTCTTAGCAACTAACTGCCAAGTCCCACCGCCAGCCTCATTGGCCGGATCGGTATAGGTCAAATTCAGGCTGACATTAATCACAGCCTGAGCGCTGTTGGCGCCAACTGCCACCAAAGCGGCCGCGCACAAGGAGTAAACCAAACCACGGTTCATTTTCATAGCTCCAATTCCCCGTCTCATTGTAAGTAGATGATACCTGGTGAAGACCTACGCTCGTCTGGGGGCAATTCGAGAACTAGCCTTCTTGCGCGTAGTTTCGGCGGGTGCGCTTTCTGAACACACCCTGACCTAGCAGTAAAATGCCCAGCGTGACTTTTGCTCCGTGGGGGCGGCGGAGGAAAAGACCTGCCAGAAAGCCGACTGGGCTTCGTCGCTTACAACACGACTTCCTGCCCGACCCATTCAGCCTGTTTGAAACCGGTGGATTCGTCAACTCAATGTGCAGGGAAAAATCCCGCTGAACGGCACTTTGGCCGCCATTACCTTTCCCACTCTAACAAGGAATTGGGGGTTTGCAACAGTTTTGCAGAGGGGTTGGGCGAAAAATTCCCCCCCAGCGCGCCAGCCGGCGCGTCCCTGACTCGCTTAGGGCTTATGCCAGCGGCATTTACGGCTTGAACCGGCGGCGGCGACGGGTCCATCCTGAAGCCCTCGAAAGCGGTTCACCGCACTCGGAATTTGGCGCCCGCTGCCAGCGTTGCCCAGCGCCGTGGTCGTGCGGGCCGAATCCGCCTAGAATCAGCAACTTTCGGCGAACAATCGCTGTTTGCCGACCGTCCTCTCGCGGGGCCGCAGCCCCGCGAACGCCTACAAAGGCCGCTTACAAGCTGGATTCCAGGGCGTCTCGGCCCCGCACCGAGCGACCGGAACGTCCCCGCATTCCCATTCCCGCCAAACTCTTCTGCCAGCGCCTCGCCATGCCGACTGTTATTCTTCCCGACGGATCCCGACGCGACATCGCCCCCAACGCCTCCGCATACGACGTGGCCGCCGAGATCGGCCCCGGCCTGGCCAAGGCCGCCGTTGTCGGCGAGGTCAACGGCCAACTAGTGGATTTGCACTCGCCACTCGACGCTGAGGGCGAAGTGCAATTGCGACTGCTAACCAAGAAGGACGACGAGGCGCTCGCAGTGATGCGACACAGCGCCGCGCACGTCATGGCGCAAGCGGTCATGCGACTCTTCCCCGGCACGGGGCTCGCGTTCGGCCCCGTGACCGGCGCGGGGTTCTATTACGACTTTCAACTCGACCAAGCGATTTCCGAGGAAGATTTCCCGAAAATCGAAGCGGAAATGAAGAAGATCGTCGCCGACGATTTGCCGTTCGAACGCTTCGAGCTGCCGCGCGATGAAGCGATCAAGCTGTGCGCCGAGATGGGGCAAAAACTTAAGGTGGAACACCTCGAAACGGGGCTCGGCGAGGAACAGACCGTGTCGTTCTACCGGCAGGGCGAGTTCATCGATCTGTGCCGCGGCAAGCACATTCCCAGCACCCGGCACATTGGCAAGGCGTTCAAACTCACCAGCGTCGCCGGCGCCTATTGGAAGGGCGATGCCAGCCGCGAACAGTTGAAGCGCGTGTACGCCACGGCCTTCTTCGACAAGCAAGAGCTCGCCGATCATCTGCGTCAAATCGAGGAAGCCAAGAAACGCGACCACCGCGTCCTGGGCAAGCAGCTGGAGCTGTTCACTATCAGCCAGACCGTCGGGTCGGGGCTCATCCTGTGGCTGCCCAAGGGGGCGATCATTCGGCAAACGCTCGAGGACTACCTGAAGGACGAGCTCGCCCGCCGCGGGTACGACCCGGTGTACACTCCCAACATCGGCAAGGTCGAGCTGTACCAGATTTCCGGGCATTTTCCGTACTACAGCGGCAGCCAGTTCCCGCTCATCGACCTGGGCCCGCGCGAAGGGGCGGCCCCCGGCGAGGGCGAGCGGTACCTGCTCAAACCGATGAACTGCCCGCACCACATCATGATCTACAAGAGCGAGATGCGCTCGTACCGCGATCTACCGGTGCGCTATGCCGAATTCGGCACGGTCTACCGCTACGAACAGAGCGGCGAGCTGCACGGCCTGACGCGCGTGCGCGGCTTCACGGTCGATGATGCGCATCTGTTCGTGACGCCGGAACAACTGCTGGAAGAGTTCAAGGACGTCGTCCGCCTGATCCAGTACGTGTTCACTACGCTCGGCCTGACGGATTTCCGCGCCCGCGTCGGCATCCGCGACCCGGAGAGCGACAAGTACGTCGGTGACGACGCGGCCTGGGAACAGGCGACGGCAGCCATCATTCAGGCGTGCCAGGATATGAACCTGCCGCACATGGTCGAAGAGGGCGAGGCGGCTTTCTACGGGCCGAAGCTCGACTTCATCTTCCGCGACGTGCTCAAGCGCAATTGGCAGCTCGGCACGGTGCAGGTCGATTACAACCTGCCCGCCCGCTTCGAACTGGAATATGTGGCGGCGGATGGCACGCGCCAGCGCCCGATCATGATCCACCGCGC
>JAGQOU010000110.1 GCA_020427145.1 Planctomycetales bacterium | reverse complement strand
ACGCCGTAGTCGCGCGGATCGGCCATGTACCCCAAGGCCAGGTTGGCTTCAACGGTGTCCATGCCTTCGTCCTGCAGCGCGTAGGCTTTGATTTTTTCCACCAAGCCGATGCCGCGGCCTTCCTGCGGCAGGTAGATCAGCGCCCCGGCGCCCTCGCGGCCGATCATGTCGAGCGCCATGTGCAGCTGATCGCCGCAGTCGCAGCGGAGCGATTCCAGCAGATCGCCCGTGAAACAGGACGAGTGGAGTCGCACCAGCGGCGCCGCGACGGACGACAGGTCGCCAATCACGTAGGCCATCGGCTCCTGCGATTCGTATTTCACGCCGTAGGCGATAATCCGCCCGTTGCCATACTTGGTCGGCAACTGGGCCTCGGCCTTGCGGTACACGAGCTTCTCGCGCTGCCGGCGGTATGCGATCAATTGCTCGATCGATATCACCGGCAACTTGAACTGCTTTGCCAACTCCATCAGCCGCGGCCGCGTGGCCCGATCGCCGTCGTCGTCGAGGATTTCGCACAGCACGCCCGCCGGGTGCAGGCCGGCCATCCGGGCCAGGTCCACGGCCGCCTCGGTGTGCCCCGCGCGACGCAACACGCCCCCCTCCTTCGCGACCAGCGGGAACAGATGCCCCGGGCGGTGGAAGTCGGAGGGTTTGCTCGCGGGGTCGCAAATCGCCAGAATCGTCGCCGACCGCTCGCCGGCGGTGATGCCGGTGCGGCTGGTGCGGTGGTCGACCGGCACGGTGTAATTGGTCCGCAGCGGGGCCGTGTTGTCCTCGACCATTGGCGTCAGTTGGAGCCGGTCGCTCACCTCGGGCAGGATGGGCATGCACAGCTGCCCCCGGCCGTGGGTGATCATGAAATTGATGATCGCCGGGGTCGCCTTTTCGCCCGCGCAGACGAAGTCGCCCTCGTTCTCGCGGTCCTCGGCGTCGGCGACAATCACGACTTCGCCCCGGCCAATCGCCTCAACGGCCTCGTCGATCGTAGAAAACTGCGTGCTCACGAAACTAACTGACGGTAAAGGGAGGAAAGATCGCGGCACGGGGCGGTCTGCCGTTGCCGGCCGCGGGGGCGTGCGGGAATAATCAGTATACGAGCCAAGCTGCCGGCTCTCCATCGCCCCCCGCTGGGAGACTCCGCCGTGAAGTCGTTTTTTCTTGCCACGCTGGCGGTTGCGGCCCCGCTGTTTGCCGCCGCCGCCCGCGCCGGAGAATCCCAGAGCTACGAATCGCATTTCGGGGAAGTCTACGCGGCGCGCGACGACGGCCCGCTGAAGGCCGACGTGTACGTGCCCGAGGGCGCCGGGCCGTTTCCGGGCGTGCTGGTCGTGCATGGCGGGGCGTGGCGAATGGGAACGCGCGCCCAGCTGTCGGGATTGGCCGAGCGGCTGGCCCGCGAAGGGTTCACCGCGGTGGCGATCAGCTACCGGCTGGCGCCCAAGCACCTGTTTCCCGCCCAGGTGGAAGACTGCCAGGATGCGGTTCGCTGGATGCGCTCCAATGCGGCCCGCTGGAAAATCGACCCCGAGCGGATCGGCGGGCTGGGCTACTCAGCCGGCGGACACCTTGTCGCCCTGCTGGGGGCGCTCAACGGGGCTCCGATCGACGCCGCGGAACTCGCAGCCGCCGACGCAGCTGACGCCCCCGCAGCAGACGTCGACGATCTCGCCGACGACTTGACCGAGAAAGAGGACCCGGCGGCGCGGCTGCAAGCGGTCATCGCCGGCGGGGCGCCCTGCGACTTCCGCGTGATGCCGTCCGATTCAGAGCGACTGGCGTTTTGGCTGGGCGGTTCGCGGAGCGCGAAACCGGCGGAGTACCGCTTTGCCTCGCCCGCAGCGTTCGTCACCGCCGACGATCCGCCCATGTTCTTCTACCACGGCGAAGACGACCAATTGGTGCCCGTGGCCAGCCCGGAGTGGATGTGCGAGCAGCTTTCCCAGTGCCACGTTGATCACGATCTGTATGTCGTGCCGCGCGTCGGCCACGGCGCGGCGGCGGGCGATTCCGAAGCGTTGACCCGTGCGGCGGCGTTTCTCAAGGCGCACCTGCAGGCCGCCGATGCGGCGCCGTCTGCCCCCGCCGCCCCCGCGGGAGCGACGCCGTGACGGCAAGCCGCAACGACCCGCTGCCTTCGGACGAAGAGGCCCCGGCGCCCCTCTCGCCGTTGCCGGTCGAGGAATACGTGGAGCAGCGGCACCTGTTCAAGGTGATGGGCGAGCAGCTGCGCGAGAACGTGCCCGCCCAAGAAGTGCTGGGCAGCATTCGCGAGGAAGTGCTCGCCACCACCAAGTTGCCGATGGCCATCGACTTTATGCTGGCCGAGCTGCGGCACCTGGGCACGTTCAGCACGGCCATGAGCCGGTTGGGGCACTACTTCACGCCCTTTCAATGCTACGTGATGGCCGAAGCAGAGGACGACCGGCGGCGGTTCGACCTGCGGATCGCGCTGGACATTCTGGCCCGCGAGGCGCAGTACCGGGCCGAGGGGATTAGCCGCCAGGGGCTGTTTCTCTACCAACTGGAAGTGATCAGCCGCAATCGGCTGGGTTACGATCGCGGGCTGGAAGCCATCGCCGGCGATCCGTCGTTCGACGAGCCGTGGCGGGAGTGGATTCTGACCGTCCGTCGGCAGATTGGCATCGTCGAGACCGCCGACCTGATTTACGTCCGCAGCGAGTACTACCGTGAACGGGCGGCGCAGCGTGGCGCTGAGCCGGAGCTGTCGCCCCCGGCCGTGCTGTTTGGCCGCCGCGAGGGCCGGATCGCCTGGGCGAATCGCCGCAAGGATCCGATCTACCTGTTCGCCGCGTTGCATCGGCAGTTGGGCTACCCGGAGGTTCCCCGGACGCGCTCCGAGGACCCGGAGGAGCGGCTGCTGCCGGTGCTGGCGCGGCGGGTCGAGCAGTTGGAAACGCGCCTGAAGCTGGTCGAGGAGGAGCAGCGCGGCGGGTTCGATTTGTCGAAGTTCTACGAGCGGCCGCCGGGCCCTGCCAACGCCTGACCGCGATTGGGTTCCCCGGGAGTGCGCGGCTCTGCCGAGCCAGTGCCCCGTGCTGCCGCCGAGCTTGGCAGCGGTTCGCCCTCCGGGGGACATTACGGAAAAGAGAGTGAATTCCGCGGCTTTTTGCGGTTCAACCAAAATCTGCGGCGTGGTAAATTTTGGGGTAACAGAGCGGTCAGGCCCTTAAGGTCGGCATTTACGTCGGCGGAAGGCTCGCTATCGGCAGGGGTTGCGTCGATTTGTCTCGAATCGCGCGCTGCTTCTCGCATGAGCGCGCTTCTAGGCAGTGCGTCCCCCCGAGTCTGACTGTTTCTTACGTCGCGTTGCCGCATGTCTCGCCCTGAAGCACATCGTCGCCCCGCTCGCGACCGATCTATGAAAGCTTCGCTGTAGGCCGTGAGTTTTCTGAGCCTGACCACCGACCGTGTCACCACGGCGTATCCCGAGCAGCCGCTGATCGTGGCCCCTGACGCCACGATTGCGACCGTGCTGCAACTAATGAAAACCCAGCGCAGTGGGAACGTGCTCGTTTGCGAGGACGGCCCCGGCGGGGGCGGACCCGAATGCCAGGTGCTGGGGATTTTCACCGAGCGCGACGCCATGAAGTGCATGGCCGAGGGCGCCGACCTCGCCGGCCCCGTGTCGGGCGTGATGACGGCCGACCCCACGGTGGTGGGCGCCAAGACAACGGTGGGCGAGGCGATTGAGTTGATGGCCCAACACGGCTTTCGCCACTTGCCGATCGTCGACGCCAGCGGCGCACCGACCGGAGTGGCCGCCGTTCGCGGAATTGTCCACTACCTGGTCGATCATTTTCCCAACACGATTTACACGCTTCCGCCCGACCCCGGCAAATCGCCGCAGAGTCGCGAAGGGGCGTAACAGGCTCGCCACGCATCGTCACGTATAGCCCGCGAACTTGCGCGAATAGGCGCGAATGACAAACACCTCGCCAAGCTGCCCGCGAGCTTGATCAAGCGAACAATCCTCTTAGTAGCTCGGCGCGCCGCGCATTGGCCCCTCGCGCAGCGAATCGCCTCGCGCCGCAGCTTCCCCCGTCGCGGGCTTCCCGGAAACGCTCCCAGCCCGTTCACCTACGTCGCTACGCACTTACGAAGGACCCTGCGGTCGCCATGAGTACTGTCGCTACCAAGCCTGTTTCCCAACTTGAAGACGCCACGGTTCGCTTTTGCGGCGACTCGGGCGACGGCATGCAGCTGGCCGGCACGCAGTTGACCAACACGTCGGCGCTGGCCGGCAACGACATCGCCACGTTCCCGGACTTCCCGGCGGAGATCCGTGCTCCCCGCGGCACCAAAGCGGGCGTGTCGGGCTTTCAAATCCACTTCTCCAGCACCGAAATCTTCACGCCCGGCGACACGGTCGACGCCCTGGTCGCCATGAACCCGGCGGCCCTGGTCACCAACCTGCAGGACCTGCGGGACGGCGGCGTGCTGGTCGTCAACAAGGATGCGTTCGACAAGAAGGGCATGGAGCAGGCCGGCTACACGAGCGATCCCACCGAAGACGGCAGCCTGACCCAGAAATACAAGTTTCACACGATCGAGATGACCAAGCTCACGCGCTTGGCCGTCGAGCCCTTCGGGCTGAGCCAGAAGGAAGCCGATCGGTGCCGCAACTTCTTCGCGATGGGATTGGTGTTCTGGCTGTACGATCGCTCGATGGAGCCGACGTTGCGGTTCATCGACGCCAAGTTCGGCAAGAAGCCGGAGATCGCCGGCGCCAACACGGCCGCGCTGAAGGCGGGATATCATTACGGTGAAACCGTCGAGGCGATGCACACCCAGTACCAGGTCGCCCCGGCGAAGCTGGAACCGGGGACCTATCGCAACATCATGGGCAACGAAGCCCTGGCGTGGGGGCTGGTGGCCGCCGGCCAGCTGTCCAATAAGCGGCTGTTTTTGGGGGCGTACCCGATCACCCCCGCCAGCGACATCCTGCACGAGCTGGCCAAGCACAAACACTTCAACGTGCTGACCTTCCAGGCCGAGGACGAGATTGCGGCGATGACCGCCACGATTGGCGCCGCCTTCGCCGGCGAGATGGCCGTCACCGCCTCCAGCGGGCCGGGCATCGCGCTGAAAGGCGAAGGCCTCGGCTTGGCCGTCATCACCGAGCTGCCGATGGTGATCGTCAACGTGCAGCGCGGCGGCCCGTCGACGGGGCTCCCCACCAAGACCGAGCAGG
>JAGQOU010000004.1 GCA_020427145.1 Planctomycetales bacterium | reverse complement strand
GCGGGGGGCGTCAGCCCCCTGTTGGCTCGCATGAAAACCGGGCTCAATTCAACACCGGGTTCGACGGAACAGGGGGCTCACGCCCCCCGCTCGCCGGTGTGCGCCCCTGGCGTGTTTTCCGGCCGTTTGGTAGCTTCTACAGCTTCGGCGGCGTCCTCCTGGAGTCCGCCGACGCGATTTGTTCACCACTTGCCGTCCGCAGGAATTGCGACCAATGGGTCAAGCCATTGCCGGGGTCGTCCCCGACACCGAACGCGAAGTCACGATCATGACCGTCTGGCCCACGCTGGCCGCGACGGCGTACGGTCGCTGGTGGGGCCGCCGGTTTGAAAACGAATTGGGCATCACGCTCTTCGGCATCCCGCTGACCTTTGGGCGGCTCATGGCGCTGGTGTCGATTCCGTTCATCCTGCCGCTGTACTTCCACATGCTGATCCCCAAGCTGCCGCTGGTGGTGTGGGGCTTCCCGAACCCGGCTTGTCGGCGCTACCGGCTGACCAATCGCCGGGTGCTTGTCGAACAGCCCTTTGGCGGCGGCGAGCAGCAGAGCGTCTCGCTCGATCGGTTCGACACCGTCACGGTCGAGGTGCTCCCGGGGCAAGGGTGGTACCCGGCCGGCGACCTGGTGTTCCGCAACGGACAGATCGAAACGTTCCGCCTCTCCGGCGTGCCGCATCCCGAGGCGTTCCGCACCACCTGCGAGAAGACCCGCCAGGGATTCGTCGGCGTGCAAGAAGCCCGCGCCGCCGGCCACGTTTGAGCGACAACCGCTGACTCGGCGGCGCTTTGATTCAGCGCACAGAAATCCAGCCGGGGTTCGCTGCGTGTGAACTTCTAACGCTCGGGCGCCTTCTGCCGGCGCCACGGCTCGCGACTGTCGTGCGGAATCGAACAAGCCGACAAAAACGATGCTGTCAGTGCGCGCATCCCGCGCCGATATCTCAGAAGAAGCAAGCTCTTGCGTTGCCGCAGGAGGCCCTTTTTTCTGGAGGTACCGTCGCATGCGCTCTCGGTTGGTTTGCACGGCAGGGGGATTGGCAGTTCTTATCATGGGCGCCACGGCGCTGTGGGCCGCGGACGATCCGCTTCCGGCCGACGACGCGCAACAGGCGGCGCAGGCAGTTGCGGACAGCGAGCCGTCGACGCCCGCCGAACCCGCTGAATCGGCGGCCGCCGACGAGTTGGCGTCCGAAACGCAGCCTGTCGACGAGTGCCCGGCCGACACTGCCGCCCGTGAACAAGCCGCTGCCGACTCGCTTGCGGCCGACAAGGCGCCCGCTCCTCGGCCGCTGCGGCACGGCGTCTTCCGCTGGACCAGCTATCCCGCGGCGTGGACCGCGGCCCAAAAGACCAATCGCCCGATCCTGATGTTCATCACGTCGCCGGGCTGCCCGCACTGCGTCAAGATGATCTCCGAGACGTATCAAGCGCCGCACCTCTCGCCACTGATCGCCGAGTCGTTTGAAACGGTCTACATCGACCGCGCCGCGCAGCCGGAGCTCGTCGCGAAACTCAAAGTGCGCTGGTTTCCCACCACGATTGTCGTGGGAACGAACAACAAGGTGATCGACGTGCTGGAGGGTTACGTCGACCCGCTGGCGTTCACACAGCGATTGAAGACAGGGCTGGCCGCCTCGACGCCGGAGACGCAAACGCGCTGACGTTGGCGGCCGTCGGTCTGCCAACTTTTTTGTCACGGGCGTCGCGGCGCCGGGTTGCGGTGGCACTCACCGACCTGGGCGTCGCGGCGCCTATTCTGTTGGCGGGGCCGCGTCAGGGCGCGACCGATTCCAACACCAGCGGAGTGCGTAGTGCAGCCAGCACCCGCTGCGTCTCGTCGCAGTAATCGACGTAGTCCTCCGCCGGAAATTCGCCGGCGATGCGCCCCAGGTGGTCGTCGATGCGACCCGTCTCGTTGATGTGCCGCCTCCACCGCAAGAATCGATTGTCGGCCATCGCCGTCGGCGCCTCGGGGAAACGCACGATCCGCAGATCAGGGCCGGCTGACACCTCCACCGTCGAATGCATCATCACGGGCCGGTTGAGCTTGAAAGGAGTCACGCGCTCGTTGACGCCGGTCACGTCAAAATACCACGACTCCCACACGGCCGGCAGCGCACCGGTCAGGCGTTCGCCCTGCGCCGCGGCATGAAACGCACTGCGAACGCGGTAGTCCAGCTTGATGCGAATTGGCTCGGCCACGTCCTTCAAACCGGTAACCGTTGCGGCGGAAATGCGCATCGAACCGGACACGCCCAAGAGTTCGCTCAGGGCCTCGGCCCGGTCGCTGGCGCGATATTCCCGCAGATAGCTTCGCATGCCGGCCGACAGCAAGGGCGAAAACTCGACCTCCTCGCTCACCTCGGCATCGGCCGATAAGGAATCGGCGCTGCGGCGCACAACGCGTACGGCGCGCGTCAGTCGCATGACCGCTTCCTGTTGCGGCGGGGGCGGCAGCGGCGTCACCGCGGCCCCGGCGGGGTCGAGCACCAGCGCCGAGCGATCCTCGTTCACTGCGGCCGCGGCGAACCGGGGATCGGTCGACTTGGCCGTGCAATCGAGAAACTCGCCCGCCGCGCCGGGCGTCTCGGCCGGCACCCAAACAATCATGTGATTGAACTGATCCAAGGACGGCACGTCGGCCTGCAGACGCTGCGAATAATTCACCAGCGCCAAGTGCGCCGGCACGTCGACCGCCTCGAGCATTTTCTTGAGCAGCACGGCGTGGTCCTTGCAGTCGCCGTAGCGGGTGCGCAGCGTCTTTTCGGCGGGATTGGGAATCCGCGCCCGCACGCCAAACTCCAAGCCGTGGTATTTGACCTCATCCTGCACGAATTGCGCGACGGCGGCAATCTTCTCCCGCCGCGTCGGCAAATCGCTGGCCAGTTCCAGCGCCTTATCTTGGACGGCGGAAGATTCCGCGAGCTTCTCTTCAATCTCCTCCAGATACTCGCGCCCCAACGTCTGCCAATCTTTGCCCGCGTCGCAGATTTCGATGAACGGCACAAACTCTTCCAACGGCGGCTGGTCGGCTTCCAAGCGGAACACGGGCGGCTCGGCAACCGTCCAGACCCACGCGTTGGCCGTCTTCGTCGCGGGCGCCGGGCTCGACTGCGAGTATCGCAGCGCATCGACGTCGCCCGTCACGAACACCGCCAGAGCCGCGGTCGGGTTGACCGCCACGAGCGCTTCGGTCTCGAATCCAAACTCCTCGGGCCGCCCCAGTTCGTCGCGGGTATAGACGAACTCGACGGTCATCCCCGGCTGCAATCTCGGGATGGGCAGCACTAGCGCCTGTTCGGTCGTCGCCAATTCGTCGCCCGAATCGTCTTGTATGAAACAGTCGTCCAGGTCGCACGTGGCGACCACGGCGCCGGTTTCATCGCGCACTTCGGCAGTGTTGACATAGACGCGTTCGTACGACGGATCGAATCGCACGGTCATCGTGCTGGATTGGTCGACTCCATCGCGAGTCAACACGTGAAAGCGCCGCGACACGGTACACTTGCGAGACTCGCGGGGCCGGTATTCATAGCCGACGATGCGGTAAAACTCGACGACGTCCGCGTCGTCGTCCGCCGGCGGCCGCGCGACGGCACTCGCAACGAGTTGCTGAACCGACTCGGGAAACGACACCGGCTCGATGGGCGTGCGCACCGACGCGGTGTCGCCTTGCCCCAACAGGTTCGCCGCCAGCTGCTGATATTGCTTGATCTCGTCGCTCCGCGGATTCAGCTTCGCCGCGGCGTCGAAGGAGTCCCTCGCCTGGCGATACCATTTCAATCCCAGTTGGGCCCGCCCGCGGACGACCAGGGCCTCGTCGTCGAGCGTTCCCCGTTGCTCCAGTTGCTCAAGCACCTCCAGCGCCGCTGAGTAGTCCTCCGCCAAATCCAGCGCGTCCGCCAGACTCGTCGCAACGTCGCGATCGCGGGGCCGCTCTTTGGCGAATTCTCGCCAAAACTCCACGGCAGCGGGGTAGTCGCCCTTGCGAGTCAGCAGATGCCCGTGCCAGCTGCGCACGTCCGTCGAGTCGTGGCGTCGACGAAACTCGGCGACTGCGGAAATGGCCTCGTCAACCAGCTCGTCGTCCAGCAGCAGCATGATGTAGCTCATCAGGGCGTCCTGATCGTCGTGCCCCAATGCGAAGAGCTGTTGGTACGCCTCCACCGCTTCGTCCGTTTCGCCGCCGTCGGCCAACAACGGGGCGAGCGTCGCCAAGATCTCGCGATCCTTTGGCAGCCGCCGCTGCGCTTTTTTGGCGGCGGCCAGCGCATCTTCCATATGCCCCGCCTTTGCCAGTGCGGCGATGTGATTGCTCACGATCGTGGCGTCATCGGGGGCGAACAGCGCAGCATCGGAAAAATAAACGGCTGCGTTGGAGTATTCTCCGCGACGATAGAACAGCAGACCCAACTGATTGAGAATCAGGGCCTGATCGACAACGAGTTCTTTGGGGCGCGACGACGGCTCGAAGAACTCAACGGAATCAACGACCCGCTTGAGGTCTTCGCGGGCCGCGCGCGAGCGTTGCGAGGTCCAGGCGGAGATCAAATACGCCATGTTCCCTTGCCGCACGACGCGGTGATAGCCGTCGCTGTCGGTCGCTCCGCAAGGCACGGGGACCTCGAACTGCAGGCTCTCGTTGCCGTACCGACCTGACGTCGACTTCAGATTGTCCAACTGGGCCTCGGGATTGCACCCGATGGACGTCAAGAGGGCGCGGGCCACGTCTTCCAGTTCAGCCGATCCGTCGTGCGGCAACTGGAGCGGCACGACGATCAGAGCATCCTCGTCGGAGTGGCGCAGCGCAGCGAGTTCGGCGCCGATGAATCTGTCGCCCGCATCCTGCCATTGATACCATTCGCCCCGGGTTAAATCAGCGCGAAATCCGCTGGCGGTCGACTCAAACCTGCCGACCGGCTGAAAGCCATCGGTATGGGCCACGCGCAATGGATCAATGAGCGAAAAACAGTCCTGCATTTCGCGAGCGATCCCGTCGATGCGCGAATGCAAAGCAATTTCGCCGCTGGCAATCAGTTGATAGACGTAGCCGTTGTTCACTCCCACCCAGAAATTATAGACCAGCTGCAACTGACTCGATCGGCACTTTGCCGTGAAGCTGACGCCGTCGATTCCCGCGACGACTGCGGTGCGCTGCGATTCAAACGAGGCGCTCGTAAACTTGCTTCGGAGCCGCCCCTGGGTCAGTTCCACCAGGGCGTCGACGGTGACATGGGCCTCCACGCCAAGCGGTTCGGCGATCACCAGAAACAGGCACTCGGGCGTGTACGAACGGCAGGCAAAGGAGACGTCTTCCGAAACGCTTGCCGCGTCCAACTCGACCCAACCGCGCCGAGGCAGCCGCACCTGGTAATTCAACGAAGGAAATCTTCGCAGAGCGCCTTGCCCTCCCTGGTCGCGCACCGGTTGGCCGCCTTGACTCTCGACGCCGAGCTCGGCGAGTTGCTGCCGTTCGCCGATCGCCCTGGAGACCAAATAGCCAGCCAGCAACATCCACCCGAGCGAGATGACAAGCGCCGTCGCGGCCTGCCCGCGTCCCTGAATGTACATTTCGCGTCGCTTGGAGTAATCGATCAATCCGATGAGCGCGACGATCGGCGCCGCCACCTCGGCCAGGATGAAGACCAAGCCGCCAATCGCCCGCACCGGCGCAGGCGAATCGACCCCAAATGACGCCGCCAGAAACGCCGCCGCCATTCCGCCCAGCGCCAGCATCAATGACACGAGGCAGAGCGTATTGGCCTCCTCGCGTTTGGCGACCGATCCGCACTTGATGATGCCGAGGACGACCAGCAGCGTCAGGCAGGGATGGAGGATGTTGAACCCCGCGCCCGCTGCGTCTGGTAGGGCCGCAGCAACAACAATCCCAATCGCGTCATCCAACGACGTCATGCCGCCACTCTTCCACGTGGACGGAACCGGGGGTGAAATCGCTCGCCGCAATCGCGGCCCGAACGACGCGCACAACATGCTCGCATCGTTTATGCTAGCCTGTCGGGCCGCCGCCGCCAATTCGAATTCCCAGTGGATCGACAGACTCTTCGCGACCGTTACGCACACCCAGCGCCGCAACCGTGGACGCTTCCGCACATTCAAGGTAACACACCAATTGCTGCCATGACTTTACCCTCGCCGACGCCCGCCCCCTCGTCCCGTCGCAACCTCGGCCCCGACGGACCCCTTGTCTCGCCGGTCGCGCTGGGCTGCTGGCCCATCGCGGGCGTGACCACGCTGGGGGCCAACGAGGCCGACAGTCTGGCCACGATCCAGGCCGCCTTGGACGCGGGGATCAACTATTTCGACACGGCCTATTGCTATGGCGCCAACGGCGAGAGCGATTCGCTGCTGGGGCAGGTGCTGCCGGCGGTGCGCGACGACGTGGTCATCGCCGCCAAGGGGGGCATTCACTACAACGACGCCGGGCAACAGGCCCAGGACGCGCGGCCCGAGACGCTCGCCGCCGAATGCGAGCAGAGTCTCAGCCGGCTGCGCACCGAGCGCGTCGAGTTGTTCTATCTTCACTCGCCTGATCCCAACGTGCCGGTGAGCGAATCGGCCGGGGCGATCGCGCGGCTGATCGAACAGGGCAAGGTCCTGTCCGCGGGCGCCTCGAATTGCACGCTCGCGCAGATCGAGGAGTTCCACGCCGCGTGCCCGTTGGCGGCGGTGCAGTTGCCCTACAACATGCTGCAGCGCGACATCGAGCAGCAGACGTTGCCCTGGTGCCGCGAACGGGGAATCGCCGTGTGCGTCTACTGGCCGTTGATGAAGGGGCTGTTGGCGGGGGGAATCGCCGACGCCGCGAAATTGGATTCTGCCGACAATCGGCGACAATATCCGATGTATCAGGGCGAAGAATGGGTGAAGAACCGCAAGTTCGTCGATCGGCTGCAGGAGATCGCCGCTGAGGCAGGTCGCACGGTGGCCCAACTCGTGGTGCATTGGACGTTCAGCCAGCCGGGAATCACCGCTGCGTTGTGCGGCGCCAAACGCCCCTGGCAGATTGAGGAGACCGCCGGAGCCATGGGATGGATGCTCACCGCCGAGCAAGCGGCCGCCATCGAGGACGCCATCGCCGCCCGCGGCCACGCGGCCGCCAAGCGGGTGTTTACGTGAGATCAACGTCCTACGGAAGACCGAGGCTCTGCCAAGTCCCTGCGACGCATCAAATCGGCGCCGGCGCCGACTCGGCGAACGCCTCGCCCTCCTGCCAGCACAGCACAACGCGCCCATGATTGCCGTCGAACACTTGCGGATGGAATACGGCGACAACGTCGCGGTGGAGAATCTGTCGCTGGAGGTGCCGCGCGGCGAGGTGTTCGGGCTCATTGGCCCCAACGGCGCCGGCAAGACAACGCTCATTCGCGTGCTCGCCACGCTGCTGGAGCCGACCTACGGCGACGTGCGGATCGACGGCATCGACGTGCTGGCCGAACCGCTGCGAGTGCATCCGCTCATCGGCTACATGTCCGACTTCTTTGCGCTGTACGAACAGATGCGCACGTGGGAGTATCTCGACCACTTCGCCCGCTGCTACGGCATCGAACGCAAGCGGCGCGAGCGATTGATCGGCGAGGCGCTTGAGTTGGTTTCGCTGGAGGTGCGCCGCGACGCGGTGATCAACACGCTATCGCGCGGCATGCGGCAACGGCTCTGCTTTGCCAAAAGCCTGCTGCACGAACCGCAGGTGCTGCTGCTGGACGAACCGGCTTCCGGGCTCGACCCGGCCGGGCGCGTCGAATTTCGCGAGATGCTCAAGCAACTGCACGACATGGGACGCACGATTGTCATCTCCAGTCACATCCTCACCGAGATGACCGGCTTCTGCACGTCGATCGGCATCCTGGAGCAAGGCCGTCTGCTGGCCGCGGGGTCGGTGGGCGACATCCTCGCCCAGTTGCAGTCGGGAATGCGGTTGGACGTGGAGATCGTCGGCGACCCGGCCGCGCTGGTCGGCTGGCTTGAATCGCAGCCGCACGTCGAACAACCGTCGGTGGTGCGCAATCGCGTTCGCTGTCGGTGGGACGCGCCGCGCGACCAGTTGCCGGCGCTGCACAGGGCGCTGGTGGCGGCGGGGTTTGAAGTCGTCTCCTTCGCCGCGCTCGACGACAATCTGGAAGACATTTACATGCGCATCTCGGGACACAAGACGTCATGAGCGGTTGGGATTTCTGGAACAATCCGCTGGTCGTGACCGCCATGCGGCTGAAGTACCGCAAGGGGTCGCCCGGGCTGACGTCCTCGGCGTACGCGGTGGCCTTGCTGGGCATCGGCGGCGTGCTGCACTATTTCGAATTGCAACCCAGCGGTCTGCCGATCCCGTTTGGCCGCGCGTACTTGCTCGCCATCCTCGCTCTGCAATTCGCCCTCTCCGGCGGTATGGCGTTGTTCGGCGTATCGAGCAGCATTACCGCCGAGGTGGCCAACCGCACGCTCGATTTCCAGCGCATCGTCTCGCTCAGTCCGCGACAGATCATGCTGGGGAAAATGCTGGGCGAACCGGCGCTGGGCTACTTTTTTGCGCTGACGACGATTCCCTTTGCGGTGATCTGTTGGTTCCTGGGCGCGGCGCCCGGGCCGGTGATCGTGCTGTTGTACGTCAATCTGGCCACATTCACCGTGATGGCCGCGTCGTGCGGGCTGATGCACACGCTCGTGGTGCCGGAGAACTCGCCGCAGAAGAACAAAGGCAGCTTCGCCGGCTTGTTCATCATGGCGTTTTTCATGTTGCCGTCGTTCCTCGCCAACAGCGGGGCGATGCTCGGCAACCCCTGGCCGGCTGTCGTGATTGGAACCCTCACGCCGGTCGCTTCCCTAGTACAATTGGCCCAGGGCAACGCCTGGGACGCCATCGTGCCGCTGTGGGGTTTGGAGATCCCGTCGCTGGTCGCGGCGCCGATTGTGCAACTGGCGATTGCCGCGTGGATTGTCGCCGCCATGTCGCGTCGGTTGCGCAACACGCTGGACCCGCCGCTCAAACGAAGCCGGGTTTACGCGGCCACCCTCGCCGTTGACCTCGTCGCCGCCGGAGTCTGCTACGCCGAATACCTCGGCGGCACCCCGCTGGCAGAGGGCGTGTACCGCTTCTGTCTGGCCCACTTGGTCGCCTCGCTCATGATGACGCTCGCCGGCACGCCGTCGCGCGACGCGGTGAGTTCCTGGATGTGGCGGCGTCGCGGTCGCGTGCCGGCGTGGCCCGAGCGACTGTGGGGCGACCGCTCGCCGGCGCTGGCGATGTACGCCGTGCAGGCGCTGATCGGAGTGGCTGTCTTTCTGATCGCAGCGTGGTTGCCCGCAAGCGTCAATCGCGGGCCGCTCCGCCCAGCCGACGCGGCTGAGATTCTGCCGCCGTTGTTGGCGACCGGCGCTTTTGCCGTGGCGCTGGCCACGGTGTTTCAAGCCCTGGTGGCCGTGGCCTCCAAATCGGGCCGGGGGCTGGCCGTTTTCTTGATCGCGATGATCACCATCCTGCCGCCGATTATCGCCTCGGTGGTGAACGAAATGCACGGCGGCCGCCAGGACGGCGGGGGAGCCACCGACGTGCTTTTAGGGATCAGCCCCGCGGGCTACTTGCTGGGCAACATCTCGCGGTGGGACGGCCCGACCATCTCGGCCGCGGCTCCCCTGGTGACCTCGGCGGTCCTGTTCGCGTTGGCTGCGTTGGCGCTGAACAGCTGGATCGTCGCCAACAGTCGCACGATCGGCGGCAAACTGGCAGCCATGAGTGTCAACCAGGCCGCGCCAGGGAAGCAGGAAGTCCCGGCGTAGCGATTTCTGGTCGCCCCGGAATTCGCGACATACGCTATGACATACGCTATGTTATGGCAAATTGCCGTCCTGCCAGGCGCACTTGCCAATCTGATTCACCCGACGGGGCCGCCGTGGCCGCAGCGTCTGGAGTCGGGTTCCGCCGCTCGCCGAGCCGTGGAACGCGGCCACTGGAACACACCTGAGCCGCTTGCCGATGCCGCGAGTTTTGCTGACTGCGTTTGAACCGTTCGGCCCCTGGTCGACCAACTCCAGTTGGCTGACGTTGGAGCAAATCACGCGCGATCTGCCCGCCTCGCCGCAGCTCACCACGCGGCGCTACCCGGTCGACTTCGCGGCGGTGCGCGAGCGTCTGGAACGCGATCTACAAGAAAACTATGATGTCGCGCTGTTCCTGGGCCAGGCGTCGGGGCGCACCGTCATCGGCCTGGAAGCCATTGGCCTGAATCTCGCCTGCGACGCGGGAGCGTCCGCCGACGAAGCGCGGCTGCTGCACGACGACGGACCGGTCGCGTACCGCACCGAGTTGCCGGTCGAGCAATGGGCCCGCGGGCTCCGTGCCGTGGGATTGCCGGCGCAGGCGTCGTATCACGCCGGAACCTACCTGTGCAATGCAGCGTTGTACACGGCTCACTATCTCATCGAGCGGCTGGCGCTGAACACCCGCGCCGCATTCATCCACGTGCCGCTGGACGTCTCGCAAGTGCTCGACTCGCCGAAGCCGCCGGCGTCGCTGCCGGTGGAAGTGTCGGCGGCGGCGGTCCGTTGGATCCTCGGGCAACTGGCCGAGCCGGTCATCGTCTAGCGATCGCCGGCGCGGCGCGTTCGCCTGTTCGCCGCTGACGCCGATTGTAGCGGTCACACCGGCGTCTCGTTTCTGAGGCGCGGATCGCCGCGGAGATCGCCGGCGTGAACGTCGCCACTCGATCCGCTGGGGACCTACCTTTGCAAAACGCCGCTCGTCCGTCGCGGCCCGTCACCGCCCTGCCCTTCGCGAATCCTGCCATGTCCCGCCGCTCGCTCCTGGAAAACTGGACTCCCGAACAAGCCGATCGCATGAACCGCGCGATCTTCGTCGCACAGCACCGGCTGCACGAACTGGAAATGTTCTCCGACGATGCGCTCAGCGAGTTGCTCGACCGACATCCGCGGCGCGATCTGGGGGTGAACACGATGGGGCACGATCCCGCGCGGCGCAGCGAGTGGCGCGAAGGTTCGCCCGGCGCGCTCACTGGCGAACAGTTGCTGGAAGCCTCGCGCCGCGGTCGCGTGTGGCTGAACGTGCGACGCGTGCTGGATCATCACCCCGAGTACGCCCAACTGGTGCGCGACTTGTACGCCGATCTCGAAGCCGCCGTGCCGGGGCTGGTCACCTACAACCACTCGGCCAACCTGCTGATCTCGTCGCCCGGCGCCCAGGTGTACTACCATCTCGACTGCCCCGCGAACATGCTGTGGCACCTGCGCGGTCGCAAGCGCGTGTGGGCCTATCCGCTGGAGACTGGCATCGTGTCGGACGCCACGGTGGAAGGCGTGCTGGCCGGCGAGAAATCCGAAGAGCTCGACTTCCAACCGGAGTGGGACGAGCTGGCGATCACCACCGAGTTGGAGCCGGGCGAGATGATCACCTGGCCGCAACACACGCCCCACCGCGTGGTGAACACCGACGGGCTGAACGTATCGCTGTCGACCGAGCACATGGACCGCGCTGCGGCCCGCCGCAACAATGTGTACCTGGCGAACCGCCACTTCCGCTCGCTGCTGCCGGGCTCCTGGAACAACACGCAACTCGCCGGCTGGCGCGCCGCGCTCAAGGAGTTTTCGTTGCGGTTGGCCCGACGCGTGCCCGTGATCGCACCGCAGCCGCCGCAGGGATACCGCTACCCGGTGTCGTTTGAAGTCGACCTTGCCGCCGATGATTGCATTCGGTTGCTCGACGAGCCCGCGCCGGTCGCGGTGGGCTAGAGCGAGTTTCCCGCGGCGGCACCGGGGGCCCTCCGCGGGTTTCACTGAATGGCCGGGGCGCGGCGGTCGCCGGTGTCGGCGGGCCGCTGTACCCGTTACCATGGGGCACTGCCAACGCCGCTTCAAAACCCACGCTTCACGCCACGACGCACCACTGATTTCATGTCCAAACGCATTCTGTTCGATCCCAGCGACTATCGAGAACTCAACTCCGAAGAACAAGGTCTGCTGCAACTCGGCTACCAGCGGGCGATCGACGCGCTGCGGAAGAACATTACGCCGATGGGCTTCAGCGCCTGCTCGCTGGTCGACAACGTGGTCAGCGGCACCGATGCCAATTATCGCTCGGTGTGGGCTCGCGACGGCGCGAAAACCGTCATCTGGTCGCTCGACTTGGCGGACGACGACGTCAACGCCTGCCAGGAAGCAACGCTGCGCACGCTACTCGATCGTCAGGCTCCCGCTGGGCAGCTGCCGGCCCACGTGCGGATCGACGACGGGCACGCCGAGTACGGCGGCGTCGGCGGGATCACCTCCATCGACGGCGCAATTTGGACGGTAATCGCCGCGTGGTGGCTGTGCCACAAACGCGACGACTGGAGCTTTGCCGAGGAGTATCGCGAGACGCTGCAGAAAGCCGTCAACTGGCTCAGCGCGCTCGACTCCAACAATTGCGGGATGCTGGAGATTCCCGAAGCGGGCGACTGGACCGATCTGTTCGCCCGCAGCTATCACGTTCTCTACGACGAAGTCCTGTGGCGACGCTGTCTGATCTGCTTCAGCGACATCCTGCGTCGCCTGGGAGAAGACGATCGGGCGAACGACTACGCCAACTGGGCGGATCATGTCGGACGCGTGATTCTCAAGAACTTCTGGCCCTCGACCGCGACCGACCGCGGCGAGAGCGGACCAAGTTTTGCCGAGGTGCAGTACCAACTGGGCGACGCGCGGTACCTTGTCGCCCAGATCTCGCCGTTCAATTACAGTTGGCGATGCGACGTGTACGGCAACCTGCTGGCGTATCTCACGAACCTGGTCGACAAGGAGCGGGCGACCCAAACCTTCCGCTTCCTGTGGGGCGTGGGCGTGAATGAGCCGGGGCCGGTGAAGAACGCCTATCCGCCGATCCAGGCCGGCGATCCCGAGTGGCGCGACTACTTCACCGTCAATCTGTTGAACCTGCCCAATCACTACCACAACGGCGGCATCTGGC
>JAGQOU010000109.1 GCA_020427145.1 Planctomycetales bacterium | reverse complement strand
CCGGCAGCGGCAAGACGGAAGTCTACTTGCAGGCGATCGAGCACGTGGTCGGCTTTGGCCGGCAGGCGATTGTGTTGGTGCCCGAGATCAGCCTCACGCCGCAGACAGTGCGGCGGTTTCGTGCGCGGTTCGATCGCATCGCCGTATTGCACAGTCGGTTGACTGACGTCGAGCGACAGCGCCACTGGCGGCGTATTGCGGCGGGCGAGGTGCAAGTGATCGTGGGAGCGCGCAGCGCGGTGTTTGCTCCCGCGCCGCATCTGGGGCTGATTGTCATCGACGAGGAGCACGAGGCGAGCTTCAAGCAGGACAGCGCCCCGCGGTACCACGCCCGCGACGTCGCCTGGCAGCGCGCTGTGGCCGAAGGCGTGCCATTAGTGCTGGGCAGCGCGACCCCCGCGTTGGAGTCGTGGCAGCGCACTCGCACCGGCGAGTTCGAACTGCTCGACCTGCCGCGGCGCGTGCTCGATCGCCCGATGCCCGAGGTGGCGATCATTGACCTGCGCGAACGCGACGAATCGAGATTCAGCCGCGGGTCCATCACGCGGCGATTGCATCAGGCGATGGCGGCGGCGCTGGCGGACGGCGGGCAGGTGATGCTGCTCTTGAACCGCCGCGGGTTCTCCACGCACCTCCAGTGCCCGGCGTGCGGCTTTGTGGCCAAGTGCGACCACTGCGACCTGTCGCTCACGTTCCACCGGCAGGACAACGTGGTGCTGTGTCACTACTGCGATTTCGAGCAACAGCCGCCGGAGTTTTGCCCCGACTGCAAGAGTCGCTCGATCCGTTACGGCGGCTTGGGGACCCAGAAGCTGGAGGCCGAAGTCCGCGCGCGGTTTCCCGATTTTCCGGTCGCGCGGATGGACACTGACAGCATGCGCGGCCGCACCAGTCACGAGGAGGTGCTGGACCGATTTCGTCGCGGCGAGATACGCATCTTGTTGGGGACGCAGATGATCGCCAAAGGACTCGACTTTCCCGGCGTGACGCTGGTGGGCGTGGTCAACGCCGACACGGCGTTGCATCTGGCCGACTTTCGCGCGGCGGAACGCACGTTTCAGTTGGTGGCCCAGGTGGCGGGGCGGACCGGGCGCGGGCAGCGCGGCGGGCGGGTGCTGGTGCAGACGCTCAGCCCCGAGCACCCGGCGATCGTCGCGGCCGCTCGGCACGATTTCGAGATGTTCGCCGCCGACGCGGTGGTGGAACGCCGTGCGATGGGCTACCCGCCGTACGGGGCGATGGCGCGGATGGTGGTGCGGGGCGCCAGCGAGGTCCAGACTCGCGAAAGCGCCGGCGAACTGGGCGAGCGGCTCCGCAGCGCAGCGGCCGGCGACGACGCGGTGCGCATCCTCGGCCCCGGCCCGGCCCCTATCCCGCGGCTACGCGGCGAGCACCGGTTCCACCTGCAGTTGCAGGCCCCCGCGATCGACCAACTGCAATCGGTCGTTCGCGAGGCCACGGCCAAGTACGTGCCCCCCAAGGAGGTGCGGTGGATCGTCGACATCGACCCGTGGGACATGTTGTAGGGGAGAGGTCGGAGGTCGGAGGTCAGAGGTCGGGGGCGGCCCAGAGAGTCTTGAGCGGCGGTCGCGGGACGCGGCAGCCGCCCCCAACTGCTTTGCACTTGGTCTCGGGCGACTTCGCCCCGTAGAATGCATCACTCCCGGCGGACTCGCACACAACCGCCCCCCGCAGGTCAGGTTTCCCGAAACTGGCACGACCGCTTCGTCAATCTCGCCGCCGCCGCTACTCCTGTCGCCCAATCACCCGTTCGCGAATTCCCCAGCGATTCGCCCCGGATCTCGCCATGAGCTACACCGGTCTGAAACGCGTGCTCGGCGAGACGAATCTCGAGCGCAAGTGCCGCTTGCTGTTCGGCACGTGCCTGCTGATTCTCATCACCACCAGCTTCTGGTGGTACGGGGCGCGGACCGACAAGATTGTGCTGGAGACCAATTCGTTTGTGGCGCGCATCCTCGTCAACCAGGCGCTTCAACTGGAACACATGAACGTGTTCACGCAGAACATGTCGCCGCGCGTGGGCGCGACCGCGCCCAGTCTCGATGAAAAGACGAATATCGCGTTGGCCAACCTGTTGCGCACCGACGATTTCGAATGGCTCATCTTGCACCCCGACAACGATCGCGGCATCGGCAAGCCGACGAACAACTTTGAGTGGGATCTGGTGCTGCGGTGGCAACGGCTGGGGGCCACCCTCCAGTCGGAGAAGGATATCAACGCGGCCTACCAAAGCGACGACGCCTGGGCTCAGGACCTGGTGACCAAGCCGATTGAACCACAAGACGGCGTCAATCGCGTGAGCGACGCCACCAAGGAGGAGCCCGCGGAGAAGGCGTACTACCGCTACTACCAGCCGCTCTTCGCCCGACAGGGGTGCGTGGACTGTCACCGCTCCATTGCTTTTGAGAACATGCCGGCCTGGCCCGACCTCAAGGTGGGCGACCTGCTGGCGGTGGTGCGCGTCGATTTGGACATGGATCGCACGCTCAAGAAGCAGGCCAAGAACCGCTCGCTGCTGCTGTTCGCCGCAATCGCCACGGTGTTTCTGGCGATGGCGGCCCTCTACGCCATCGTGCGGTACGTCATCGTCAAGCCGCTCAAGCACCTGCGCGACGTGAGCAACGCGGTGCGCCGCGGCGAGGTGGAAACCCGCGCCGTGATTGAAACGGGCGACGAGTTCGAGGAACTGGGCGCCGCGTTCAACCGCATGCTGCGCCAACTGCTGCGACAGCAAGACGAGCTGCGCAACGTCAACGGCGAGTTGGACGGCAAGATCGACGAGCTGGCTCAGGTGAATATGCGGCTCTATGAGATGAACCAGATTAAGAGCGACTTCCTGGCCACCGTCAGTCACGAATTGCGCACGCCGCTCAACAGTATTATTGGCTTCAGCGATCTACTGGCGAACATTGCCGCGCTCGACGAAAAGCAGCGCCGCTACGCCAGCAACATTGAGCGATCGGGCAAGCATCTGCTGGAGATGATCAACGACATTCTCGACCTGGCCAAGATCGAGAGCGGCCGCATGCAGGTGCGCCCCAGCGAGTTCGACATCGGTTCGGTCGTGCTCATGCAATGCGACATGGCCCGCCCGTTGAGCGAGAAGAAGCGCATTGATCTCGCCTGCGAAATCGCCCCGGGGCTGCCGACCATGCACCAGGACCGCGGCAAGATCGAGCAGGTGCTCAACAATTTGCTGTCCAACGCCATCAAGTTCACGCCCGACGGCGGGCGGATTCAGGTCTCGGCCCGCCAGGACCGCCGCGGCGACCTGCGGCTGACCGTGGCCGACACCGGCGTGGGGATCAGCGAGGCCGACCAGACGGTCATTTTTGAGAAATTCCGCCAGGGGGGCGGCGTGCAGCCGGGCGGCAACGCCATGACGCGCGAGTTCTCCGGCACGGGCCTGGGCCTGTCGATCGTCCGCGAAATGTGCCGGCTGCTGGGCGGCGACGTCACCGTCAGCAGCGAACTGGGCCGGGGCAGCGAATTCACCGTGGTGCTCCCGTGGAGTGCGCCGGAGCAAGTGAAGATTGAGTCCCCGATTGCCGACGAACTACGAGAGCTAACCAAACCGCGGCCCGAGATGGCCATGTTCCGCCCCAGCGGCGGCAACGGCGAGACGGGATCGAGGTTTTAGGGAAGGGGGAAGGCGGACGGGGGAAGGGGGAAGGAATGTCGAGCCTTGCCCTCCCGACAAGCGCGCCAGCCCCACTCCCCATTCCCCATTCCCCATTCCCCATTCCGCATTCCACCCTCCGCCTTCCGCCTTCCCCCTTTGCACACCGCAGATCACACCATACTGCCAATGTCCGAACCCGCCAGCGCCCCCCCTCTCGTCCACCTCTACACCGACGGCGGTTGCAGCGGCAATCCGGGGCCCGGGGGATGGGCCTTTGTCCTGCAGCACCCTTCCACGGGCAAAGCACTCGAACGCAGCGGCGGCGAGCGCGAGACGACCAACAACCGCATGGAACTGCAGGCGGTGATCGAGGGGCTGAGCGTGCTGAAGCGCCGCTCGCACGTCGAGCTGTTTACCGATAGCGTCTATGTGGGCAAGGGCCTGAGCGAGTGGATGCCCAAGTGGAAAGCCAACGGCTGGCGCCGCCGCGAGGGGAGCAAGTGGGCCCCGGTGAAAAACGAAGACCTGTGGCGGCAACTCGACGAACTGGTCGCCAAGCACAACGTGAAATACACCCGCGTGGCCGGCCACAGCGGACACCCCGAAAACGACCGCTGCGACGAACTGGCCGTGGCGGCGTATCAAAAGTATCTGTAGCTCTGCTGGTCTGCGAACCGGAGCGCCCGATGATCGCGATCCCGACGCGCCACAGGCGGCCAGAGGCATGCTGACGCGCCGCAGCGATCTCACGCCTCCTCATCCGTCGGCCCAACCCAGGAGTAGGGATTGTACGCCACCTCCCACAGATGCCCGTCGAGGTCGGCGAAGTACCCGCTGTAGCCGCCCCACGAAACGGTCTGCGGCGGCTTGACCAGCGTGGCGCCTGCGGCGATCGCGTGGGCGATCACCGCGTCGACCTCCGCCTCGCTGTGGACGTTGTGAGCCAGGGCAAACCCCGCGAACCCGCCCCCCTCGGCCGGTACGTTCGCATCCTCCGCGAGCGCCTCGCGGCCGTAGAGCCCCAACCACGTGCCATTGAGCGTGAAGAACGCCACCTCCGGCGACGACTTCCTCCGCGGGAAGCCCAGCCCCTGTTCGTAAAACTTCACCGCGGCCGGCAAGTCGCGCACGCCCAGGGTGATCATGCTGATACGGGGTTTCATACGGCAATGCTCCTCCTTTGACGGTTGGCGTCACGCGCCCGCGCCCGGCGAAGAACGCGCGAGCCACCTCCCGTTGGTAGCCAACGCTGGAAATCTAGGACGCCGGCTCCGTTTGCTGAAACGCCCAATAGATCAGGTCGGTTTCCGCCTGTCGCACGCCGAACTGCTTCAGCTTCGACGCCACCTGCCCGCGGTGATAGGTCGCGTGATTGACCACGTGGCGCAGCGCGACCCACGGCGGCAGCACGGCCACTCGCTCGCCGCGCCGGAACGTCTTGGGCGTCGCGAGAAACTCCGGCGTAAGCCGCGGCAGCAGCGTGTCGAATGTTTGATAGGCTCGGGCCAGGATCGCCGCCGCGCCGACGGGCGTGGCCGCGTCGTCCTCCGTCGGCCAGCTTTGGTCGAGGTCGTCCGCCACGCCGCGCAGCCACCCGTCGGTCGCCACGGCAATGTGATACACGGTCGTTCGCACCGGCGACCATCCCGGCGTCGGTTCGGCCCCGTACTGCTCGGGCGACAGCTGGCGACACGCGTCGAGCATCAGGTCGTTCGCCCATCGGTTGAAGGCATACAGCGCGGCAAAGTCGTCGGTCATAGTTGGCGTCGGGTTGGATTGAACGGATGCCGGTTGCACGGCGTCGTCTGCTCTTGCCGTTGAAAGACCGCCGCCGACGCAACGACGCTTCGTCCGTTGCGTCGTCGTGGTTCGCGGTCCAAGATCTCTGGCACTCTTGACGAGTCATATATACCAGCCCAGCGGCCCGCTGACAAAACGCACGCCGAACGCTCGCCGCGCCACGCCTCCCCGCCCCTGCCCGTCGAGGGGCGGACAGCGGAAAGTCATGGTTGGAGTTACGCGACGGCGGCCGCGCTCACCGCTTTTGCCGATCGCGCTGCAGCCGCTCGAACTCCTCCTGCAGCGACTGGCTCGACGAGGGGAGCGACACCAGGTATTTCCGATCGAACTCGACCGTGTAGCCGTACTCGATGAGCCGGGCGTCGTCGCCCGCGGCCCCGCCGGGTACTTCCACGTCCCATCGCAACAGGCCCATCGGCCGTTCGATCCGCTGGTACTGGCGGTCCTCGCTGATCGCTTCGCTGGTGTCGCCCAGGGTGATGCGAATGTCAGCGCCCCCCTCGGCATGCGGCAAGCGGTCGACGAGCCGGACGTTGGTCGCTTCAGCGGAGAAGTTCTCGATGAACAACCGGTACTCAAACTGCATCTCGCGATTGCCGCCCTGGATGTCGTCTTCGCGACTGGCCAGTTCGCGGCGGGTGCGCAGTTGCGGGTTGGCGCCGAAGCCCACCACAAACGTTTGTCCCCGCGCCACGGTGGGAATTTCCCCGCGGCCGACAAATCGCCCGTCGAGGTACACGGTCATCGGACCGGCCAGCAGGTCTTCCTCGCTGGCGTTCATCAGTTCCGCTTCGCGATAGACATACGGCGACAGCACCGGCGTGGCGACGTGATAGAATCGGCTGTCCATATCGGTCTGCATGATCCGCACCATCTGCTGATCGGAGCGGCTTGCCAGACTGACAGGCGCGTGCAGTTGGTAGCTCAGGCTCGGGCCCTCGGTCTGTCCGCCCGTTTCGCTGCGCAGCACGCTGAGCGTCACGGCGTCGCCGTTGATCTCCAGTTGTTGCGACGCGCAGGCGAACGTGTTGAGATCCCAACTGAGCGTGGAATTGGTGCTGAAGTCGACGGCGTTGCCGGCCTGCATTTGCACCGCCATCTTCTTGCGGTTGAGCCCCTCGATGTTGTCGAGCACCTGGTCCCGTGAGAAGCCGCGTCCGTAGTTGCCGAAGAAGTCGGCCGGTTGTTGCCCCTGCGCCGGTTCGTTGGCCTGGACTCCGACGTCGGCCTGCAGCGTGACGTGAAACGGGGCCAATCCCGGACCGGACGCCGCCAGCGATGGCGACGCGGTCGACAGCGTCAGCTGCACGTTGTCCCAGCTCTCGCCGGTGATTTGGTGGATCAGCGCGTTGTATTCGACGCTCACCTGTTGCCGTTCGCCCCCGGCGCGCATCGTGTACGTCGGCGACCAGCCGCAGCCGTTGACCAGGTAGTTCAACCGCACCTCGGCCGGTTGATCGCCTTGTTTCTGCAGAAACAGCACGGCCTCGCGCACAGTGTGCGAGGCGCCGCTGGTGATTTCCGCGCGCTTGCGCTGCAGCAGTTGCAGCTGCTCGTTCAGTTCGTGCGTTTGGCGTTGCAGGCCCACCTCCTGCTCGGCGATCTCGTCGCGTTGCTGAAACGCAAACACGGTGATCTGCTGCAGCGCCTCCGCGTCGAGCACGCCCTGGGACAGGTCGGCGTTAGCCGTCGTGGCGGCGAAGGTTTCCATTCGGTCGAGATACCCCGTGCGCTTCCCCAGCAGTTCGGTTCGCTTTTGCGTCAGCAGGATCTGCTGCTGCGTCTCGAGGATTTGTTCGTCCAGCGCGCGGACTTCTTCCCGCGGTTCTTCGCCCACGGCGCGGGTGCGAAAGCGGACCGCGCGGATTTCCACGTTCTGGTCGCCTTCGGCAAACAGGCTGTCGGGCACAATCTGCTCGGGCAGGTCGGTCACCACCACTTCGAGTCCGCCTGCCGGGCCCTCGATCGGCGCCACGCGCGTGACCTGGGCCTGCCCGCGATAGAGCGTCACCTCGGCCACCCGCCCCTCAATCGCGAATGCCGAAATGCCACTTGCCCAGACGGCCGCGAAGCCCAACACCCCCGCCGCGACTTGCCGCTTCCAGTTCCTGCCTTGCATCGTGTCGTTCCTTGAATCAGAGAGAAGAACAGCTTGGGCGCCCGCGCCGCCGCGGCGCTGGCCTTCCTGTTTTCTATGCCAACGGTCCGACGGCTGGCAATTCCGATTGCGCAACGGGTTTGTAACGAAGGGCGTGAAGGGCGACGCGACGATCGCGCGGACGTCGGGGGGATGCACCACGACGACGCGACGAGCACGACGGCCGGCGCGCCGCAGTGACGATTCGTCTCTGCTTGGCGTTCTTGGCGTCTCTGGCGGTTCACGAGTTCCGACTCGGCGATTCTCCTGGGTGCTTGTGTGTTCTTGGTCGAAAGCGTCACGAGATTCGTGGTCGCGCCACCGGGGACGGCGAGCCTGTCTGGACGTTGTTCTCGTGCAAAAGTTTTTAATTCTCCGAGCAAAACGAGCGATGTCGGCGCGGGCGAATCCTTGCTAACCGCTGCCTTGCCTTGGACTTACGCGCCACGTCTTCTGCTCGCGGGCCGGCTTTCTGCGCGCAGAACTCGTAGCAGGCGAGCAAAACTCGTTGGCGATTCAGTCGCCGCGAAGTCGCGTCAGCGGCCGGAAGTCTGCACAGTCCGAATACAGGCCTGAAAGGCCGCGCTATGATAGCCCAGGGCGCAGCCCTGGGCCTGCGGGGCGCACCACGGTAGCCCTGAAAGGGCGCGCCATTGGCGACCGTAGCGCGCCCTTTCAGGGCT
>JAGQOU010000108.1 GCA_020427145.1 Planctomycetales bacterium | reverse complement strand
GCCGAGGTGACGTTTCAGTGGTCCAGCGACCGCCAAACTGGCGACGGCGTGTTTCAGCCGGTGCCGACCGCGAACCTCCTTGCCGCAAAACGCACCAGCGAGCAAGTTGCCAACCCGTTGGGCCCCGGCGCCGACCCCTTCGTGACGCGGTGGCAAGGCAACTACTACATGCTGAACACCACGGGCGGGAACGTTCGCATGGAACGGGCGGAGAAGTTGGAGCACATTCACAGCAGCGATTCGCAGAGCAGTTCGCTCGTGGTATGGGATCCGCCGGGCGGGCTGAGCTATTCTGGGCAGATCTGGGCGCCGGAGCTGCATCGCCTTGACGGCAAGTGGTACATTTACGTCGCCGCGTCCGACGGCAACAACTTCAACCATCGCATGCATGTGCTGGAACGCGACGACGCCGACCCCTTCGGGCAATTCGTCTACAAAGGCCAGATCGCCACAGGGAATGCCGGCCAGGGCGTCGGCAGTTGGGCGATCGACGGCACGGTGCTCACGTGGCAGGGAACGGACTACTTCATCTGGTCGGGGTGGCCCAACCCGGTGAATCCCTCAAATCCCGAAGGCACGCAGAATCTCTACATCGCCCAGATGAGCAACCCGTGGACCATCACCGGTCCGCAGGTGCTCATCAGCAGCGCGACCTATTCGTGGGAGCTCGCAGCGGGCGGCGGCGGACCCCGCATCAACGAGGGCCCGCAGGTCCTCGTTGACGACGACCACCTGCACATCATCTACTCGGCCAACGGCTATTGGATGAAACAGTATCTGCTGGGCCGGCTCACCTACAACGGCGTCGGCTCGCTACTGGATGCCAGTTCGTGGCAAAAGTCGCCGACGCCTGCGTTTCAACAATCCGGCGACATCGTGGGCACGGGGCACGCATCGTTCACAACGTCGCCCGACGGCACTGAGAATTGGATCGTCTACCACGCCCACGCCAACAGCACCGTCTTCCAAGAAGACCGCGTGATTCACATTCAACCGTTCGAGTTTAACGCCAACGGCGCGCCGGACCTGGGAGCGCCGCTACCGGTCACAACGCCGCTGCCGGCGCCCTCGGGCACGCCCGACGCGGAACGGCCCTTTGTGGTCGGCGACTTCGACGCAGATGGCGAGGTCGACGCCCAGGACCTGGGCGTCTGGCAAGGACAATTCGGCGTCACGCTGATTGCGGGAGCCTCGGCAGACTACGATGGCAGCGGATTGGTCACGGGGCAGGATTTCTTGGCTTGGCAACGCAGCTACGCGCCGCCAATCGTCGCCGATCCCACCGTGGCCTACTGGCGGCATGAAGAAGGCGTCAGCGGCGGGCTCATTCCCGCCGGGCCCAATCGAGTCGTGGATAGCTCGGGCAGCGGCAACGACATGCAAACGTTCGCTCCCGATTTTACCTCGGCCACGTACTCCACGTCTGTTTCGCCGGTCCCGCTGCGCAGCGGAGCGGCCAATACGCTATCGCTCGACTTTGGACCCGGCGGCGACGATTCGGGGAAGAACGACGACAATTACACAGTCGGCAAGGGGATCGAATCCGAGGCGTTTGCCGCTCTGACTGTCGAGTTGGCGTTCAACCTGAACGCAGTCACTGGCTATCAGAATCTCCTGGGTAAGGACGGCAAACCGACGTCGAGCCCCGTCGCGCCGCTGCAAATCAAGGTCCGGGGGGATGACTTCCCGAACAACGTCAGCAACCAGCTGTTTGTCGAATGGATCGACGGTGATGGCGACGTTCACTTTCTCGCGAGCGGTTCGTCGATGACCGCCTCCACTTGGAATCACGTTTCGTTCGTGCTCACGGCCACGACCGCTGAGTTGTACCTTGCCGGCGAATCGGGCGAGTACCAGCTGGTCGACGCGACCTACGGAAACGACTTTGCGGGTCCGTCAGGCGAAGTGCTGATCGATAGTTCGGGCGCATTCACCGTGGGACGCGGCATGTTCAACGGGAACGCCGCCGACTGGTCCGACGCGTTGATCGACGAAGTGCGTATCAGCAATGCCGCGCTGCAAGCAGACGAGTTTCTCTTTGCGCCCGTGCCCGCGGTTGGTCAATCGCTTTTGAGCAGTACGTCGGAACCCCAGCCACGCGGCGAAATCGGTTGGGTCGCCCTGGCCGGGTCGTCACTAGCGCAAGCGCGGTACGGCGACCGTGAACTGACTGCGTGGCGGGACGAGGCCTTTTCGGAATTTGCTAAGCCGCCCGTCGATTCGTCGCCCCTTGCGCCGGTACAACTTCCTCAGAGCGAGCTTTCCCCTGTTGCTGACCTCGGCGAGATACGGACGGCCTTGGCAGACGATGCGGGCGAATTGCCCGCGACGGACGCCGAGCTCGCGTTCGACGGGATTAGCAGCAGCAGGGATGGGCATCCACTGCGCTGAATGCTTGACAAACCGCGTGAATCCGTCGCGCTCCACCTCCCATAGAAACCAATGCTCTCGAATCGCGTACTTCTGCAGGCCGTGTGCTGCACCGGGGCAATCGCATTTCTGACGCTTGAGGCAAGGGCGGCCGATGCGGTCGCCCCCTACGCCAATCCGGTCTTTGCCGGCCAAATGCCGGACCCCGGCGTCATGCAATACGACGGCCGCTACTTTGCGGTCGGCACGACGGGAAACAAGCGCCTGCCGGACGGTCGAATCTTTCGCCTCATCACTTCAACGGATCTGGCCAACTGGAACGAAATCGGCGGCGCCCTGCAACCGCCGCACGACGACCCGAGTCTGGAGTACTGGGCCCCGGAATTGGCCTATTCCGACGGAGTGTTCTATCTGTACTACTCCGTCGGCACGCTCGCGGATCTGCACTTCGAGATTCGCGTCGCGACGAGCGAGCGACCCGAGGGGCCCTACGTCGACGTCGGCGAACCCTTGCGGGAAGGCGAGTCGGCGCCGTTCTTCATCGACGGCCACCCCTTCCAGGACGACGACGGACAGTGGTACTTCTTCTACGCCAAAGACTTTCCGAACGAGAGCGACGGCTGCCGCGCCGGCACGGGGATTGTCGTCGATCGTCTGATCGACATGGTGCGACTGGAAGGCAAGCCGAAACTGGTAGTCCGGCCGCGCTACGAATGGACCTTGTTCGAAGCCAATCGAAAGATGGACTCGTACGGCGGGCAGGTCTTTGATTGGCATACGATCGAAGCCCCCTGGGTCGTCAAACACGACGGGAAATATTACTGCTTCTACAGCGGCTCGAATTTCGGCACCATCAACTACGGGCTCGACTACGTCGTTGCCGACCGGGTCGACGGCCCCTACGCCAACCAGGGGCGTTTCGCCCGCGTGTTGCGCGGCGTGCCTAATCTCGTGCGCGGGCCCGGTCATCATTCCATCGTGCGCTCTCCCAATGGGAAGACCGACATGATCATCTACCACGCGTGGAACGCCGCGATGACGGAGCGGCAAATGTGCATCGATCCGCTCGCTTGGACTGTTTTGGGCCCCCGGTGCGCGGGGCCGACTGTTGCTGCTGGGAGCAGTGACACGACCACGTCGGTGGAATAGCCGCCAATCGGCAGCACTGCCGGCCCGAGTTTGCCGGGCGAAACGGCTGGCCGATCACCCACGAGCCGGCCACCGCATCGGCGCCACCGCGCCAGCGCCCAGCGACACACATGAACTCCTCGAACTTACCAGCCTTTCGCCGGCAGCCGTTCCGTGTCTTGCCAGCCCGACGCGTTACGGATCCGACTTCGCCGCCCGGCCGTCTTTCAACAAGCCATTCGTATTCGAACTGACGAACGGCGACCGGATTGTCAGTCCGGAGAATCATCGGCCGGTTGTTCCAGAGGGACCGGCAAGACGCACGCGGCGATTGGTGCCTCGCCTGCCCTCCTCTTCGAATGGTCGGAAGACTAATAGATCGTCTAAGTACTTGTGCGCTAGCCCTTTGTCATTAAATTCAATTCGCAAATCGTCAGTGGACGGTTCGAGTATTGCGTTCCACGCGATAAACACGTGGTCTTGAAGTTTAACGAATTTGCCGTCACATAGCAGAGTAGTCTCGTAGCCGCCGCCGAAACCTTGAGATGGCCCCCAATCGTTGGACAGCATCTGGGGTTGAATAAGGTGGGGGAGCGGCCCGCGAGACCCCTCACGGGTCTCGCGCAGCCGCATCCGTTAGTTTCAGCAATGGGTTCCGTTTGAGTCTCTGATTTTTTCGCGCGATTTGTCGTTGAGCTTCATCGTCGCGGATCGTCGTTGGCTGCACCGACGCCAGGGCCCCGCAGCAGCGCAGCACTCGTCACAGCCCCTGCGGCCGCCTCGAAAATCGCAACGACGCTCGTCGACATGAAAGTCAATCGTAAGAATGTTTTCCCAGAGACGAGATGATTCGCAAAACCAGGGAGAAGTCATGGCAAGATTCTTAATTGGGTTCGTAGTGGTCCTTGGCTTCATGCCAACGGGATGCACCAAGACGTCCGAGCACAATCCCACAGACGGCGACAGCACGGCGCAAGTGACCAAGGACGAAGCGTTGCCGTCGCCGACCGACGGCGTCGACGCCGAGCCGCAACAGGACCAGGATGATCTCAGCGCAGCTGCCGATTTCGAGGCCGGGATCGTAGCTTACCAGGCCAACGACCTGCCACTCGCCTACGAAAAGTTTCTCGCCGCCGCCAGGAAGGGCGACGCCGATTCCCAATTCAACCTGGGTTTGATGTACGAGCAAGGCATCGGGGTTGGCAAAGACGAGCAGCAAGCCGTGGCGTGGTATGGCAAATCCGCCGCACAAGGGAATGCGGCCGCCCAATTCAATCTGGGCGTGTTGTATGAAAATGGTCGTGGCGCGAAGGTTGATTTTGCAAAAGCGAATGAGTGGTATCGCAAGGCGTCGCTGCAGGGGGATGCGCTGGCTATAGGCAACCTGGGCATGCTGTACGTACGCGGAGACGGCGTGCCGGAGAACAAGGTTGCGGGCGTAGCGCTGCTTCTGATCTCTGCCACCGCGGATCCATCGCCCCAAAATTATGCCAAACGGAATATCACTTCGACCCGCGGCCTGACGGCGGACATGATCGCCGCGGCCCGGGCGCTCTCGGAAGAAATGAGTCGCGCAAAGAACTTGCTTGAGCCGCTCGATCAGTACCTGAGAGAATCCGAGACGGGGGCCAACAAGAAATAGCATCTCGGTCCCCGACGGAGAGGCAACGGCGCTGTGACAAACAGCCCCGAGAAAGCTCGATGTTCGCGGCGGGGCCTTCTGTCAAACGAAGCTGCTTTCGACGCGGCCGCGCAAACCGGAAATCGCCTGCTCCATCAACTCGTCAGCGTATCGCACACGCCGATGACCCGCCCTTCTTTGCGACTCGGGAATCGCGTGTTTCGAGGGACTTGCTATCGTCCGCACGTGCGTCGGTCAGTGGCATTCAAGACAGCAGCGCCCGGCGGGCCTGGGCTCGTCCCAAGTTCGTCCGCTGACGTTGAGGAGCAACTGGTAGTGTGGACAGCACGGGGCTGAAGGTCTACGGCGAAGGCGAGTGGAAAGTCCGCCAGCAAGGCGTCGACAAGCGGCGCGACTGGCGAAATGTTCACCTGGCGGTCGATCCCGATTCGCATGCGATCCTGGCCGAGTCGACGGCCGACTCGCGCTCGCACGCCGCCGCCGCGGCGCTGCCGCTGTTGGAGCAGATCGACGCCGAGTTGCAAACCTGCTACGGCGACGGCGCGTACGGTCAGCAGACGATCGACGATGCGATGGTGCGGCGCACGCATGTACGCTCATTCCGCCCCGCACAGACGCCAAGCTCAGCCAACGGCCCAGCGCCTCGTGGGATCGCATCGAGGCGATTCGCCAGATCAACCGCAACGGCCGAAAGGCTTGGAAAGCGCGGAGCGGCTATCATCGCCGCAGCCTGGGCGAAACCGCCATGGGCCGGCTCAAGAGCGCCTGCGGCGAACTACTCAAAAGTCGTGAATCGCCCCAACAAAAAACTGAAGTCGCACTCCGATGCAAACTCCTCAACTGGTTCATCATGCTTGGCATGCCGATCTCAATGATGGTTTAGGAAGCAAGGCCGCAGAGGTTCGTAGAGGTCCCTCTCGCGGTGTCCAAGTGTGGTCGCCTTACGGGGTTCAAAAAAGTCTTGCGTGCCCCCTAAGGTGATGCAGACTCTTTTTCCTCTGCGATTTCTAATGAGTAGCGATCACCCAAGTACCAGTGCAGATCATCGATTTCAGCCGGTGAAAGGGCGCGGCGAAAATGAATGTATTCCGCCAGATCGCCAAAGAAAGGGAAGATTCCGCTCTCATTCATAGCAAAGCAAAGATTCGTATGGTCGCTGGCCACTCCAGGATTTGCCTCGGCGTCGATCACTCGATGCCCGTTGAAGAACACTTGGACATTCCGCTTCTCAGCGCTATAGACGATCGTGGCCACCACGGGAACGTCAAGATCGATCGTAGTGTTCGCAGTATGATTCCCAAAGGCCATTGTCCATTCGCCACCGCCCTCCTGCACGCGCGTTCCAACAATCAAATTCGCAAGTTTGGTTTTGCGGTCTGCGCCGAGGGTAATTCCGGGGGGGCCAACGCATGTCACCAGCGCGGAGTTGGGGTACAAGTTCTGCCATTCGACGCCCGACTCGAGTGAAGGTGATCTCTCACAGAACACCAACGCGATAGTTTGCTCGTCGGGGAGCGATAGTTCCGAACTCATAAGGCTCTGATGCCGGCCATCGAAACGAACGGCGGGCCGGCCATTGATCGCGTTCTCGACGATCATTGGACGACGATTCTCCAGCGGCTGCCACGCGTTATCGGCAACGACATTTTCGCCAAAGAGAATGTCCCCCCAACAAACAACGCGATGCTGACGGTCGGTTCTGACGTTTTGATCGGCAGAATACCAGCACGCAAGATCCCGCTGAACGGGTAAATCAGGCGGGCTCACCGGCTCGAAAGGAAGCGTCAGATCCGTAACGAATCGCGTCTCGTCGAACGCGATTTCCGTGGCGTCGCCGCCTTTCTCCGACCACGGTTCGATACGCACGCCGGCGCCGGCTGCAACAACATGGCGGTGCAGTACGTCACGGGAAGTACTCCACGTGACTTCGGCGCCTTCTCGCATCGACTGCACTTCCAAATTGGTGGTCACGTCGGCGCATATTGCTCCCCCCGGACGGACCTGAATGTTGCCGTGAGGGGTCAGGATGCGAAACGGCTCGCCATACTCCGCTAGGCTGACAGCCAACTTTCCTTCGAGCAATTGGATCGTATCGCTGTCGTGAAACGAAAGCTTCGCTGGACCTTCGATTACGACATCTGCGTCTGCCCCCACCGAGAACTGCGCAAGGCCATAGGCAAGCGATAGAACACGAGGCGTTTCCGCCAAGTCAGGTTTCGCCGTCAGCCCCACAGGCACAGCGCCACTCCACTGACAATTCACGGATTCTGTCAATATGGCGAAGTGAATCTCGTCATCCGGATCGTGCAAACCCGGTGCGTTAGCGGCCATTTGAGGCTGTGTCTGCTCCTTCCATTGGAGCATGCCGTTCAGTCCGAGGAAAAGCAGCGTGGCGGCAACGCCCATTGCTAACCCGACCAAGACCCGCATTTCGCGATGCAGAGAATTGTGCTGATCACGCGAATATCGCGAATACTTGGCGCTCCGCACCTGGGGAGCAAGCGGCGTCGTGAGTTCTTTCTCTCGATCGACGCTGCCCCGCGCGGCCGGCAAGCATGATCGCGTGCTCTCCGACCAAGGGGCAACCGGTGCATGCCCAAGTTCGCCGCCCGCTTCCTCGCCAACTTCCGTCGCAGGCTCGGCGACCGTATTCAACCGAAACAGCGCAAACTGCATGGCAACGAAGTCCAAGTAGACTCGACAGGCTTCGTCGCTGGTCGACACAAGGGCGTCGAGTCTCTTTCGATCCTCTTCGCTCCAAGCCCCCTCGAACATCCGCTCAGCAAGCCGGATTACCTCTCGAGCGGGGCCGGAATCGTACTTGTCGCCCCTTTCCCGGACTTCATTCATTTCCCTAGCCCTGCTTCCAACACCTTACATGCCAGCTGTCAGTCGGCGTTCGACGCATGTCATTAACGCCCGGCGAATTCGCTGGAGCGACTTGTATACTGATTCTAGGGGACGATTGGTTCGTTCGGCAACTGTGGCGGTCGACGCATCGCGATGGTATCGCAACTCGATCAGTTTCTGGTCCGCCGATGGCAGGTGCTGCAGGCACAGGCGCAGTGCTTCGCAGCGATCTTCGAATTCGGCTCCCTGCTGCGCAGCAATATCCGCGATACGCTCCACAGCTTCATTGCTAAATACGAGTCCACGACGACTTTCACGGCGTCGACGGTTGTAGAGCTCGTAGCGAATCACCTGACACGCCCAGGCAAAAAAGTTGGTCGACCGGCCGAACGTGTCGAACTTGCGCCAGAGAATCAAGCTGGCCTCTTGCATGATCTCCTCTGCGTCGTGCCAACTCGGCGAAATCGCAAGTGCGTATGAAAACAACCGCTCCCGCGCAGCAGAGTGCAACTGAATAAACTCTTCGACGACGCCATCCTCGGCGCGGCCAGCCGCAGGCAACGGTCCCCCAAGGCCTGGGCTCGCCCCCTCGTCGTTGCGATCGTTCACCACAAAAACCTCACCGCTCTTCGATGCGTTCTGCTGCCAAGCGTTCTGCAGCCAGTATCGCTGGCGTACCACGATTCGCAAAGTTCACGGGGCACTGCGACGCCGCGATTCCAGAGAAGTGGCGCACGCCGCCCAAAACGGGGCTGCAGCAAAATGATGCATTCGTTCTTCCTTCGCTCCTTGGGGCAAACGTCGCGAAAAGCAGAACTTGGAGTCCAAAAGCCGAGAGAATTGTCAAAAAACGCAGCACTCCTGGACTAACGAAACCCCTGCATCAAGCTGCGATGCCACGAGACTCAACGCCCCGCTTGGCACTCGCTTCGGGACGCCATGGCCCAGAATGCGCCCCTACTTACGGCTGGTCGACGAAACTGCCGCAAGACGGTTTCTCCTTTTTCCAGGATTTTTTGATTCCAGTTCGGCGTGGTCGTGACGTTAGTACCGTGGAAGTGCGTCGCGAGCTTGCCTGCAAGGCGACGACGCTGTTGTGGCGCCGACCTGGGCGAATACGCAAGAGATAACTTTGCGTCGTCTCGGTGTGGTGCTAACTCGTCACCTTCGGCTGATTCCTAGGCCGATCACCGACAGTTATCTCGTATCTCGGCTGGCGCCTGGCGTTTGCGTAGTGACTGCCGAATTTGGGAGCGCTCTGCTGGTTGAATACTGCCAAGTTAGACGCAGTCGCCATCAGGCACAAATATTCGGTTCGCGCATTCCGGTCGACTAATTCATAGCGAGCTGCAGTTTCCGGTTCCGGAGTACTCCTGTCATTTGCAGCTGCAGTCAATTTTGAGGGATAAGGATGAACACAATGCAATATCTGCTCAGCGGTCGAACTCTGATCTTACTCGCAATTGCAGCCGTCGTGTTCCCGGTTCGAAGTTCTGGCGTCCCGATTAACTTCAATACATCGGTTGAATTCATCGACAGTTCGAGCATTGATCTCAGTCTCGGCGAATTGATCTATGCGATCAATGCAGGCGGAACGGCAGTCCCCAATGAAACCGTGACTGTTGGCGCCACGCCCGTGATTTTCCAGTCGCTGGGCAACGCCGTGAACGTTGGCAAATTGGCGACCGATTTCCCCAACATGAACAATGCCGCGACTCCTGGAGATCTGTACGCCACCGCGACAGACCAACTCTCGCTCGACCGAATCTTGGACGGTCAGGCCTGGAACGACGACGCTGCCGCGACGGTCACTCTTCAGAACCTGACCGTGGGACAGTTCTATCGCATCCAAGTGATCGGAGCCGCGGATACTCGCGACTGCTGCGGCGGCCGGATCCACGACGTACACAGCCCTGACGGCGGCACAACGGGGTATATCGACCGCAATCAGGATTACGACCTCGACACCGTGTCTCACGTGATCACGGCAATCGGCGATTTCACCGCCGATTCAACCTCGCAGCAACTGGTGTTTGACGGAGTCAATAACGCGGCGTTTAGCGGGTTGATCCTCACGTCAAGCAGCCCTTCGGCGATTCCTCATCCGCAAATCACGATCAACCGCGATACGGGCTCGGTGATTCTGGAGAACACCAACTCTCAAGCGGCAAGTTCTCTGTTGGGTTACTCGTTGACTTCAGCCGCTGGGTCGTTCGACCAGGGGCAATGGACGCAGATCTCGACCGCCTATGACGAAAGTGGCAACAAGACAGTCGATCCCAACGACGACTGGACCGTGGTGACGAGCGATCCCAGCGTGACGACTGATTTGAGCGAGTTCAATTTTGACACGCCCGGCGACGCCGCCGTGTTTAGCCCGTTGCAGAAAATTAACCTCGGAACGCCGTGGATCCAAACACCGTTTGAGGACGTGATCGCGGAGATCACTCTGGCTGATTCGACGACTCAATCAGTCGACGTCGTATTTACCGGCACTCCAATTGCTATTGGCGATCTGAGCGGCGACGGGGCAATCAATGGAAGCGATTGGACCCAATTCAAGAACGGCTTCAGCTCGCCGCTGGGAGCGACAACGCTAGTGGAGGCCTATCTCAAAGGGGATCTTGATGGCGATATGGACCAGGATCTCAACGATTTCACGATTTTCGAGCAGGCGTATGACGCCGCAAATGGCGCTGGTGCGCTTGCTGCGTTGGTCGCGAGTGTTCCCGAGCCCAGCTGTCTCTTTCTGGCTGTACTCGCGCTCGGGGGGGGCGGCCTGGTCCGAAGTCGTCGGTGGTGGTCTTGCGTTGTCCGCTGCTCAGTTCTGTTAGTCGCGATTGTTTCGTTGTCCAGCCAGCAGGCCTGGGCTGTCGCGTTCAACTTCGATGCGCCGACGGAATTCGTCGACAGCAACAATATCGATTTGTCGCTCGGCGAAGTGGTCTATGCAATTAACGCCGGCGGGCCTGCCATGGATCGAACGGTGAACGTGGGCGGCACGAGCGTCTTCTTCGAAGCGATGGAAGACTCAACTAGGATTACGCACAACGTCGCGGGCCCTTTGGCCGGGTTTAACGGCGGGCCGGCCGGTCTGTATCCTGTGCCCACCGATCAAACGGCGCTGGATGACGTACTCAATACACACGCTTGGAACGACGAGGCTCCGGTCGTGGTTACATTACAGGGATTGCAGGTTGGGGCCAGTTATCGTTTGCAGGTGCTTGGCCCGGCCGATACGCGTGAATGTTGCACGGGGCGAGACCAATTTGTCGCGAGCGTCGACGGAGGCGCCCCCGGTGAGATTCACCGCTATCGAGATCTTGATCTCGACACGGTTTCGCATGTCCTGACCGCCAGCGCCGATTTCACGGCCGACTCTACGACGCAAGGAATTAGCTTTTACGGGCCTAGCGACGTGCTGGCAGGGTTGGCGGGATTTGTTCTGACCTCGTCATCTCCACACGGGCTGAGCCTGACCGTCGATCGTGAAACTGGAAACCTGTCATTGAGTAACCAAACTCCCAATGCGATATCCTTCGACAGCTATCAGATTACAAGCGCAGGAGCTTCGTTGCTGCCGGCAGCTTGGTCAAGTATCTCGGAGCGGGGTGCGCCACTGAGCGGTTTTCCCCAGGGCGACGGCATGGGAAACGGGTGGGAGCAAGCAACCAACCCGACCGACGGCGGCATGGCGGAGTGGTATCTCAACCCCAACGACGCCTTGCCGTACTCAAGCCTCGTACCAGGCGGCTCCATCGATTTGGGCAACGCGTATAGCACGTCGATCGACGCGCGTGACCTGCAATTCTCGTATCGTCAGACCGACGGTACGGTCGTGCCACGCCCAGTAACCTACATCGGAGAGCCAGCAGGACTCCCGGGAGATTTCAACAACGATGACCGCGTCGACGGCGCCGACTTCCTGGCGTGGCAACGGAATCCGACTCTAGGCAGCCTGTCCGATTGGCAAGGCCATTTTGGACAATCGCTTTCAGTCGGAGCGGCGGCGGCCGTCCCCGAGCCGGGGGCGCTTGCGTTATCGATCTTCGTCTTGATGCTCGGCGGAACTGGATTTTCCGCTACGAGGCGTCGGTAGTTCGGTCGAGCGGAGCAAAGTGCTCCCGGGCGACGCACGGGAGCTCACGGTCCCGCTGCCGGTCGACGAGTTTTTGGCTGGAGTATCACCGGACGGCTGCGAAGTCGACGTCAACTTTGGGGTTGCAAAGCTTTATGTCATTTGGCGACGTAGATGTTCGGAAACAGGATGCCTGGCGCAGAGTGCGGCTTTGCTGTGCCGTAGTGTTCTCAATCGCGCCATTCTGCTCCGTCGACTCGGCGTTGGCGACGAACAACATTATCAGCGACCAGATCGTCGACGGCGCGGGCAATCCTTTTCAGCGTCCGGGAGGCGGCAATGCTACGCTCGCTGATCTAGGGCTCGATACCGTCCCGGTCGGCAATGCTCCGCCGGTCAAAGTCGTGCCCTGGTCGACTCTGCCCGGCGACGTCGCGCAGATGCAGCAATATGGCGACCATCTCTATTTTGGCACGACGCCCGGACAGATATGGGAATACGACATGAACGGCGTACGCAATCCGACGCCTTTGCTCGACGTCGACTCGCTCCGCGCGTCGTTCAGCACCAGCGGGCCGTTTTCTGGCCAGGGACTGCGCGGCTTTGCCTTCCATCCCGATTTCGCCAACAACGGCTTGTTGTACACCATGTCGCGGGAGAGCACTTCCGGCGGGTCGGCGACCTTCGATACGGCGGGCGGCGGGAACGCCGTGGCGCACTATGCCCTGGGAGAATGGGATTTCAACGATTTAGCGGGAGGAAATCCCTCGTATCGATCGGTGATGCGCGTGGCCTACCCGGCGACTGACCACGTCGCCAGTCAGATTAACTTCGATCCCACAGCGGGGCCTGGCGATGCGGACTACGGAAATCTCTACATCGCTTTTGGAGACGGAGGCGGCAGTGGTTCTGGTAGCAACACGGTCCAAAACATTTTTGGCTACGGCCAAAACATGCAGGCAATTCAGTCGAGCCTGATCCGCATCAATCCGCTGGGTAGCAACAGTGCGAACGGGCAATACGGCATTCCTGCGGACAACCCGTTTGCCGGGGCCAACGACCCCGGCAACGCCGTGTTGGACGAAATCTATGCCAAAGGATTTCGAAATCCCACGACGATGCTCTTCGACGTCCAGACCGGCGCCCTCTACAGCGGCGACATTTCTCAAAACACGATCGAAGAACTCAACCTTATCGAAGCTGGTAACAACTACGGTTGGGGCCAGATCGAAGGGACCTGGTTGCACGTCGACCTCACGAACACCGGCAGTTCGATGCGCTACATTCCGTTGGGCGATGGCTCCGACGTGACCGCCACGTCGGCGACCTACGTGGGCAAGAACGCTGCGGGTCAAACCGCGACTTTCACGAACATCAACCGCCTGAACGACGGATTCACGTCGCCGGTCGCCCAATTTAGCCACGAACGCAACCAACTCGACGCCGACAACCTGTCGGCGCTGGTCGCAGGCTCCGTTTATCGCGGCGCCATGGCGCCTGGTCTTCAAGGCAAGCTGTTACTCAGCAATCTTTCGCAGGATGAAATCTACTACGTCGACCAGAGCGATCTGGTGAACGACGAGATGCCTGGCGAAATGTTCGAATTGCGTTTGCTCGACGCCGGGGGGAATCTCGTCAGTCTTGAGGACATCGTCGGCGCCAATCGCGCGAATGTTCGCTTCGGGCAGGATGCAGCGGGCGAGTTGTACCTGATTAGCAAGTACAACGACACGATTTACCGATTCGAGGGCATTTCCACGCCGGGTATCAATGGCGACATTAATCTCGATTCGGTCGTCGACCTGCTCGACGTAGCAGCATTGCGAGCCGGTTGGCTCAAGACCGCCACCGTGGGCGTCGAGTCGTGGCAGCAAGGCGATTTGAATCTGGATGGCATTACCGACCTGCGCGATGCGGCGCAGTTGCGACTTGCACTATTGAACTCGCACCAAAATGCTGCCGCGGACGTTCTCGCTGCGTTCGTTCCCGAGCCGCAATCGGCCGGCGCGCTGCTCGCTGCATTTGCCATGACTCTTCTATTCCGCGGGCTAAGGCTTGAAACCAGGTATGCGCCGCGCGGTTGTTTTATCGGAGGTCTTTTAGGATGACCCAATCCAATCGTCGTGTGCTCGCGTCCCCTGGTTTTACGTTGGTCGAATTGTTGGTGGTGATTGCCATCATTGGCGTGCTGGTTGCTTTGTTGCTTCCGGCGGTGCAGGCCGCGCGCGAAGCGGCTCGCCGCACTCAATGTTCCACCAACCTCAAGAACTTGGCCCTCGCCTGCCTCAATCATGCGGATACACATGGCTCGATGCCATCCAACGGCTGGGGATATCTCTGGACGGGCGACCCAGATATGGGCTACGGCGCACGGCAGCCCGGCGGTTGGATCTACAACATTCTTGAATTCGTGGAACAGGATAACCTCCGCGCAATTGGCCGAGGGCTCACTGGTTCAACGCCCGGCGGCGCAAAATACAACGCTTTGGCTCAGGCCAGTGAGACTCCGTTGCAGATTCTTATCTGTCCGACACGCCGGTCCGTGCGGACCTACCCGCCTGCTGTCGGGGAGCGGGTAATCAACGCTGCCGCGCCGGATGCGTCAATCAGAACCGACTACGCGATCAACGGCGGCGGCGCCATCACTTTGGGAAGAGGACCCGCCATCGCTTGTCTCACCGACTATCCCAACTGCACGTTCCCTCATGATGTCAATGGCCTCCAGTACTTTGACGGCATCTCGACGGAGCAAAGCGAAGTCGAGTTAAGGGAAATCACGGATGGCACAACGAAGACGTTGCTCATTGGTGAAAAATTCTTGGCTTCTGACCGTTACGACACGGGTACCGACTACGCGGACAATGGTTCGGCGTTTAACGGAAACGATTGGGATACAACGCGTTGGGTACCCCAGTGGAATCCGACTCGCGGCGGTCAGCTCGTACCCGCGACTGTGATCGCGCGACAGCCTCAACCCGATACCCCAGGCGTCGCGAATGGTTCCGAACAATTTGGCAGCGCTCACGCGGCCGTTTTTCAAGCCTCCATGTGCGATGGTTCGGTCCGAGGGATTGGCTACGACATTGACAAGGAGGTTTTGGCGTCGCTAGGAAGCCGTAGCGATGGCTTCACTTACGATGATCGCTAGTTCGCAGAAGAAGCAAAACGAAATGAGCGTTTGGAAAAACCCTTATTGTCTAGTTCTAGCGGGCTGTTTGCACGCCACGCTGGTCGGATGTAATTCGACGCCTGGTCGACCAGAGAAGCCTGATTTCAGTCCCTCGGCTTCTGCTGAAGCGGCAGTTGCCGAGTACGATGCCGACGGCGACGGAAGAATCGACCAGGGTGAAGTGGCGGCCTGCCCCGGACTGGCGATCGCATTCCCGCGGATCGATACCGATGGCGACGATGCACTGGACGCCCAGGAGATTGCCGCGCGAATCGAACACTACGAAGCTGCCTCCGCGAGCCTGAGCACGGGAACCGTTATGGTGTCGCTCAATGGCCAGCCGCTGCCCGAGGCCGCCGTAACGTTTGAGCCAGAAGCCTTTCTGGGCGATTCGTTTAAAGCATGCAGCGGAGAAACGGACTACACGGGAACAGCCGTGATCAGCGGCCACAACGACAGGTTCCCGGGGATATTTTTTGGGCTGTACCGTGTCCGGGTATCAAAGACGGTTAATGGCAAGGAGGTCGTCCCGGAACGATTCAACGCAAATACAACTTTGGGCCACGAGGCTTCAGATGACATCCCTGGTTTGATTCGGGCAATCCGGTTTGACCTTCGCGATTAGCATCTCGGGAGAATGTGCGGGGAGGTCCTCCTGGTTTTATGGGCTGAGTTTTTAGGACAGTCGCTGTTGGACGCGGCTGGGTTCTTGTTGAAGGATTCGAGACTTTTTCTCATCATTGGTGGAGGTTCTAATGGCGATACGAAAGAAATTTGAAAACTCCAGGTGCTACGCTTGTAGCTGCGCGTGGTGTTTTCTGGCATGCGGACTGCTTGCGTTCAGTTCGCTAAACAATCCCGCAAGCGCGGCGACTGTTAGTTTTGGCAATTCGGTTGTGATCACCGCCGGCGCCGATTTGGACGCCCCGGCTACTGCTTATCCCAGTGCCGTCTTGGTACAGGCCGTGAATTTTGGCTCCGGCGCTCAGACGGCCAATGGGATCAACTTTGCGGATGGAGTGATCAACGGAGGAGATCCATCCGGCACGACGACTTCGATGTTTCGTGCGGGTTCCGAGAACAACGGCGGATTGTTTCCCGGTGACACAGGCGATGCCGGCCTGAACTCCATCCTGCAGGGTCAGGCCTGGGCGAACTCTGGCAACTCCTCCAAGCCGGAAACTCTCCGAATTTGCGATCTGATTCCCGGTCAGGCGTATGTCGCACAGCTACTGGCGTCTGATGGTCGTTCCGGCTCGGCCGACCGCACTCAACGCTATAATGACGCGGACGACTACTCTGGCAGCCAATCCGACTCATTCTCGGTCCAAATGCCTACCTACGTGCTGGCTTCCTTCACTGCCGACGCCAACGGCTACCAGGATATCTTCATCGAAGACACTCGCGGCAGCGGCTGGGACACAACGTTCGCCGGATTCGCTCTGTACTCCGTTCCCGAGCCGGCAGCCCTCTCGATGTTGACCATCGGTATGTTGTCGCTTCTTGTCAGGCGCAAGCGACATTAGTCGATTGCTGCGGGGCAGACAAGAAGTGTCCGGTGCGGGGCGGCAGCGTTTGCCGCCCCGCACTCCCATTAGCGAGCGCTCCCGTAGTTACAAATGCCTAAGGGCACAAATTGTATTCCGCAGCTTGAGCCCTTTGGTCTCAAGGAAGTCTTCCAAGAGAATCGTACCCCCGAACCGTACTATGAATCCGCTGAATCGACGTAACTTTCTAAGTTCGGCCGCCGGTGCTGCGACGACTCTATCGCTTGGGCCGAGCGCCCAATTGCTTGGTGCTGCAGATCTGGCCATCGCCGGTCGGACCGTTTCCGCGGCGTCGGAGCGTTTCGAACCGACATGGCAATCACTGGAGCAATATCAAACGCCCGAGTGGTTCCGCGACGCGAAATTCGGCATCTGGGCCCACTGGGGACCACAGTGTGCTCCCGAACGCGGCGATTGGTATGCCCGACACATGTACTCACAGGGACATCCGCAGTACAACTCGCATCTGCAGGACTATGGCCACCCGTCGCAAGTCGGCTTCAAGGACGTCATCCATGGCTGGAAGGCGCAGAACTGGGATCCAGACGAGTTGGTCGGGTTCTACAAAGGCGCTGGCGCCCGCTATTTCTTTGCCATGGGAAATCACCACGACAATCTCGACATGTGGGATAGCAAGCACCAACCCTGGAATTCAGTAGCAGTTGGCCCGAAGAAGGATATCATCGGCGGATGGGCCCGCGCAGCGCGAATGAACGGGCTCCCCTTCGGCGTCAGCCTACATGCTGCCCACGCTTGGCTGTGGTTCGAAACGGCCCAAGGCGCCGACCGAGATGGTGAATTCGCCGGCGTGCCCTACGACGGAAAACTCTCCAAAGACGACGGCGCTGGAACGTGGTGGGAGGGTCTTGATCCGCAGGACCTGTACGCCCAGCGCCACTCGCCCAGTCCCCATTTCGCAGATCTCGGCCGCATCCACGACCGCTGGCATTGGACCGCCGACGATAGCAAACCGGATGAGGAATACTGCTCCAATTTCTACGACCGGACGATTGACCTGATCAACCAATACCATCCCGATTTACTCTACTTCGACGACACGGCCTTGCCTCTCTGGCCCATCAGCGACGTCGGTCTGCGGATCGCCGCCCGCTTCTACAACGATAACATGGCCGATCACGACGGACGGCTCGAGGCCGTGTTGTTCGGAAAGATCCTGGACAAGAGGCAACGCCGATGCCTGGTGTGGGATATCGAACGGGGTTCCGCGACGCGAATTGAGCCCGTTCCATGGCAAACTTGTACCTGCATAGGCAAGTGGCACTATGACCGTGGCATTTACGATCGCCGCGACTACAAGCACGCGGACGACGTCGTTCGGATGCTTATCGACGTTGTGAGTAAGAACGGCAATTTGCTCTTAAACATCCCGGTCCGCGGCGACGGAACCATCGACGAGCAAGAGCGTACGATCGTCGACCAAATCGGCCAGTGGATGGCAACCAATGGTGAAGCCATTTATGGAACCCGACCGTGGAAGATCTACGGCGAAGGACCCAAGGCGGAGGAAGAAAATCCTCTCAACGCCCAAGGATTCAACGAGGGACATGGTAAACCGTTTACGGCCGCGGACATCCGCTTTCTGAGAAAGGCCCGGCGGATCTACGCGTTCGTCATGGAGTGGCCAGCGTCTCGCACCGTCGCCATATCGTCCCTCGGCTCGAATGCCGGACTGCTTTCCGAGAGAATAGCCAAAGTGCGGTTACTCGGAGTCGGAGAGGTTTCATGGGACCAGACGCCAAATGCTTTGCTTATCAAGCTAGATAGAGACTCCGAGCCCACATCGGTTCAACGGTTCGCTGCAGTATTCGAGATCGAGCTCGCAGACCAGTAACGCTCGACAGGCGACGGGGCCGCACGCGTCTGGAAGGATGGCGGATGCATCCCCGCCATCCGGAAGGAAACAGGCGGCGTCGCAAAGGTCTCTTTCACCGCCCGCTCTTCACGGCAGCGAAATGCGCGCTCACTTTGAGCACTCTCGCGCGTTACAAATGTCACCGAGCATCCATAACCGGCCAGTGCTGAGCATTTGAAAACCGGGATAACGTCCTAATTCATGCGCACATTGCTTTGGGCAGTCCCTGCTTGGTAGGAATTTGATTGCGAATTCCTACCCCTACCAAGTGAAGGAGGCTGCCACGATGGCGAATGTAACAGGAAGCGTGTTTCAAGTCGACGAGGAGCGGGTTCGTAGCCATGTTGAGGAGGCGGTGCGCTCAAGCGTGGAGTCGACTCTCAATGATCTGCTGGAGGCGGAGGCGGACCAGGTGTGCGGCGCGTGCCGGTTCGTACGAGCGAAAGCTCGTGATGAACGCGGGAGTGGTGACGCTGAAGGGTCCGTGGCTGCGGAGTTTGCCGTTTGAGACACAGATCATCAAGCGGTATCGCCGGTGCGAGAGCAGGCGCGGATCCGCTTAGGTTGTAGACCCCGGGCAGCGGACTCCGTAACTTGTAGTCTCGCCGCGGCGAGAATTGAAAAAACTGTCCCAGTTTTTACTGGAGGTCGACCCCGGTCGCCGTATATTCTGTGACCTGCGATTTGACCGGTGTCGATCGCAGAAGCCGCTGGACCGCGCCGGTATTAGGAATTATGGCTGGGCTGAGTACACGAATCTTCAATTCCGTCTTCAAACGGGGAACGGGCGTGCAGCCGGCGGCCCCCGATGATCGGACGGCCATCGTTTCCGGACCCGAAACCGACGGCAGCTCCCCTGCGGCGCACCCGGAAGGGGCGGAGGCGGATGCGCCCTCGGGGAGCGAAATCGCCACGTATCGCACCGCCGCCCCGGAGGCCGCCGAGCAAGGAAACTCTGTGGATTCCGAATCGGTCGGTGAGCGTGACAAACGCACTGTCGACACGCACCTGGATGAGAGCACGCGGGGTATTCACTATGCGACTCAGGGCCCCGGCGCGGACCCTGCCGGCGGACCGCCGTCAGCTTCCGCTGAAGGCACTGAACGTTATGCAGTCGTTCGCGAACATGCGCGGGGTGGTCTGGGAATGGTCTCAGTGGCCCACGACGATACGCTCGACCGTCGGGTCGCCCTCAAACAGATCATTCCCAAGCGCGCCGACGACCCTGAGAGCCGCGAGCGCTTCGTCCGCGAAGCGAAGACGACCGGTCAGCTCGAGCACCCCGGCATTGTTCCGATCTATGATCTGCATTTCGACGCTTCGGGCCGTCCCTTGTATGCGATGCGGTTCATCGAGGGGCGGACGTTGGCCGACGCGATTCAACGTTTTCATGCCAACGGCGCTTCCTTCGAGACCCTGGCGTTTCGCCAGCTGCTCGGCCGATTTATCGACGTTTGCAATGCGGTCGGGTACGCCCACAGCCACGGCGTGGTGCATCGCGACTTGAAACCGGACAACGTGATGCTCGGCCAATTTGGCGAGACGATTGTGCTGGATTGGGGCTTGGCAAAGCGCATGCAGGCCGACGCCGGCGGCGATCGCGTCGTCAAACCGCAGTCGGCGGACACCGTCGTCGATTCGCCGCCAGGCGGCTCCGACGGGGACTTCGTCACGCGTCTGGGAACAGGCATGGGAACGCCCGGTTTCATGTCGCCCGAACAGGCCGTGGGCGACATCCGACGAATGGGCCCGCCGTCGGACGTGTACAGTCTCGGCGCCACGCTCTACGCGCTGCTGATCGGACGCCCGCCGATCGAGGCGGAGAGCCTGGAGATGGTGCTGCAGCGAACGGCGGAGGGAGATTTCCCGCCCCCGCGGCGGACCGATCCCCGCGTGCCTAAGCCGTTGGATGCGATTTGCACCCGCGCGCTAGCGACTTACCCGGGCAGGCGTTACCAGACGGCAAAAGAATTGGGCGAGGATGTGGAAGCGTGGCTGGCCGACAGTGCCGTGTCCGCCTATCGCGAAAACCTGATTGAGCGATTGGCGCGGTTCGGACGCCGCCATCGCACTTGGGTGATGGCCGGCGCAGCGGCGCTGCTGCTGACGACGATCGCGGCCACCCTGGCGGCCGCGCTCATCAGCCGAGCCAACCGGATTACAAATCTCAACTACGGCGTCGATAAGTCTCTGCAAAAAACTTCCGGCCTGGAAGAGTTGCTGGGAGACTCACAGGCCGACATGGTTCGCCAGTTGTCGACGCTGGCGCCGCAATCCGCCGAGACGAACCTCGTCAAAATCCGCGACGAGTTTGAGCGCCGCCTGACGGCCGCGTTGCGACAGCCGCGCGTCGAGGCCCCCACCGCGAGCCAACTTCTGGAACAAATCGACCGGTTCGAGCAAACGGCGTTGTCGCTCGCGGGGTCGGGCGAGACGGAGGAAATGACGGCCGTCGCCGCCGACTGGCGCGATCGGGTCGCAGCCCGCAAACAGGGCGAGAATACCGTCATCGATTTCGACGCCGACGATTTGAAAGACGCCGGCGGCGCCGCGACCGCCGAACTCGTCCAGGCGATCGGCGTGCAGAATACGGCGCTCAGCCCGTCCCCGCTCGGCGGCGTTCTGCAGGACGAGCGCCCCGTGAAGCAGTGGGACCAACCCGTCGTCCTCGACGCCGGGCGAATCGTCGGCAACGTTGTGGTCGAGGCGACCTTCGCCGATTGGGAGCGCAGCGGACTCGTCGGCATCGCGTTGCGCGCCGACGAGAAGCTCGCCTACGAATTCTTAGTGACGACGACAGATTTTGATCCGGAATTCGTCAGGCCGACGCGTCTCGCCATGCTCCGTCCGCTGGGCAGCGTGCCAGCCGACCGTATCGTGGCGGTCATCCTCCGCGGGAATGAAGTCTTGCGAGTGATTCCCGCGCCCCTCGCGTCCGGGCCGATGTCCATCCGCGCCGCGCGGACAGGGACCAACGAATTGCAGATTACGATCAACGGACTCAATGCGGCGACGGTGACCGATTCGTATCCGCTGCCCGACGAGCTCCAGGGCGGAATCGCGTTGCGTTGGCCGACGCACAGTCGGCTGCTCGGCCTCAAGGCGACCGTCGCATCGCCGCCGCGCGAACCCTCCGAGTGGGAAGCGGCTGACGCGGACTACTTGGCGCGCAAATACAGCACGGCGTTGGAGATCTACAAGAACTACGACACGGCCGAGGCCAAATATAAGGCGGCCAATTGCGTCGCGGCGATCGAGGGCCCCGAAGCCGCGGAACCGATGTTTCGCGAACTTTGGGAGGCCTTTAAGGCCGACCACGCGAAGGGCGAATCGGCGGCGAACGAGGCAGACGAACAAAACAGCTCCGAGGCGACAGCCTGGCAGCTTCGCGCCGCCACGCGGTTGCTCACCATCTTGGCCTCGCTGGGCGAAACAGAGCAATTGGGAGTGTGCGCCGCGGATCTGGCGGCGAATGTTCATTCGGAACGTCTCAAAGAAATCGTCCGCCAACTGCCGGCGTACGAGCGCGATATCGCGCTGCGGTATTTCTCGAAGATGGGGAATCGGTTTCGCATTGCCTTCGTGCCGGGCGGCGACATTCGCGACCTTGAGCTGGCGGCGGCGATGCACGACCTGTTGGAGGGAGACGCCAAGTCGCGGCGGGCCGTCAGGTGGCGCCTTGCCGACGCCCATCGCGTGATGCACCACGACGGCGAAGCCGAAGCGATCCTGCGCGACTTGATCGCCGACAACCAATTGCAGGCTCGCGAGCGATGCGCGCTGATCAGCGACCTCGCCTGGCTGCTGAGAAACGACGGCCGCCCGGGGGATGCATGGGACCTGCTCAACGACCCGCCGGGCGAGTTCGCCGACGAGGACGACAAACTCCCGCTGTGCGTCGAGCGAGCGCGGCTGCTGCTGGCCCGCAACGACGAGGACGCCGCCGTCGATGAACTCGATCAGTTCTTGAAATTCAAGTCGCCGGAGCGATTCGACCACGGCGTCTACGCCGAGGCGTGTGCGCTGCGCGGCATGTTGCTGTGGAACCAGGGCAAGCAGCAGGACGCTGAAAAGACCTGGTCGGAAGGCACGCTCCGGGCATGGCTGGAGCACGGAAGGCCGCGGCCCCGCAACGACCAGGACTTGCAGGGAGCCGACATGTTTTACCTCGATTTATCAACGCGCACCGACCCGCTGCTGACAGTTTGGTGCCACGAAATCACCCCCAGCAAGATCCGCCAAATTGTCGACGTGCACCTGGGCGGATCAGGAATGGGGCGGGCCGCCAAACTCGTGCTGCTCAGCAAGGCGCCAAGCCAATTCATCGCGGACGTTCTCCAGATGACCTGGGGCACGCCTGAGGGCCGTGCGCTGGCGCGAAGGATGCTTCTGTTGGAAATGCGACTCGCGGAAGGCTCCTTTGAAGTCCTTGCTCAACTGCTCGATTCCGCCGCAGTGCTAACGCTCTATCCGAGCCCCGATCGAAACCTCTCGCCGGAATTGAAAGCCTTCGTCAAGGACCAATGCCGGGAAATCATCGCGGCTTTCAATGAGGGGCACTTGTCCGAGGGCGACATGCGAAGCATTCTGGTCCTGTGGTCGGGCGCCTACAGTCAGGACATGTGGGACTCGCTACGAAACAACAAGGCGTTCAAGCCGCCGCTCAAACGGGGATTGGCCTTCCTGTTCGGGCGCGTGTTTGCGCAGCGCGAGAATTCGCAGCGCGCAAAGGGATTTTACCAGTACGTGCTCGACAACGCACCGGAGGCGTGGCTGCAGGAACTGACGGAAGCAGAGATGCGAGCAATGAACAAGGACGTTGCCAAGTAAAAAGCCCCCTGCGACACGCCGCCGCAAATCTGTCGCATCGTCAACATCACCTCGACCCGACATTTTGAGTATGACACGAAATCGTTGGCTACTGTTCTGCTTGCTTAGCGCAACTGCTCTGTTCGGGAGATCCGTCTGCGCCGCGGACGCCTGGCGCCCCGAGCAATGGCTGCCGGCGACGACGCTGGCGTGGGCGGGCACGGAGAGTTTGCCGGCGCTGACCGAAGCGTGGGTGAAGACGGATCTCGGCAGCCTGCTGAGCAGCGACGACTTCGCAGCGTTTGAGCAACAACTTGCCAAGACCTCGACGTCGCGAGCACAACCGTGGAGGGACGTGACGGGGTTTGATTGGAATCTGGTCCGCACGCTCTGTCGCGGCGGATTGTCGGTCTCCATCAGCGAAATGGGGCCGGGCGCACCGGCGACGCTCGTCATCGTGGAGGTCGACCCCGACGGCAGCGCAGGCGACCTCATTGAGGTCGTCTCCGCCAGCCTGGAACGCGATGAGTTTCGAGTCGACGCGTCCGCCGCGGAAGTCGGGTCGCGCACATGGCGCCGAGACGACGGAGCGGTCCGGGCGGCGGCGCTGGTCGACAATCTGCTGCTGCTGGGAGATTCCCAGGAACTGATCGCCGATGTCATCGCGCGGCGTTCGACCTTGTCGAATCCCGCGAGCGGCGAATCCACGCCTCCCGCCACGCCCGGCGCATCATCCCTGGCCGATGTGAAAGCGTTTCAGGCGGCTTTCCAGCTCGCCGCGCGCGACGCCGATGCTTCATTCTCACAACGACCGCTGCGGTTCTTCGTCGACGCGATTGGGCTCGATCGCCTGTACTCGGAGCAAGAACACCCTGGCAGCGACCCCGCGCATAAAGATTTTTCCGCACGTCACGGGCTCGATTCTTTGCGAGGCGCCGCCGGCCTTGCTTACCTCAACGAGGCGGGGTGCGACTGGTTTGTCAGGTCGGGGATTTACGTCGAGGGTCCCCGTACCAAGGCCATGCAGCTGTTCGATCTGGTCAACGCCGATGTGCTCCAGCCGCCCCCTTGGATGCCCGATACGATCGCCGCGTACACCCAGCTGTCTTGGAAGCTCGCCCACGCCCTTCCGCACATCGGTCCAATGTTCGACGACAGTTTGGGCGAGGAGGGGCTCTTTGAAGAAGTCTTGGAGGACTGGAGGCAACCGTTTCCCGACGGGCCGGGGGTCGATCTCCAATCGGATCTGTTCGACCATTTCGCGCCGTGCGTCGAGATCGTGGGAATGTGCGATCGCGACCACAAGCTGGGGCCCCGCAGCGAAGCGATGATCGTCTCGATGAAGATCAGCGACGACGTCGCGGTCGCCGACGCGTTGGACCGCTTGCTCGATGGCGACGACACGGTCGCTCGACTGCCGATGCAGGGACGACCGCACGATATGTGGAGGATCGGCGGCGAGGGTTCCGTGCTCGTGGACGACGGCAACCAGCACCTGAAGTTCTCCAGCACGGGCATGACGGTCTGGAATGATCGCCTTTCGATGAGTTCCAACTTCGAGTTGTTTCAGCGCTTTGTCGCGACGAGTCGCAACAAGCTTCCCGCTTTGGCCGACGCGCCGGACTTTCGCGCTGTCGAGCAGGCGCTCGACGGCTTCGTCGGCCGGCAGGCGTGCGCTTCGATGTTCGTTCGCCAGGCAGCCGATTTCTACGCGACCTACGAGCTATTGCGGACTGGTCAGGCGGCCGAAGCGGAGTCGATCTACGCGCAGCTTCTGGTGCGCATGTTGGGCAAGGACCGGCTCGAAGAGATCGATTTCTCGACGCTGCCGCCGTTTGACGCGTCTGTGGCGCCGCGGCTCGGCATCGTCGGAGTCCGCGCCGTGGCCGAGGACGCAGGCTGGCACGCCACGGGGCTGTCGCTCAAGAACTCCGCCGTGCGGGCAACCTCTTTGACGGAGCCGCCGCGATGAAACATCACCGTTTACCAGATCGACCAACCGCTCAATGCCCGACCTCCGGCGCCGCTGCGGCGAACCGGGGTCGACTTGCGTCCCGTGATTCTCATAGCCACCAGGAGTCTTCAATCGTCACCGGCACGCAACTTGATCTTCCGTCCGCGATGCGGCGAGCAATTTGCCGCGGCATCGTCTTCGTTCTTGCACTAGGCGCCGATCGAGCTGCCCACGGCGCGTCCCCATCCCAAGACGCAGCATTGGAACAGCGCTGGATTCAAGCCGCTGCTGACGCCGACGCCGAGTTGACTCGCGCTGCTGATCGCCGCCAGGAGCGACGGCGCGACGCGCTGGCCGCCTTGACGCAGACAGAGAAGTTTTTCGCATCGCACGGCGACCGCGGACGGGCGTGGCGGAACTACCTGCAACTGGACCGCTGCCGAGAGATTATCGGTGCGCCGAGTATTTCTCGGGAAGAACTTGCTCAACTTGGCGCGGTCTATGTTGGTTCTCATCCAGGCCTGGAACTCCCCGCGGTGGCCAACCTGCGCAACGCACTGGACGCCCTGCGCAGGTCGCTGGCCGACGCCTCCGCCGACGAATATGCGGACGCATGTCGGCGCGTCGCGGAATTGCTCGCGCGGGGCGATTTGGCTGACAGACGAAATCGACGCGAACTTGCCGACGCGCTGGCATGGTGCTACGAGCGCGGCTGTTTCGAGTCGCTGGTGAGCGAGACGCGGCAGCTGACGTCGTCGTCCAATCTGATCGTTCGATTGCAGACGCGGGCCCTGCAGGCGTTTGTCGGCCCACAGCCGCCGGAGCCGGTCGATATCCGCGAGACGTATGACGGCATGATCGTCACGGGATCCGGAACCGCGTATTCCAACGTCGACGTGCGGCTCGTTCTCGGCCGCGACGCGGGACGCTTGGAACTGGTTGGTCGCACGCGGCTGGAAACCGCAACGCGCGGTCGCCAGGGGCCGGTCGTCGTCCGTTCCGCGGCGGAGACGCATTTGGAGAGCGTGACGCCCGTCGAGTTCGACGCGGCGGGCTTCCGGGCCGACCCGACGCGATCGTCAGGATGCGCGGACACCCGAATCACGGGAATCTGCACCACGCTGCCAGGCCCGCTGGACCGGCTGGCAAAAAAGGTCGCCAAGAAACGCTTTCGCGAGTCGCGCGGAGATATCAATGGACGCACCGCACGAGAGGCTTCGCAAGACCTCAATGATCGCTTCGATGAAGAGGTGGCGGACCTGCTCAACGACGGTCAGCGCGACTACGAAAACCAATTGATGCGCCCGTTGC